>CANQVX010000008.1 GCA_947627355.1 uncultured Bacilli bacterium | reverse complement strand
ATTGGAAATTAAAAATCAGCCTTGGGTTATCTAGGGCTGACTTTTTTTGTAAGTGGGTGTAAAATTTTGACGTATACTTATCAACAATCTCAATATTGAAAAATATTTAAATTATGTTTTCACGAACATCAAGAACAAACCAGTTGATGAACTTTTACCATACTCAGAAGAAATCAGAAAAAATATTGGAAATTAAAAATCAGCCTTGGGTTATCTAGGGCTGACTTTTTTTGTAAGTGGGTGTAAAATTTTGACGTATACAAACCAACTATAATTTGGCTATAAAGCAAAATAAAAAAGTCCTAAATTTAGGACTTTTTGAATACAACTGGTGCACCTGAAGGGACTTGAACCCCCACGCACAAGGCGCCAGATCCTAAGTCTGGTGCGTCTGCCAATTCCGCCACAGGTGCGAAATAAATTAAAAAAATGGTGCCGACTATAGGAATTGAACCCACAACCTACTGATTACAAATCAGTTGCTCTACCAATTGAGCTAAGTCGGCATAAAAATGGTGACCTGTACGAGATTCGAACTCGTGAAAATGCATGCGTGAAAGGCATGTGAGTTAAGCCACTTCTCCAACAGGCCACTGGCGCCTTGTGAGGGACTTGAACCCACGACCTACCGGTTAACAGCCGGTTGCTCTACCGATTGAGCTAACAAGGCAAATAACACGTAAACTTACGTGCTCGTATATATTAACATAAAAAAAATCGCCTTTCAAGTACAAATTCAAAAAATTGTTGATTTCGCTAGCAAAAGTAGCAAGAAAATTTTTAAAACAAAAAATAAATAGATGAAATTATTTTAATTTCATGTATACTTATTAGTGGAAAACTAAGGAGATGCTTTTAATGTTAAAGTTAATTATTATTGCGTTTATAGTATCAACATTATTTACCTTAATTGGTACTTTAATTGCATTATTTATTAAAAAAGAAAATTCAAAAGTAACTAGTTTCTTTTTAGCATTTGCGTCAGGTAGCATGATAAGCATCTGCTTTATCGATTTATTTCCAGAATTGATTGAAATTAGTAAACAAAAGAATTTCAATTTTGCATGGATTTTACTTATCATCTTTGCTTTCTTTTTTGTGATTTTCTTTTTACATACTTTATTTGATCATTGCTCACATCATAGACATGACCATGAATGTCACGTTGATGAAGCTCATCATGTATGTCATGATAGGGCTCATGCTTACTTGTTTATTGAAAACACTGAAGAACATCATGATAAAAAACATTTATTCCATGCTGGTTTAATTCTATTTATTGCTATGTGTATTCATAACTTCCCAGAAGGTATATCTTTAGGTGTAACATTTGCTTTAGAAAAAAAAGAAGCAACCAAATATATCTTTGCTATCTTGATTGGCCTTCACAATATCATTGTTGGAATATCAATGGCAATGCCATTTATTCAAGCTAATATGAAAAAGAAAAATATCGTTTTTATCGGCATTTTAAGTTCTTTACCATTATTAATTGGTGCTGTTTGTGGCTATCTATTTGGTACAATAAACGCAATAGTTTTAATGATTATGTTAGCTTTTGCTGTTGGTGCTATTTTATATATCATATTCACCGAACTATTACCTCAAGCATATTATCTAACCAAATCAAAATATATCTCTTTATTCCTTTTACTTGGAATATTAATTGGTAGTTTAGTTTTAATTTTATAAAAAGGATTTGATATCATGAACTTAAAAGAAACAAAAAAGAGTAGTAAAAATGTCTATCAAGGTAAACTGTTAAATGTTTTTGAAGATACAGTTATATGCCCTGATGGAAAAGAAACCACTAGAGAATATATAAAACATTCAAAAGCCGTTTGCATTATAGCCTTTTTAAGCAATAATAAAGTGCTACTAGAAAGACAATATCGATATCCTTGTGATGAAGTGCTTTATGAATTTCCTGCCGGTAAAATCGATAAAAATGAAGATGAAGATAAAGCAGCTATTAGAGAACTTGAAGAAGAAACAGGATATCATGCTAACACCTTAAAATATCTTGGCTATATTTATCCTAGTTGTGCTTATACTGATGAAATCATCTATTTATATGAAGCAAGAGATTTAGTTAAAACTAAGCAAAACCTAGATGAAAATGAATTTGTCGAAGTATTAGAAGCATCTCTTGATGAAATCAAACAATTAATTGCTTCTAACACAATAAAAGATGCCAAAACAATTTGTGCACTACAATTTTATATGTTAAAAAAATAAAAAGTTAATCATAAAACTTTTGACAATTCATTTATATAAGATTAAAATTATTTCGTGTGAGGGAGTAATTAACGTACTAAGTACGGGACAAAGTCAACATCCTGTTTGATTTTAGATCACTCTGGCTTGTCTTAGATAATGAGACTCATGTATTGCATTTCTTTGCTATACATGAATCTTGAATAAAACATTCAAAACTCAGGTATAACAAAGATATCTGAGTTTTTTAATTTATGAGAGGATGGATAAAATGAAAGAGTACTTGAAATCTTATAAAGAAGTATTAAAAGAAAATGATACGACTGAAGTAGGATTAACTAACGAAGAAGCTTTAAAAAGACTCGAGCAAAACGGCAAAAATAAGCTGGTTGAAGCAAAAAAGACACCATGGATTATTCGCTTTTTTAAAGAACTATTAGATCCAATGGTAATCATTTTAATTGTAGCAGCTATTATTTCACTTGTTACTGCAATTGTTGCTGATGAATCATTTATTGATGTCATTATTATTCTAGTTGTTGTTATCATTAATGCCGTTCTTGGAGTTGTTCAAGAAAACAAAGCCGAAAAAGCAATTGAAGCCTTGCAAGAAATGTCAAAAGCAACAACCAAAGTATTACGTGATAATCAAATGACAATTCTAGAAAGTGAAAATTTAGTGGTTGGTGATATCATTTTACTTGAAGCCGGTGATGCTATACCAGCTGATGCTAGAATAATTGAATGTGCTAGCTTAAAAGTCGAAGAAGCTGCCCTTACTGGCGAATCTGTTCCGGTTAACAAAATTGTCGATAGAATCGAAGTAAATGATAATAAAGATGTCCTTTTAGGCGATCGTAAAAATATGTTATATATGGGTAGTAATGTAGTCTATGGTAGAGCAAAGGCAGTAATCGTTGCTACTGGTATGAATACCGAAATGGGAAAGATTGCTAATGCTTTAAGTGAAGCAAAAGAAGAAGCAACACCACTTCAAAAGAAATTAAATCAATTAAGTAAGATTTTAAGTATTGTAGTACTAGCCATTTGTGTCATCATATTTGGTGTTTCATTACTTCGTGAATATGCTTCAATTCATACAATAACTGGTAAGTCTGTACTTAACACCTTCATGATTGCTGTAAGTTTAGCAGTTGCTGCAATTCCTGAAGGATTAGTTGCTGTTGTAACTATCGTTTTAAGTATTGGTGTTACTAATATGTCTAAACGAAATGCTATTATTCGTAAGCTTACAGCTGTTGAAACTTTAGGTTGCACACAAATAATTTGTTCGGACAAAACGGGAACTTTAACTCAAAATAAGATGACTGTTGTGGAACATGTTGGTGATGATGAAAGACTTCTAGGTTTTGCAATGACAATGTGTACAGATGCTGAACTTGATGAAAATCATGTGGCTGTAGGTGAACCTACTGAATGTGCTTTAGTAAATTATGGTTATAAATTAGGTTTAAATAAAACTGAATTAAAAAATAAATATCATCGAGTTATGGAAGCTCCATTTGATTCATTAAGAAAGATGATGTCTATTATCTTTGAAGATAATGATAAAAATCTTATTCAATTAACTAAAGGTGCTCCTGATGAAGTACTTAAGAAATGCAGTTATATATATAAAGATGGAAAAACGCTTCCATTAGATGAAGAAACTAAAAAACAAATACTTGCTGAAAACCATCGCATGGCAAATCAAGCCTTAAGAGTTTTATGTGCAGCCATTAAAGAATATAAAAATGGTTTGCCTAATAATGATATAGCTAGTATTGAATCTGATTTATGTTATGTTGGTTTAACTGGCATGATTGATCCAGTACGTGAAGAAGTAAAAGATGCTATTTTACAATGTAGAGCTGCTGGAATTAGACCTATTATGATTACTGGTGACCATAAAGATACCGCTATGGCAATAGCTAAAAACTTATTAATCATTGATAATGAAAATCAAGTTATAACTGGTAATGAACTCAATGAAATGAGCGATGATGAATTATTTGAAAACATTGAAAAATATAGTGTTTATGCTCGTGTACAACCAGAACATAAAGTAAGAATCGTAAATGCTTGGAAAAAGAAAGGCAAGATTACAGCTATGACTGGTGATGGAGTAAATGATGCTCCATCCATTAAAAATGCTGATATTGGTGTTGGTATGGGTATTACTGGTACTGATGTCACTAAAAATGTGGCTGATATGGTTTTAGCCGATGATAACTTTGCTACTATTGTATCAGCTGTTGAAGAAGGTAGAAGAGTATACGATAATATTCGTAAGACTATTCAATTCTTATTATCTTCTAATATGGCTGAAGTTATTGCAATATTTGTTGCAACTTTAATTGGCTTTAATATTTTAAAACCTGTTCATTTATTATGGATTAATTTAATCACTGATTGTGTTCCTGCCATTGCTCTTGGAATGGAAAGGAAAGAAGATGGCATCATGAATAGACAACCTAGAAATTCAAAAGATGGCATCTTTTCAAACCACATGTGGTTAGATATTGCTTTACAAGGAATTATTATTTCTTCTATAACTTTACTTGCTTATTTAATGGGTTGTTATTTAGGTCCTACTCATAGATTTGCCTTTATTCAAAGTAATGATGGTATGACAATGGCCTTTTTAACTTTATCATTAGTTGAAATATTCCATTCATTCAATTTACGTTCTAGAAGAAAATCAATTTTTACTATTAAAAATCAAAATAAGATTTTATGGTTAGCAGCACTTGGCGCCCTTGCTTTAACTACAGCTGTTATCTATTTACCAATCTTCCATTTTGAAGCTATTTCATTTGTTGAATATTTAGTAGCTCTTGCTTTTGCTATTTCAATTATTCCAATTGTTGAAATCATTAAGTTAATTCAAAGAAATATTAATAAAAAATAAAACATATGTTTTATAGAAAGGATGATACTGCTTGAGCATTATAGAAATAATTATACTTGCTATTGGACTTGCAATGGATGCTTTTGCAGTATCTATCTGTAAAGGTCTTGCATGTAATAAATCTGTCGGTAAAAAGGCATTAATTGCCGGCTTATACTTTGGTTTATTTCAAGCGATTATGCCATTAATAGGTTATTTACTTGGCAGTCAATTTGAACATTTAATTAAAAATGTTGATCATTGGATTGCCTTTGGTCTTTTATTAATTCTTGGCATTAAAATGATAATAGAAGCCTTTAAAAAAGAAGAAAACCTTGATGATTCATTTAGTTTCAAGGTTATGATTGTTTTAGCCTTAGCTACTAGTATTGATGCCTTAGCTGTAGGTATTACTTTTTCAGTTCTAAACACTTCTATCTATCTTGCTATTTTAATTATTGGTGTGATAACTTTTATTTTAAGCTTTATAGGTGTTAAACTTGGTAATTTATTTGGTTCTAAATTTCAAAAACCAGCACAAATTATCGGTGGAATCATATTAATTTTAATTGGAGTTAAAATTTTACTTGAACATTTGAATGTATTTTAAAAGAAGGCTTAGCAATAAGTCTTTTTTTATCTATTGACAAACGCCCTTTCATAAGTTAAAATGAAATAGTTAAAATTTTTTAACTAATTGAAGGGATTGATTTAAATGATTCAAACATATTTTCAACAATTATATGAGAACTACAAATTACAATTCTATCAAAGGCTATTTAACGAAATTAACGAAAGCGAAGAATTTCTATCAGCCTTTGATTTTTATTGTTTAGAAACGATTTATTTACTTAAAAATCCAACGATTTCAAAGTTTAGTAGTTTTATTAACATATCTTATCCTAATGCCGCTTATAAGATTAAAAAGTTAGTTAAAAAAGGCTTTATTATCAAAAAAGTATCTGATAGTGATAAAAGAGTTTCATATCTTCAAGTTAGTGATAAATTTCTTGATTTCTATAACCGTAATGATTATCGAGGGATGTTTATCATTGATAAGATAGTTGAATATTTAGATGAAAATAAAAAACAACAATTACAAAACATTTTAAAAGAAGTAGTTGATGTAGCATTAAAGGGGGACAAACAAAATGGTTAGAATTATTGCTGATTCATCATGTGATATAAGTGTTGAAGAAGGAAAGAAATTAGGTGTTGAAATTATTCCTTTAATTATTAATTTTGGTAAAGAAAGTTATCGCGATTGCATTGATATCAATGCCAAACAATTTTATGAAAAACTTAAGACTTCAAATGTTTTTCCAACAACAAGTCAACCACCATTTAACTTATGGCTTGAAATGTTTGAACAAGCAAAAGAAAACAATGATACCATCATCTTAATTTTGCTTTCTTCAAAAATATCAGGATCATATGAAACAGCTTGTCTTGCTAAATCTCAAGTTGGTTATGAAAACATTCATGTTATTGATTCAAGAGGTACCATTCAAGTTGAAAAGTTTCTAGTCTTAGAAGCAATTAAATATAAAGATAAACTAGAAGCAAATGAATTAGTAAAACATATCAATGATTTAAGAGACCGCATTAAATTAAGAGCCGCTGTTGATACTCTTGATGCCTTTTTAAGAGGTGGTAGAATTAAACGTTCAACGGCTGTAATTGGAACTCTTTTAAATATCAAACCACTTATTTCATTTGATAATGATGGAACCTTATTATCATATGGTAAAAAGCATGGGTTAAACAAAGCTTTAAACTTCATTGTAGATGAAACAATTGCCGATGGAATCGATAATAATTACCCAGTTATGTTTGGTTATTGTATGACTGATGAAGGTATGAAACAATTGATTCAAAAAGCAACAGAAAAACTTACAATTGATAACTATACAATTGAAGAAATCAGCCCAGTAATTGGTGTTCATGTTGGAACTAATGCCAGCATTATAGTTTATGTAGCAAAGGAAAAGTAATTATGTATAAAGATATATTTTTTGATTTAGATGGAACTTTACTTGGTATGGATGAAGAAAAATTTCTTCATCTCTACTTTAAATATTTATTAGGTTTTGCTTATAAAAATAACTTAGTGAATTTAAGTGTTGATTTAATTGAAGAAGGCACTGCTGCTATGGTTTTAAATGATGGTAGTAAGACAAACGAAGAAATGTTTTGGGAAATATTGAACAATAAAGTAGGATATAACAAAGAAAATCATGCACCTTTATTTGATAAATTCTATTTAAATGATTTTGAATTTGTTAAAGAAAGCTGTTATTTAAAAAAAGAAGCCAAAGAAATAATTGATACTTTGATTTCTAAAGGCTATAACTTATATTTAACAACTAACCCTATCTTTCCAAAAATTGCAACCTTTCAAAGAATTAAATGGGCAGGTTTAAATAAAAATGATTTTAGAATAGTAACTACTTATGAAAATTGTCATTATTCAAAGCCTAATCTTAAATATTATCAAGAAGTTATCGACAAATTTAAACTTAATAACAATGAAATATTAATGATTGGAAATGATGTCTTAGAAGATGGAATCATTCAAAAATTAAACATTGATTGTTATCTAGTAACTGATTCATTAATCAATCGTAAGAATCTTCCATTAGATGCAAAATATATGTCTGATATAAAAGGTTTACTTGAATTTGTTAAGTCATTACCTAAAGTGTAAAATCAGTCGAATTATATAAAATTTAAGTAATAAATTTAACATTTTTTACAAATTAAAAATTTTTATTTGTTTTCTACTAACTTTTCTTGACCTTACCGACAAAAAAATGTATTTTTTCATTGAAAAATTAGGGCTATTGGCATATACTTTAAGTAAGGGGAGGGCGAAAATTATGAAATGGTTTAATAAACAATCAAGACTTGTTCAAATTCTACTTCTTTTAATCCCTGTTGTAAACTGGATTACTGAAATTGTTGTTAGAGTTACTGCAGTCATTGAAAAGCCAAAAGGCACAAACATTCTTGGTTTAATCTTAGCTATCATTCCTGTAACAGGTACAATCTTAGGTTGGGTTGACCTTGTTTGCTGCTTGGTTGTTAATCACTTACTTTTTGCTGACTAATAATTTAAAAAAAGAAAAGAAAGAATCTAGGGATGACCTAGATTTTTTTATTCGACATTTTTTACAATGTTCTTTTTTTTGTACATTGAAAATGTTACAATATCTATAAGGAACGGTGACTTTATGGAACATAGTAAAAAAGGTTTATTAATTTTTATTTTGAAAGTGCTCGAAAAATATTCAGATGAAAAACATTGTTTAACTCAACAAGATATCATTCAATTGGTTTATAAAGACTATGGTCTTTTATTTGATCGTCGAACAATTAGTTCGGGCATTAATTTTTTAATCGAAATGGATTATGATATTGTAAAAGTTCCAAATGAAGGGGTATTTCTAGGTGAACGTTTATTTGATAGCACTGAAGTCACTTATCTAATTGATGCTTTGTTTTCATCTAAATCGATATCAGCAAGAAAAACCAAAGAAATTTCCGAGAAAATCAGTTCTTGTCTATCAAAATATCAAAGAAAATCTTTTGATTACTTATACAAATGTTCTGAACTTAGTAGCAAAACTGATAATGAACAAATCTTCTATTCAATTAGTAAAATCACTGAAGCTATCGAAAACAAAAAGAAAATTGCTTTTAAATATATGACTTATGATAGCAAAGGTAACAAAGTTACTAGAATGAATGATTATGTCTATCATGTAAGCCCTTATTATTTGATCAATAATTTTGGTAAATATTATTTGCTTTGCAACTATCGTAGTAAATATCAAGATTTACAAACATTCAGAATTGATTTTATTAAGGATTTACAAGTACTTGATGATGAACCTAGAAAGGAATTAAGTGAACTTGAAACTGTTGAAAAGAACTTTTCAATCACTAAATATCTAAATGAACACATCTATATTTATTCTGGTGAAACAATCAGTGCTAAAATTGAATTAAATAACAATAACACTATCCAATATGTTAAAGATTGGTTTGGTAAAAATGCCATTATCTTTGAAGAAAACGAAAAGATCTATGCCATTGTTAATTGTAATGAAAATGCCTTGTATTATTGGGTGATGCAATACAATGAACATATTAAAATAATATCACCACAAAGTTTAATTGATAGAGTGGTTGAAACAAGTAATAATCTCATTGAAAAATATAAAAAATAGTATAACAAAAGGAAATGCCTCACGACATTTCCTTTTAAAATGGCTTTGTTTAAATACCAGTAACACCTGTGTTTTCAATACCTTCAACAAACTTACGTTGAGTAAATCCATATAAGATAATCAAAGGTAGAATTGAAATAACAATGGCAGCTGCACGCCAACCTCTGTTGTTATTTTCATCAACACCAGATGTGCTAGCCCCTTGAGAAATGTTATAGTTAAATTGATTTAGAGCTCTTGGAAGTGATCTATAAGCTTCACTAATATTACCATTTAACAAGGTCATTTGACCAATTACAAATGTATCATTCCAGTTCCAAACAAACGAGAATAGGAATACTACTAAGATTGTTGGAATACTCATTTTAATAATGACATGATAGAAGATTTGACGATAGTTAGCACCATCGATTTGAGCAGCTTCATCTAGAGCTTGAGGTATCATCTTAAAGAAACTAAAGAAGATAAAGACTAAAATTGCTGAATTTAAGCCTTGACCTAGAATTGATACCAAAATCATAGGTGTTGTTTGTAAAATGTTAAGGTTAGCATTGATTGCTGATTCGATACTAGAACCAGTAAGACCTAACATTTTAGCAGGAGTTCCAAAGAAATTAATGATTGGATTCATCATAATCTTTCTTGGTAATACTAATACTTGAACTGGTACAACGAATGAAATAATTAAACCAGCAAACCAGAATTTCTTAAAACGGAAATTGAAACGAGCAAAAGCATAACCGGCAAGACCTGCAACAACTGTTTGACAAACAGCTACGATAAAGGAATATAAAGCACTATTCCATAAAGTTGATTGAATAGCATATAAACCTTCTT
This sequence comes from uncultured Bacilli bacterium, assembly GCA_947627355.1. Lineage (GTDB taxonomy): Bacteria > Bacillota_I > Bacilli_A > RFN20 > CAG-631 > Caccosoma. The sequence goes on along the minus strand of CANQVX010000008.1, from coordinate 71,135 downwards.
TTGCTCCTGGGAATTGATAAATTGGTTTAAAGATTCTTAAAACCTTTGCAGCATTAGTATAATTTGATAAAGTTAGATGTTTAGGTAACCATACAACATCTGGGTTCATCAAGTCTGTTTCACTCTTTAATGAGTCAACAATAATCTTTAAAATAGGATACATAAAGACATAACTGAAACAAATTAATAAAGCATAAACTATAATTGCTGGAATAACCTTCTTTAAGATTTTACGAGCTTTATCGTACTTTTTCAAAAAGGCAGTAGATGTGAAGAAGGCTTTTATTTTATAAAATATATTTTTTATAGATTGACTAAGTTTTTCCATAAAATTCTATTCTCCCCCTTCTTCTTTCTTCTTTTGAAGTTTCATACGACGTGTATGACGCCATTTAACAATTGGACTTGTAACTTTTGCCCAACCACGTTTAATAGCATCTACACGGAAGAAAGCTGAAGCTTTAGCTTTACGTCTAGCTTTCTTAGCCTTAATTCTTTCAACTTCTTCGTAACTCTTTTGTTTTTCAACAAATTCTTTTTCTCTGAAAAGAAGGAATACTACAACAACAAATACTAGAACTATTAATGTTTGAACCCATGCCATAGCAGCAGCCATACCATATTTTGCGGTTGTTCCTGACATCAGTTCGGTAATTCCTGGATTAGCCGCATCACCACTACTCTTGATAGGGTTAATTCCAGTCATATCGATTGAAGCAATTTGAACGATTGTAAATAGACAAGCAATTAAGATAACTGATTTAATCAATGGGAACGTTACCGTCCATAAGGCTTGCCATTTATTTGCACCATCGATTTCAGCGGCCTCATATAATGAACGATCAATTTTTTGTAAACCACTAATGAATAAGACAATTGGTACCCCAGTCATCCACAAAATAATAATGAAGTTTTGGAATACGAAGTTTGCATATTCAACAGCTTTGGTAGATATTGAATTCAATACTGAATAAATAAATGTACCATCAATTGTTAACCTAATGGAATCGTTTCCGCCTCCATCGTTTTGTAACATGTTAAGTAATTCACCAGAAATAATGATAACTGGTAAGAAATAAATGATTCTGAATACGGTTTTACCGACAATTTTTGTATTAAGTAGCATTGCTAGTACGAAAGCAATGAATACAACAATTGGTAGGAAAAACGCCATACTCATCAAAAATGTTGGTAATTTTTGATATAAGAAACTAGTGTTGTTAAAGAATAGATTTGAATAGTTTTCAAAACCCACCCAGTTAGGGAATAATTTACCATTTCCAAAGAAAACTGGATCATATCCTAAGTGATAACCAACATCACTAAAACTTAAAAAGAAAGTATAAATTAATGGATATAATGTTAAAATAACAAATCCTACAGCCCATACCGATAAGAATATATAACCCAAAATATTTTCTCTTTGAGTTTTATTCATATTCTTACGATATTTAGATAAGTTTAATTGCTTTTTAAGTTGTTTTTCTTGATGTTTTTCAAATTTAGCATCTTCTTTTTGTAATCTTTGAAGTTTGCTTTGATAAACTTCTTCAACAACAACTGTTTGAGGTTGATCAACTGCAAGTAAAGCAAGTCTTAATTCTTCGTTTATTTCTTTAACTTTTAAACTATAATTGTGTCTTGCTTTTTTATACTTAGCACGGTCGCCTTCTTTAATTTCTTTTTTATAAACAAGTAAGGTATCTCTAATTTCCATCTTTTCAAAGGAACTAGAAACATTTTTAGATTTAATTTTAGCTTCTTTTTTCTTATCTTTATATACTTGTTTACGTTCGTTACGAGCTTCTTTAATTGCCCTTTTGACCGATAAATAATTTTCTTTTTCGGCTTGCAACTTTTCAGCATATTCTTTTTTGATTTCTTCTTTTTTAGCATTTAAGTCTACTGAAGGATCTTGTAAAGATTTTAAATAATTATTTATCGATTCTTTATCAACTATGGATGCATATTCAGCCAATTTTTCTTTTTTATATTCATCAAATGGCTTGAATTCTTTTTTACCATAGTCATTAATTACTTGAATTAATGAATCAAATACTTCATCACTTTCTTTAGCAAAGCAAGCATTAATCATTCTAATAATGTCGTTTTTATCGACAGATTCATTATTTTCACTAACTTTTGCTTGTTCAAGGAATTCTTTTTTATAAGTTTCTAGAAGTTTTGCGATTTCTTCTTCAACTTGTTTGATTTCTTGATTCTTTGCTTCAATGGCTTCTTCAGCTACCTTAATTTCATCTTCAAGGGCTTTGATGTTTGCTTCAACTTCTTTATAAGTTTCTTCAACTGGTAACTTTTCACGAAGTTGAGTTTTTAAAACTTTTAAATCAACCTTAGTATCAAGAAGTTTACGATGCAAAGCAAGTAAATCCCTAGCTTTTTGATCTCTTTCTAATGAGATTTGATTGATTTTAGTTTTCTTATCAGTCATTGCTAGTTTTTGATAGTTTTCTTTAACAATGACATTTACTTGATTGAATAAATCAGCCATTAATTCTTTATTCTTGTTACAAATTTCTTCAAATTCTTGAATCATTTGTTTATAGAATTCTTCATAAGTTACCTTAATTGGATTAGTGGCATTATTAGCAGTAACAATTTCTTCTACTACTTTATCAAGTTCAACACGATGTTCATAATCTAGTTTTTCATAACGGTCATATTTTTCTTTTTCATATAAAGTTTTTTCTAGACCAACTTCGATTTTTTCAAAATCATAACGACGTGTAGCAATTTCTTTCATAACTGCTTCACGACTAACATCGTGACGATGAATCTTATTATGTTCATGTCTAAATTCTAATTCTTTTTTAGCATTTAACAAACGAACATAATCATATAATTTTGGATTAACATCATAATAAGCATTTAAATTGTCTTTTAGAATTTGTAATCTTAATTCGATTAAAGCTGTTTCATATTCTTCAATTGAAGTTGTTAAATGAACAGCATTAGCATTTCTATGTTTAACATATTTTTGACGAATCTTTTCAAATTCTCTATCAGCATCTTCTTTTGCAAATTTTAGTGTGCTTTCAGCAGCGATACTTAAATCTTTAAATTCCATACTTACTCACACTCCTAACTAATTATCATAGCACTCATAGGTTTAACAACATGTCCCTCATAAGTGACTTCATAATTTTGATAATTGATTGCTACAACTACTTTACTATCATTTTGGATAGCACCATCAACAAATGGAGCATAAGTATTAACATAGAAACCTAAATTGTCATTATCATCACCGGTAGGAATAACTTCACGACCTACTAAAGTTTTACCTTTCAAAGCAGTTAAGATAGGATTAACTTTTTCATAAACTTCTTTGATGATTTCTTTATATTTTCCATAACCAGTAGAATAATAATCTCTTGAATTAGTATACATTAAATCTTCATTTGATTGTTCTGTAATGATAAATGATGGATTTAGATTGTATTCAATCATCTTTAAGCATGATTCATCATTATAGAATGAGAAGTTAGAATAACTTGCATATAAATTAACAAGACCGCCTAAAACGATTTCAAGGAATGGAACTGAATCAGTTTCGGCAATATATTGAGAATTATAAACAGGAATATCATAATAATCAGTTAAACTAGGCCATAAATACATGTTAGGTGAAACAGCACCAAGTCTTGCTTTACTACTAGCCTTATAAGTACCATTAGCAATGATTTTCATGGAATCTTCATAACTTAAGTTCTTTCCATAATCAGGAGCTAAGATGTTTGAAGTTCCTTCAATAGTAACACCAATAGTCTTACCAAAATCATCTAATAATGTATTAGTTTGATTATTTAACCAAGTCATTTGCATGTTAGGGTTAGCATAGTGCCACCATTTAACAGGTTTGTTATTATCCCATAGAATCATTGTTCCATAGTTTCTATTTAAACCTTTAACAGCATAAGCACCAATGTTTGGCATTTGGTCACTATTGATTAAGCCATAGTTTTGTTGGAAATTAATATCATAGTCTAGTTTCTTAGCAGTATTTACAACGTCTCTAAATCCGCTTTTAGAACCAGCACCAGTACTATAATTATTTTTTCCAGGATGTGCCATGGCAATACCATCATTTTGCCATCCTAGTAATGAGGATGTTACATAATCAATACCCATATCTTTAAATTCATTTAATATTTCTTGTAAACGATTAGTATGAGTAGCGATTACATCTTCATAACCAACAATAGCTCTTTTAACATCGCTCATGATAAAGTCAACTTTAACACCAGAATGTAATTCATCTTCAGTTAGTTTTTTAATTAAACCATTGTTAACTAAATAATTACGATAAGATAAAGCCATACCGATATAATTTGCAGGAAGGCTATCTAAAGAACCATCACCACTTAAAATATCATATCTTAAACCGATATCATATTTATAAATTTCATCTTCTTCTAGATATAGAATAGTTCTAGCAGCAGCACCGAAATTATATTTATAAGTACGGTTTCTTTCAAAACGAGGTTTAGTTTGAGAATAAGCAAATTTAGATGAATTATCGCTACGTCCTCTAAAGACTAAGCCAAAATATTCACTACCATGTGTTGCATAAGCAACAAAGGCATCTTGATTATTACCATACGATACACCCCAAACTGGCATCATGATTTTCTTACTATCAACATAAGAATGTTCCATGATTTGATCACCAGTTGAATATTCAACATCAGTATATTTTTCACGATATGGATCACCATAAACATCAAAATATAACTCATTGTTGTTCATTTCACGATTCGTATCATAACGAATTAAGGCTCCAGAGCCATCTGGAATAAAGACATAACCTGGTAAATCAGTAGCTGGGTTTTTAGTGATACTTTCAGGATAAAAGGCACAATCACCATAACCATCTTCATCCACATTTTCAAGGCTACAAGTTAACATATTGCCACCAGATTGACCAAAACATGGAAGAGGATAAACAGCATCAACTAAATAACTACCAGAACCATAAATGTCTTCTTCTAAGATATCAACATTAAATCCTTTTTCATCAAATGTGAAACGCATATTAAAGTTGAAACTTCTTGTTTTCTTATCAATACTTACTTGGAATGAGGTCTTAAACATCCATCTGTTAGCATATTTTTCATGACGGACAAATTCAGCAGTTAAGGCTTTTAAGCCAACATTTGGTGTAGGTTGACCTTTATTGATGTAAGAAAATCCTAATAATTGATTGATTTCAGCATAAGCGGCCTCATTATCGCCACCATTTTTATTAGGTCCAGCATCAATTGTACAAGCAAAGTATTCAGGAGTATTTGCTCTAATATGAGTACAACGACTAAGCATTTCATCTTTTCTTGAATTTCCTGCGCCAGTAGACCAAACAAAACCGGTTTGTTTGTTTCTAATTTTCAAAATATTCTTATTTTTGTTCCCATTATTACTACCAGCACTAAAGAAATATTCAAAATTCTTATTTTCATAAATCTTTACATAACCATCAGCAGTTGAAACTCCACTAATTGGCACATTGTATTCAGCTGCTGCAAATTGTTCATTACGATTAGTATCATCAACAGCATAAACGTGTTGTTGATTAGTTGCGATACTAAAACCAGCGAAAACTAGAAAACTCATTAATAGCAATTTGCCATATTTTTTAATACCAGCCAGCACGAAGTTTCACCTCCCGAGTAATACTTTCAATTAATGTTGATACTTGGTCAAACATTAATAAGATTGTTAAACAGATAATAACGAATAATACCATAAAGATAATGGTTAAAATAACGTTCCAGAATGTTTGTTTAAAGGTATAGTTGTGAGTTTCTAAAATACCTACTATTACAAAGAAGATTGTTCCCCACAAAGCTACTTGGAATAATAAATCCATAATAACTTGTTCTGTTAAAGTTAAGATATAAGATAAACCAACAGCAATTGGAAGTAAAACAATCAAAGGTAATAAACTATAGCCTGTAAACTTGTAAATGTTTTTAAAGGTTCCTTCCCCATTTTTAATTGCTGAAACTAAATAGTTACAAATAATAAAGATAGCAATTACACCAATAAATCCAAAGATTACAATCGATGCATACATCGTGTTTTCATTGAAGTATTGGAATGGTAAAGCTTTACCATACATGTACCAGGTAAAGATAATTAAACCTAAAATATAGTATAATGTAGCACCTAATACTGAACCTCTTTGACCTGTCTTTAATTCATAGAAGGTATCAACAGGTTTTCTTATCAATCTAAATCCTACTGTTAAATCTTTAAAGATTCTGCTTCGTGTCACAGTAGTCTTTGCCTTACCTTTGAAGTTAGCAAGAACTGGAACACATTTGAATAGATAATGTAGACCAACAAGAACTGCAACAATTGCAACTAAGATAACAACAGCAATGGCAAGATTTGATTGAAGCCAGTTATTTCTAATTTCCCAGAAAGCTTCAGAATATAAACTTCTATTTTTAGAAATTGAGAAATATTTAGCAGCTTCATCAAATTGTAAATCGTAATAATAAGCTTTTCCGATACCATCATTTGCAAAGACTGATAATTCATCAGCTACCAAGACATTTTCCCAAGCTTTTCTTGATTTTTCATATTCATGATTTTCAAAAGAAATAATAGCTTCGAAAATGTTTTTAGTATAATCAGTTGGATTGAATGATTGAATTAAGTTCTTAGATTGGTCAATTGCCCAAATACGATCTTGAGAATCAACACCAATAGCTCTTAACATTTCAAAGAAACCAACAATATCAGGTTTAGTTTTTTCTGAACTACCAAACAGATAAATGAAATCACCATCAGGACCATAAACATAAATCAAACCATTTTGATCGGCTACAAATAAGATGCCATCTTTTGATACTGTAATATCTGAAAATTCAGCAGATATACTGTTACTACCAATAACATTATAAGCAAACATCGATGAACCATCGGTTTTATGCTTTGTAAAGCTAGGATAACTACTAGTATCAGCATTGTTAGGTTTAGTGGTCATTGAATAAGTTAAGTTCTTATTATCAATGAAGACATTGGTAAAGCCTACTGGTTCAGGAATATCAATTTGTTTTAATTGTTTTTCAGTACCAAAGGTTTTAACTAGGTAGTATAGTAAGTTATATTGAACAGCATTAACAGCAAAGAAACTAATAAATTCACTAGAAATATAACTGTTAGGTCCCCATTTATCAACATCTAAATAAGCATTTGATAATAGGATTAAACCAGCACCAGTAGAAGGACTTGCAACATAGATTTTACCTTCATTATCAACTGAAATCTTAGAAGGTTCAAAGTTTGTTAAGTCTTTACTACCAAATGATGGAGATCTTTCAGTAATACCACCGGCTTTTTCAATAGCTGGTTCAGTAATAATCTTATAATGACTTAGATTATTTAACTCAGCCATGTAAATTAAACCAGTGAATGTAAATTGACGAGTTGTATCACCACTATAGATAGTAAATGATGCTTTAGCATCACTAATATAAATCCAATCAGTACCATTAATGTTTACAATCCATAGACCTGTTGGTGTATTCATATAAGCAAATGGTAAAGTGATTTTTTCAACAGTGGATGCAGGATTTTCTGCTGATAAATTCATCTTAATTAAGAATGGACTTGCTCCTCCTGAAGGAGTGTTTAGAATATAAACAATATCTCCAGCTTCTTCTTCATGAATAAACATTTCTTGAGGAGTTTCTAAACCTATTGTGTCATAGGTTGAACCTGGTTCATAAGCATCAGGGGCATTAACTAGAATGTTATCCGCATTGTATGTTTGCGTATAAGTTGTAGCGGTTGCAGCTTTAACTTGAGTTACATGACCAGGATTAATGTTGTTACTATTATTTTCATAATAACTACCAAATAAGCCACTTGCAGCAATAATTAAGGCAATGCTAACTAAAGCAAAGAATTTTTTAATGTATTTCATTATTTGATACCTGACCTTGCCATAGTATTCATAACTCTTGATTGCATTGCAATAAAGATAATTAGATTAGGAACGAAGATTATTAGAGATGATGCTGCAGCAACTCCAGTAGCCTTAATTCCGGCTGAAGCTTGAAGCAAACCTAAATAATAAGGTAATGTCTTTAAGCTTTCACTTGTTAGATAAATTAAACTTGCGCCTCCTGAATTCCAAATGCTTTGGAAAGCTAAGATAGCAATAGTGGCGATTGCTGGCTTAACTAGAGGAACAACGAATTTTAAGATGACTTGTAAATCATTAGCGCCATCTAATTTAGCAGATTCTAGAATTTCTTTAGGAATTCCATCGTCCATGTTTTGTTTTAATAAGAATAGATAAACAGGAACTGCTAGTGAAGGAATAATGTGTACCCAGAAAGTATCCATTAAACCTAAATAAGAAATAATTAAATAATTAGGAACTGCAACAGCTACAGCAACAAACATTAAGGCTAATTGGTTAACTTTAAACAATACCTTTTTGAAACGGAATTCTTTTTTAGAAATTGCATAAGCTGCTAAAACAGTAATAAATATAACGCCAATAACATAAACTACTGAGATGATTAGTGAGTTTAATAAATATCTAATCCAAGGAAGTCCAGTAGTTCTTGCAAGTCTTCCTAACTCAGTAAAGTTAGAAATCGTTGGATTTTTAACAAATAGTTGAGGTGGGAAGTAGAATAATTCATCCAATGGTTTAAATGCTTGGTTAACAATATAAATAATTGGAAGAATCATAACTGTACAAATTAAAAGGAGAATAACTAAGAATTTGATTTGACTCGCTTGAAATCTTTTAGGATTTAGCTGAGTGACTTGAAATTTTGCCATATCTTTCTATCCCTCCTTTAATCCTTTTCAGCAAATAACTTGGATGCAATCTTTGAAAAGACAAGTACAAATAACAATAAGACAACTGACATTGCGGATGCATAACCAAGTTCATTTCTAATAAATGCATAGTCGTTCATGTGGGCTAGAATTGTTTGAGCTGAGTTTTGTGGAGTTGGGTTAGATCCTGATAAGTCAACGGCTAATGTACCAGCACTCATAGCTCCAGTAATTGACATAATCGCACTAAAGAACATTGATCCTTTCATTTGAGGAATCGTTACATAAATTGTTTCTTGGAAACGATTCTTAATGCCATCAATATGTGCGGCTTCAAATAATTCTTGGTCCAAATTACAAAGTGATGCAAGGATTGATAAAAATCCGATACCAAATGAAGACCACAATGCAACAAATATTGTAATGCTTAACAAATATTGTGGATTGGTAAGCCAAGCAATTGGTGCTTTAATGATACCTAGATTCATCAAAATAGCATTCAAATAACCGAATTGGTCACCGGAGAAAAATGATTTCCAAATGACACCGATGAAGACACCACCAGCAAGAGATGGTGTATAAACAATTAAAGCAAGTACGGTTCTAATACCACGAGGAAGTTGAGCTAACATCCAAGCAATAATAAACGATAGAATATAACCACCTGGACCTACAATAATTGCAAATTTTAAGGTTTGTGGAATAACATACATCATAAATTCACGGTCTCTTGTAAACATATCAATGTAGTTTTGAATTCCTACAAATCTAGGAGTATCAATAGCATTATAGTAAGTAAGACTTAATAATGCTGACATAAATACTGGAACAACGATAAAGACAAAGAATAATAGGGCAAATGGAAATACCAAACAAAAGATACCCCAAGCTGAACCATTAATACCAGTATTTTTATGTCTACTTTTTCTTTTAGTTTTTTCGGCTTTTTTAAGAGTATAGCCATGAATATTACGTCTAACTCTTGAATTATAAGCCGCATCTACATTTGAATTACTCATATCAATGATTCACCTCCTATACTGGACATTTTTTGTTTTGAATACATGATAGTATCCAATCATAATCTCTAACCTTATATTCTTTAATAGGTTTATTAGTTTTTGTATCATAGAAGCCAAATTCTTCCATCTTACGTTTAATTTCACGGTCAATAATAACTTTATTTAAATCCACGGCATTAGCAACTGTCATTTTAACAGCGGCTGTACCACTACTAGATTTACCAAGTACTACAGTGTTCCAAATATCAGATAAACCTCTTTGAATCATATATTGACCAGGTAATTGTTGTAAGTCGGTAATCCATTTTTGAGCTTCTAGCATGATATCACGAACTTCAGGATCAACTAATAGTTCTTTAGCTGCTTCTTTATTAGCACTAAACCAAACGAATGATGGACCATAAATTGATTGTAAAGTATCAGCATATTCAATTTGAACATCAGTACTCATCCACCATTTGTTAAATTCCCAAGCTTCATTAATCTTCTTTGATTTATTAAAGATCATTGAGGTTGAACCATTGGAAATATACCAACGAGAAATATCATCTGGTGTACCATCACCATTTAAGTCTTTACATGTGCCATCAGCTATTGAACAGTTTTGTCTAACTCCAGGTGGTAAAGCAATCTTCCATTTACCAGCTAATTCTGGAGCAACATATTTTAAAGAAATATACATGCTAATATCACTAACACCTAATGGAATAGAACCATATCTGAAGGAGTTAAAGAAGTTAGCAACTTCAGCAGGCAAAGCATAAATTGTATATAAGTCAGTTAAGGTTTGTAAACCACGAATACTTTCATCAGCTCTTAAATCTACTGAAAAACCATCGTCAGCATATAATTTTCCACCATTTTGTAAAATAAGTTGAACTGTAGCAGATAATGGTTTTAAAGAAGTACTAACACTAGCTGGATAGTAGAAGTTCATACCAGAGCTTTGTAAACGTGGAAGAATATTAATTAAATCATCCCAAACTTCAGGCATTGGTAATTCAGTGTTGTTATCACCAATAACTTCAAGGATATCTGAACGAGCATATAAGACTTGAGCGGTTGATGTTTCAGGAAGACCATATATTTTATCTTGATATAATGATGATAAGAATTGACCGGCTGGAATATTTTTTGCTACTTCCCAGAAGTCATCAAAATCACTTAATGGATAAGAAGCATCACCACGTAATGCAAATTCAAAAGCAAGACCGGCGGTAACGCCAAGTGCTAAGTCAGGAGTTTGATTAGCAGCATTAGCAAGAATTAAGTTTTGTTCACCAGGCATTTGACGTAGGTTTACTTTAATTCCAGTTTTAGGAGTGAAATCATTATCAGCCATAGCTTGCATGATTTCGATATAGTTTAAAGATCTATTTACCCAAACGTTTAATTGATCTGGATCATTTTCAGTTTTATAACGATCTGAAGTGAAAGTATCAAATAAAGAACTAATACTATTTTTAAAGTTTTCCCAACCAGAAGCATTTGCTCTAGCAATCTTTGAATCATCATTTGTTAAATAAATCATATCTAGTGTCATGTTAGTTGCTGTAAGTAGATTTGCTGTATCAGCAATCAATTTAGCAAGACATGAATCCCCAGATGAGAAACGATCCAACTTATTAGGAATGCTATTAGGTGATTTAATGAAATCATCTAATAATTGAGTCATTCTAGGAAAATATGATAGAATCATTGAACTATCATCAACTAGATTAGATAATCTATTATATTCATAATAAATTACATTCTTATAATGCTTCAAAAGATCTTCAGTTTCTGGAAAGATAGTAGTTAGTCGCCATTGACGATTAGTATCAACTGTAGCACCAGTGATTTTTCTAATTTCAATTGCAAAGTCATTAATATCATCATAAATAGACATTAGACTATAATAACTATCACTAAATGGTTCTTTTTCAGAAGTGATTGATAATTCATATTCTTTATTAGCATCAAAGAAATAATATAATGGTTTGCCATTTTTTGATAATGTTTCATTAGCATAACCAGCACCGGTATTTTCAAACCGATAGTTTTTAAATTCTTCAAAAGGAACTTTACCATTTATTTCAATGGTTCTAAAAACTGGTCCTTCATTTGTACCATTATAATAATGTAATGTAATAGGATAAAGACCTGCTTTATCAACTGTTAGTTTCCATGTTGCTGTTTGACCAGCTACATCCCAACCATCTAAAACATTAATTAACTTTTTATAGTTGTTAAATGGCGCAACTGTTGCTGTCATTTCAGTTGATAAACGAATAGCTTTATCATTTTTATAAGCATAATCAATTGCATTTAATTTATAAGTACCAGTTCCTAATGTTTTATTAACATCATTATAATATTCATCATAAGAAATTAATGGTTGATAAGGAACTAGTTTAATTTTACGTAAATAAATTGTACTTTCTGAGTTACTTCTAATAGTAATGAAACTAGTACTAGAATTAATTTCAAAAAGTGCTGCTTCGGATGTGTCGTTGATATTAGTATTCAGCATGACTGATGCCCAAGTACCATATCGTTTTGTTTTAGGAGCTAATTGATCACCATATTTATTAACATAGCCATCAAAATCTTTACTTCCATTTTCTTTATATTCCACATCATCTTCATATAATAATGGAAGTTGCATAGATAAAGCAGATGAAAATTGTAAAGAATTGCCGATATAAACGCTAATTAAGCCAGCTGAAAGGAAATCAATTGGTAGATAATATTCTACTTCAATTGTATAAAGCCCAGTATCCAAACTAGAAATTTGATTACCATCTTTATCGGTAATAATGGAATAACGAATTTCTCCACCTAAATTTCTAGACAGCAAAATATCAACGTTTTCTTTAGCTTCACCTTGAATATCTTCTTGAGGATGGCTAGCATTAGTTGCATATAGTACTCTTTCATTTTTTGAACTTACATATCTACCACGATATTTTTCCATTAAGGAATTATAACGGTAAATATAATCATCATCGCCACCAGTACGATCTAATAAATAATTTGCACTTTGGTCAAAATCTTCGACGCTTACATCAAATGGTTTAACTGTGTTGCTACATGATGTTAAGGCAAGCATCACCCCTAAACCAAAGAGCGTCAGTTTAGCTTTTTTATGTTTCATCTTATTCCTCCTAAAACGACAAACACGAGAATGGAAAAAAATTATCTCCATTCTCGTAATGTTGTATTAATTAAAAGATTTTTTGAGTAATATCAAAATTAGCAGGTAATTTATAATATGATCTCATACATTCTTCAATGTATTCCCATGCCATATTTGTATTAGAATTGATATCTTGTTGCCAGTTATTTAATAAACCTGCAACAGTAGTTACCCATGTTGTACTACCAATATTGATATCACCTAATGCTTCAGTGTAGAATCTATTATTCCATACACCAAAAATGTCGGTAGTTCCACCAGTTCCTGGATTTGGAATAAGCCATGGATAGAAGTTATTTGAACATACAACATAATCATCATCAGCATACATTTCTAGAATCTTCTTGATTCCAGGTTTTGGATTTGTGTCTTCATATTCATCTGGATCCCAAGTTGGGAAACATTTAAAGAAATATGAAAGTTGTGTTTGATATTCATCAGTAACACCTTCACTACTTACTGGTAATGTATAAGGTTGGCCATTTTCATCTAAACGACTTAAAACTGGAAAGCCCTTTGTAGCACCAACTAAAGCACCCGTTGTACCTTCGGTTTCAGTGTTTTCAGCATCAGCTGCTCTAGCCCAATTAATTTCACTAGCTGCTTTAATAGAACGTGGATCGGCAACCATAAATGTTGCAAAATAAGCAGCTGCTTCTTGAGCTTGTCTTTGTTTAACTGTGCATTGTTCTTTTTTATTAGAATCAACTGGACATTGGTTACCTAAATGTAAAGCACCAAACATAACGCCAAGAGTTAAATCATCATCTTCAGTAAGTCCTGGGTATGGATACATATCAAAATGTTCATCAGTACTAGCTGCTACAGCAAGTTGAGATAACCCCCCCATACTAAATGAACGGTCTAATTGAACAACGGCTCTATCTTGAACCATTAAATTTGTTTTTTGCCAATTATGCCATTCTTGACCTTCTAGTTTTTCACTATCATTTGGATTAAACCAAACACTATTGGTATTCCATTTATATTCAAGTTCAAGCATTTTTCTAACTTCTGGAGTGTTTAATTCAACAGGTCTTCCATCAATATAATTTTTATAAATTGTAGGAATAATGAAGTTAGGCATATCTATATCTAGGTTAACTAAACCAGCTACACCATTAATAGATGTTTGTCTTGATGAAATTATTTCGTCTAAAGCATCTAATGTCCATTCACCTTTTTCAGGAGCAGGCATTTCACCATATGAAGGAGCGCCTTCATATAAATTTCTATTTATAGTGATTCCTTTAGGGTAAACGCCAAATGGAACACTTGCTTGGAAGCCACCATAATTTGAATATTTAAGCAATTCTTTGTTCAAATATTTATATAATGGGAATTCGTCTTTGTATTGTGAATAATCAGCAATAATTCCAGATTCAAGAACTGCTGGAATTGAAGATACGTGGTGCATAATGTGTGGTGGACGGTTTCCATGAGTACTTACATATGAATTGTAACTATCAAAGTAAGATGGATTACCATTTGGACCATCATTAGCATATAAATTAATTTTAATATCTGGATAAATCTTTTTAAATTCACGAGCAGCAGCAAAGAATAACGCTGCACTACCATCGATAATATCAGTTGCAGTCCATTTATCGTTTCCGATATCTAAATAGGTTCCTGCTTGACCATAGATATACATCATACAGTCAATATCGCCTTTGTATTCAAGTACTGGATCCCATCCATTAACAGCTAAAGATGGGCCTTTTTTTGTGTTGTTACTTCCACAACCAGTTAGTGATGTAATCGCTAACATTATTGGCAATGCTAAAATAATTTTGTTGTTTTTCATTTTCGAGCTCTCCATTCAGTGTTATTTGCTAACAACTAGAAGTGTGTTAATGACTTTTCTGCTATTAGTGTTTACATAAGCTGTTCCATAATCTGAAGAACGAACTTTAACAGACATAACGCCATTAACATTTACAAGTAATTGAGTAGAGCCCCCTCCATCAAAATTCATTGCGTTATAAGCACCATAATAACGCATAAAATCAGCAAGTTCAGTTAAATTAACGCCAGTATTATTTGGTGCTTTTGAACCATATTCTAAATCTTCAATTGAAACAACCATAACTTTTCCATCATTTTTGATACCAATTGCAGTTCTAGGAACTCTATTTTTAGCACCATTTGATGATTCTTGTGAAACAGTTGGAGCAAGTACACCTTGTTCAACTAAAGAATGTCTTCCACCTAAAATTGTATCATAATAATCCCATTGGCCATCAGGAGATTTAACAAATCCAACGGTCATTTGAGTATTTAAAGAAATATCAGCAAAATCGTTAGGAACAACTAAATAAGAAACATTTCCTGATGGTGTTAATGTTTGTTCTTCGCTAACATAAAATTTATTTGTAACTCTTGCATTTACAACATTTTTAACATTTGAATCAGCTGTAAGTTCAACAACATTACGATTTTTAACTTTCATAGCTGCACTATAGATCCAAGTAAATTTAGAAGCATCTAAAGAACCACCTTTATTAATATCATAAGTTGTTGAAGATGAGCAATCGTAGTTATAAATTTCAACCCCATATGTTAAACTTGCGTCAACATTTGTATATCTATCTGTTGATTTAGTCATTGGAGCAATTTGAGCTTGATTTCCACTGACACCAAATAGCATTGGTGAACTTACAGGTAAATCGTTTCTATCATAATTATGAGTTGATTTAACAATAACACCATCTTTAACAAAGGCGTTGACTGGTTTACTATTACCAAAGAAATCTGCATTAGTTGCTGCATAAACAACTTTTCTACGATTTGCATTTTGCCAAGCAGTAACTTGGTCAACAATTTTTGCAGTAGTTGTTTGAGTTGTTGAATTATTTGGTGAACCAGCAACGATTGTAATTTTAGATAGATCAACTTCAGTTACATAAGCAGTGATATGTCCTTCACCATAAGCAGCATTGGTTAATTCATATTCAGCACGATATAAATCAATACCATCAACATTTTCAAATGTTGAATCTAAAGTTACTGAATAAGAAGATTCACTAAATGTTGTTGGTGTGTAAGCAGTAGCTTCTGGATAGGTAATAGGTTCTGCTTTACTATTACAAAATTCACATTCTTGTGGCGTAGTATCAATTGAGCTTGATGAGCTTGATGAACTACTGCCTGCTGTTTTTTTATCGCATCCAACTGCAAATATCATTACAAAAGCAGAAAGTAGGATGCCTAATTTCTTTTTCATAAAAGTCCTCCTTTTTAAAAACAAGCATTTTGAACAATAATATAAATATTATTCGATTAACTAAAACCATTATAGCATAATGCGCGCGCATAAACCATAAAAAAAATTATTTTTTTTATAAGGAGTCACTTTATAGTTGCAATGATATCTAAAAATTGTTTGAAAGAAGTAAGATGCGAAAGTTCATTTCGAATAGTTGTTGAATCATAAAAACCTTTTAAAAACCAACCAGCTTGTTTTCTAAGTTCTTGACAAGCAATATATTCACCTTTCAATTTAAGTAGGTCATTAGCATAATCAATGAGTATATTTTTTCTCGATTCTAACGATAAATTTTCAAGTAATTCACCAGTTTCAAGATAGTGATTTATTTGTGTAAATAAATATGGATTACCATAACTTGCTCTACCAATCATAACGGCATCACATTTAGTATAATCAAGTACTTCTTTTGCTTGTATTGGTGTTTTAATATCACCATTAGCAATAACTGGAAAATTGCCGAGAGAATCTTTAATTTCTTTAATAATTTCATAGTTTACAGTGCCAGTATATAAGTCTGATTTTGTTCTACCATGAACACATATTGCACTAGCACCAGCTTCTTTTATTTTTTTTGCCACTTCTAAAGCATTAATATGATTATGATCATATCCTATTCTAATTTTAACAGTAACTGGTTTTGATACATTAGAAACTATCGTTTTGACCGTCAAAAATATGCGTTCAGGATCTAGTAAATAATCGCTTCCAGCATGGGCTTTTAAAACTTTTGGAACAGGACAGCCCATATTTATATCAATGATATCGGCATCGGTATTTTTATCAACATAAATTGCAGCTTCAAGCAAGGTATCTAAATTTCCACCAAAGATTTGAATAGCCATAGGATGTTCATCTTTAGAAACTTGTAGTAATGATAAGGTCTTTTTATCATGATAATGAATACCTTTATCACTTACCATTTCACTATAAACTAGTCCTGCCCCATATCTTTTACAAAGACTTCGATAAGCCACTTGTGTTACCCCTGCCATAGGGGCTAAAACTACCTTTTTATCGACAAAAACATCTCTTATATAAAATCCCATTTGCTTCAACCATCTTTCTGTTTTATAGCTTTTTTTATTTCAAAGACATTATATAATCTTTTTATTTTTAAGTGCAATATCTCATTAAAGATTTTTATTTATAAAAAAGAAGTATCATCTTTTAAAACAATACTTCTTTTTATATTTTAAATTATTTTGTAACTTCGATTTTAGTTTTACCACCCATATAAGGTTGTAATACTGTTGGAATGTTAACACTGCCATCTTCATTTAAATTATTTTCAAGAAAAGCAATTAACATTCTTGGAGGTGCTACGACTGTATTATTTAAGGTGTGAGCAAAATATTTACCTTTTTCACCATTAACTCTAATACCTAAACGTCTAGCTTGAGCATCTGTTAGATTTGAACAACTTCCAACTTCGAAATATTTTTGTTGTCTAGGACTCCAAGCTTCAACATCAATACTTTTACTCTTTAAATCAGCTAAGTCACCTGAACAACATTCAAGAGTACGAACTGGAATATCTAAACTTCTAAAGAGATCAACTGTGTTTTGATATAATTTTTCAAACCACATCTTGCTATCTTCAGGTTTACATACAACAATCATTTCTTGTTTTTCGAATTGATGGATACGATATACTCCTCTTTCTTCAATTCCATGAGCACCTTTTTCTTTTCTAAAGCAAGGTGAATAAGAAGTATAAACATAAGGTAAATCTTTTTCATCTAAGATTGTATCGATAAATTTACCAATCATAGAGTGTTCACTAGTACCAATTAAATATAAATCTTCGTTTTCGATTTTATACATCATGGCATCCATTTCTTCAAAACTCATAACGCCAGTAACAACATCACTTCTAATCATGAAAGGTGGTACAACATAAGTAAAGCCACGATCAATCATGAAATCTCTAGCATAAGATATAACTGCTGAATGTAAACGAGCAATATCACCCATTAGATAATAAAAGCCATTACCAGCAACTTTTCTTGCACTGTCTAAATCAATACCATTAAGTTTTTCCATTATTTCAACATGATATGGAACTTCAAATGGTTTTAAAGCTGGTTCACCATATTTTTTGATTTCAACATTTTGTGAATCATCTTTACCAATAGGTACTGTTTCATCAATGATGTTAGGAATTTTCATCATGATTTCTTTTAAGGCTTTTTTGGTGTTTTCTTCTTCTACTTCTAAATCTAATAATTCTTTATCGATTAAAGCAATTTCATTTTTTATAGCATTGGCTTCATCAATTTTTTTAGCAGCATATAAAGCACCAATTTGTTTACTAAGTGAATTTTTCTTACCTCTCAAATCACTTGCTTTAGTGATGTATTTACGAGCTTCGATATCTAATTCATAAACTTTATCAACAAGTGGTAATTTGTAATCTTGAAATTTCTTTTTAATGTTTTCTTTTACTAGTTCCTTGTTGGTTCTGATTAATGCAATATCAATCATATTTATTCCTCCTGTGTTCCACGTGGAACAATTCTATTCAACTTGTTTATTTTCTTGGCCATTTGCTTCTTCAAACAAATCTTCTTCAACTTCATTTTCATCGACTTCTAGTTTTTCAGTGATTGCAAGAGAAGCAACTTCTTGACCTTCATTTAAACGAATGATACGAACACCTAAAGTATTTCTTCCGGCTTGTTTTACTTGTTCAAGTGATGTTCTAATTACTACCCCTTGGTTAGTTACAACTAGAACATCTTCTGTACCATTTACAGCCTTGATAGTTGCAATTTCACCATTCTTATCGGTAGTTTTCATAGTAAGTACACCTTGGCTTCCACGTTTAGTTAAACGATAGTCAACAATTGGTGACATCTTGCCATAACCTTTTTTAGAAATAACAAAGATCAAATTACCTTCAAGTGAAGTAGCAACACCAACAACAAAACCTTTGTTAACATTGATACCTTTAACACCCGAAGCACTTCTTCCCATAGAGCGAACATCTTGTTCATTGAATCTTACAAGTTTACCATTGCTTGAAGCAATTAAGATTTCAGCATTTCCATCAGTTAATTTAACATCAACTAATTCATCATCTTCTTTTAAGCCAATAGCAATTTTCCCTTTTTGACGAATACTTTCAAATTCTTTAATAGCAACTCTTTTAACGATACCATGTTTAGTTACAAATACTAGAGTTGTATTTTCATCGTATTTATCGATAGAAATGATAGATCTAACTTTTTCAGTGCTTTCCATGCTAAGTAAATTGATAGCTGGAATGCCCTTAGCAGTTCTACCATATTCAGGAATTTGATGACCACGAATACGATAAACTTTACCAAAGTTTGTAAAGAATAAAACATCGGTATGAGTATTAGTTACGACGATTTTATCGACAATATCTTCTTCATTAATTGACATACCTTTGATACCTTTACCACCACGATGTTGAGTGCGATAAGTATCTTCAGGTACACGTTTGATATAACCATTAACAGTTAAAGTAACAATAATGTTTTCTTTTTCAATTAAGTCTTCGTCATCAATATTGAAGTCACCAGAAATAATTTCAGTTCTTCTATTATCACTATAACGATTCTTAATATCAGTTAATTCTTTTTTAACAATTTCAAATACTTTTTCATCACTAGCAAGAATTGATTTGAATTCAACAATTTGTCCTTCAAGTGAAGCACGTTTAGTTTCAGCCTTTTCACTTTCAAGAGCAGATAAACGACCTAAAGGCATAGCAACAATCGCTTTGGCTTGTCTTTCAGATAATTCAAAACGATCCATTAAAGCAGTTTGTGATTCTTCAATGTTTTTAGAAGCACGAATAATATGAACTACTTCATCAATATTTTCAATTGCTACGATAATACCTAGTAATACATGTAATTCATCTTCAGCTTTTTTAAGTTCGAAGACCGTTCTTCTACGAACAACATCTTCTTGATGCTTTAGATAATATTTAAGCATGTCTTTTACTGGTAAAATCTTAGGTTCACCATCAACTAAAGCAAGCATGTTAATACCATAACTTACTTGAAGTTGAGTTAATTTATATAATTGATTTAATAAAACTTCAGGTACAACATCTTTTCTAAGTTCAATTACTACTCTAATATCTTCACCACTTGATTCATCTCTTAAATCAGTGATGCCTTCAATTCTTTTATCTCGAGCTAATTCAGCAATTCTTTCAATCATTGTTGTTTTATTTACTTGATAAGGAATTTCACTGACAATGATTCTAGTTTTGCCATTAGGTAATGTTTCAATATTAGTTTTTGATCTTAATAATATTGTGCCAGTTCCAGTTTCATAAGCTTTTTTAATGCCAGATTTTCCTAAAATATAAGCACCGGTTGGAAAATCAGGGCCCTTTAAGATTTGCATCAAATCAATAACTTCAATATCAGGATTATCAGCAATTGCTAAAATAGCATCAATAGTTTCAGCTAGGTTGTGTGGTGGAATGTTAGTTGCCATACCGACTGCAATACCTGTTGAGCCATTAACTAAAATGTTAGGAAATTTAGAAGGTAAAACAACCGGTTCTTGTTCTTCACCATCATAGTTTGGCATGAAATCAACAGTTTCTTCATCGATATCACGAACCATTTCCATAGCAATTTTTGACATTCTAGCTTCAGTATAACGCATAGCAGCAGCGCCATCACCATCGATAGAACCAAAGTTACCATGACCATCAACTAAAGGATATCTAGTTGAAAAGTTTTGAGCGAGACGAACCATTGCTTCATAAATTGCGGCATCACCATGAGGGTGATATTTACCCATAACATCACCAACGATACGAGCTGACTTTTTATAAGGGCTACCAGCACTCATTTTAGCTTCACTCATACCAAATAAAATACGACGATGAACAGGTTTTAAGCCATCTCTTACATCAGGAAGTGCACGGCTTACAATAACTGACATGGCATATTCTAGAAATGATGTTTTAACTTCTTTTGCAAGATTTACATCTTGTATACCTTGATCTTCTTGTTTTTCGTGTTCAGCAAATTCTTTTAAATCTTCTTTCACTTCTAACACTCCCCTCATTAAATATCCAAATTAGTAACAAATTTAGCATTGTCTAAAATGTATTGTTTTCTAGGTTCAACTTTTTCACCCATTAACATATCAAATATGCGATCTGCTTCAATTGCATCATCCATAGTAACTCTAAGTAATGTTCGATAAGCAGGATCCATAGTTGTTTCTGATAATTGTTGATAATCCATTTCCCCTAAACCTTTATATCTTTGAATGCTAAGTTTTCCAGTTAAACGACTACGAATTTCTTCAAGTTGAGCATCGTTATAAGCATATTCAACAGTCTTACCACATTCAACTTTATATAAAGGTGGTTGAGCAATATAAATATGACCTTGTTCAACTAAAGGTTGCATATAACGATAGAAGAAAGTAAGTAATAAGATACGAATATGAGAACCATCGACATCAGCATCGGTCATGATAATAATCTTGTTATAACGTAATTTCGAAATATCAAATTCTTCATGAATGCCTGTACCAATAGCAGTAATAATTGTACCAATTTCAGCATTTTCAAATACTCTATGAGGATTTGCTTTTTCAACGTTGATGATTTTACCTCTTAAAGGTAGGATTGCTTGATATTCACGAACTCTACCTTGTTTAGCACTTCCACCAGCTGAATCCCCTTCGACAATAAACATTTCACATAGTGAAGCATCTTTACTAGAACAATCAGCAAGTTTTCCAGGAAGAGTTGAAAAATCAAGAACGCCTTTTCTTCTTGTTTGTTCTCTTGCTCTTTTAGCAGCAAGTCTAGCCTTATTAGCTAAGGCTGCTTTTTCAGCAATGATTTTAGCTTCAACTGGATTTTCCATTAAGAATCTTTGAATTTGTTCACCAAAAATAGCACTAGTAATTCTTCTAACTTCGGAATTACCTAATTTTCCTTTGGTTTGTCCTTCATATTGAGGATCAGGATGCTTAATTGAAATGATTGCTGTCATGCCTTCTTTAACATCATCATATTGGAAGTTTTCATCATTATCTTTAAGAATTTTCTTTTCTCTTGCATAGTTATTGATAACTCTAACTAAAGCAAGACGGAATCCTTCTTCATGAGTTCCACCTTCACGAGTATTGATGTTATTACAAAATGAATATAAATTAGGCATATAACCATCATTATATTGAATAACACCTTCAACAGCGATAGTTTCTTCTTTTCCTCTGACTTCGGCTTTATCTTCACCTTTTACATGAATAATATGTTCATGAATTGGTGTTTTATTTTCATTAATAAATTTAATGTATTCTTCAAGACCTACTTCATATAAAAATTCATCGTGGATATTTGGTTCAGTTCGATAATCAGCCAAAGTAAGTTTAATGCCTTCATTTAAAAATGCTAATTGACGTGTTCTTTCTTTTAAAACGTCATAATCGAATTCTTGGGTTTCTTCAAAGATTGTAGCATCGGCTTTAAAACGAACAGTAGTACCTGTATCATTTATATCAACTGTGCCAATTTCTTTTAAATGGCCATCTGGATGACCACCATTAACAAACTTTTGATAGAATAGTTTGCCATCTCTTTTAACCCATACTTCTAGAAATTCAGATAAAGCATTTACAACTGAAGCACCGACACCATGTAGACCACCAGATACTTTATAGCCGCCACCTTCACCAAACTTACCACCAGCATGTAAAATAGTATAAATAGTTTCAACCGTTGACATGCCAGTCTTTGGATGGATTCCAGTAGGGATTCCTCGACCATGGTCAATTACTTCAATAACATTATCTTTTAAGATGTTAATGTTGATTTCTTTACCAAATCCAGCCATTGCTTCATCAATAGCATTATCAACGATTTCCCATACTAAATGATGAAGTCCTGGTTTTGAAGTTGTACCAATATACATCCCAGGTCTTTTTCTTACAGCTTCTAAGCCTTCTAGTACCTGAATATCACTTTCACTATAGTGACTAACTTTGTTTTCTTCCATTGTATATTACTCCCCTTTCAACAACTTTTCCTTGTTGGATTTTAATAATTTCAATTGGTTGATTTATATCTTCTTGGATTACTTCTTGATAATGAGTACAAGTGACAAAGACTTGTTCTTTATCTAAAATATAATTCAATAAAGCTTTTCTTTTTTTAGTGTCTAGTTCTGAAAAAACATCATCAAGAATTAAGATTGGTTCTTCATTAGTTTCTTTTTTAATTAGTTCTACTAGGGCTAATTTAATTGATAGAGCCATTAATCTTTGTTGTCCTTGTGAAGCATATAAAGAAATGTTTTTTTGATTTAA
The DNA here is from genome assembly GCA_947627355.1 of uncultured Bacilli bacterium. GTDB lineage: Bacteria > Bacillota_I > Bacilli_A > RFN20 > CAG-631 > Caccosoma. The sequence goes on along the minus strand of CANQVX010000008.1, from coordinate 47,518 downwards.
ATAAATCTCAAAATCGTCTTTATGAATACCTACTTGAGTAAATGTTTTTTCAATGTCTTTATTTAAATTAGTTTCAAGTATTTCTTTTGCTTGTTTTAAATAAGTTTCTTTGTCTTTTTGATTAAGGTAAGTCTTATAAACAATTGAGACTTGATTATCTTCACCACTCATCTTTTTAAAGATAATTGGAAGTAATTCATTCAATTGTTCAATTAACCAACATCTTTTACTATAAAGTTCATAAGAAACTTCAATTAGTTTATTATCAATTACATCAAGTAACTCTTTTTGTTTAGCATTAATTTGTTTAAGCAAGGCATTTCTTTGTTCCATTATTTTTTGAAAAACAATTAGTTGTTTCATGTAAAGTGGAAATAAACTAGCAAGTTCACTATCTAGAAGCCACCTTCTATTGTGTGGACTTTCTTTAAAGATAAAGACATCTTCTGGGATAAAGCTAATGGCTTTAATATTACCAAGGTATTCAGAAATTTTTAGGACTTTATTTTTGTTAATGTAGCAAATTTTTCCTTGATTAGTTAAATCAATTTGATAACTATGAGTACCACTATTTTTATGAACTTTAGCAGTTATAGTTGATTTAGTTTTATCATATTGAATTAACTCTTTATGATGAAATGTGCGAAATGAATGAGTCTTAGATAAAACAAATATGCTTTCAACTAGATTTGTTTTACCTTGACCATTTAAACCATAAAAAACAGTAACTCCTCTTTTTAGATTTAATTCAAGATTAACTAGATTTCTAAAAGAAGAAACTTTTAATTGAATAACATTCATTATTTAGTAATTTGATAGGTCTTATTTAAAACTTTAATTGTATCGTTTTCATACAATTTTCTACCTCTTCGGTTTTCTAAAGCATCGTTAACGTAAACCTTGTTTTGACTTAAGAAAAACTTTGCTTCGCCACCATAAGAAATAATGGATTTTAATTTTAAAAATTGACCTAAGGTTATATAATCGCCAGTAATCATCACTTTTTCCATTTTGCTTCCCCTTTAACACGAAATAATTATACCATTATTGAAATCGATTTTCAAATCTTTCTTATTATAAAATAATAAGAAAATTTCTAAAATCTTAGGCGATTTATAGCAATTTTTTAAAAAGTTTTTGAAAACATTTATTTAGTCAAAAATATTGCCTTAAAATTTGTCGTTAGATTCATTAAGATTCATTAAGTATATCATTATGTTTTACATTGTTAAATCTATTAAAACTATCGTTTCTATCGTTAGTTTTAATGATTTTAAGCAACAAAAAAGTGGATAAATTCATACCCACTTAAATAATAATTACTTAACTTAATAAAAATTAGTCTGCTTTGAATGGTAATAAAGCCATTTGACGAGCTCTTTTAATAGCTACTGCCAAAGGTCTTTGATAACGTGCAGATGTACCTGTTTGACGACGAGGTAGAATTTTACCATCTTGAGCGATGAATTTCTTTAATAATTCTACATCTTTATAGTCAATATAAGTAATTTTGTTTTTTGTAAAATAACAAACTTTACGTCTTTTTTGTTGTTTTTTATACATAATTAATTTTCCTTTCTAATTTTTAAAAAGGCAAATCTTCTTCAGAATAAGATAATTCATCATCATCGTCTTCTTTATCCATGCTAGATACACTATCATCATTCATTGAAAATCCAGCATTAGATCCTGAATTTGAATCTTTAGGACTTAAGAAAGTTACAGAATCACAAACAACTTCAGTAACGGTAACTTGTCTTCCATCACGAGAATCATAACTTCTAGTTTGTAAACGTCCTTCAACTCCGATAAGTGAACCTTTCTTGCAATAATCTGAAATCAATTTTGCCGTATTTTGCCAAGCAACACAGTTAATAAAACTTGCTGTTTTATCTTGGCTATTTTTTGCAACTCGATTGTCGACTGCAATTGTAAAAGAACAAACGGGAATGTTACTTGTTGTAACTCTTAAATCTACATCTTTTGTTAGTCTTCCGACTAATACTACTCTGTTAATCATTACTTTTCCTCCTAGCTTTCTATGCTATAAAGCAACGGTTAATTGACGAAGAACGTTTTCAGTATCGATTCTACAATTACGTTCAAATTCTTTAACACCCTTATCATTTTCTGCTTCAATGGTTAATACTACATAATAACCTTTTGATTGGAAATTGATTTCATACGCTAAATCTCTTAAGCCCCAGTCTTTTTCGTTAACTTCAACGATTTTATCACCGTTAGCAGTAAGGAAGCCATGTAATTTATCCATTAATTGATTACGTGCTTCTTCATCTAAATTAGCGTTTAGGATGTACATAATTTCATACTTTCTCATCCTTACACCTCCCTTTGGTCATTTGGCTACACTGCAAATGTAGCAGAGAATTGACGTTAGCAATTATAGCAAATTTACATTTTAATGTAAACACCTTTTTTGTGGCCAAAAAGTGCCCTCAGTATTATTATAGTTGCCATTTTAAAAAATGACCTGAAAAAAGAAAAAAAGAATGTCTTTTTTTAGAAAACATCCTTCTTAGTAAGCGTGATAATAAACTTAATTGCTGTCTTTAATTGGTTTTCAATTTCTACTTCAGCAAACACGGGAACACATACCAAATCATCCCCACTTAAAACTAGAAATCCTCTAGCAATTGCAATTGCTTTTACAATTTGATTAATTGAACCAGCACCAATTGCTTGAGCCTCAACTTTCTTTTGAACTTTTAAGATGTTTGCAATAGCACCTGCAACAGCATTAGGATTTGATTTTGTCGATACTTTTAATAACTCTATCATGTTTTTTCCTCCATATTTTCTACTAAATCATATGAAAGGAAAACTAGAATTATTCTACATCAATATTAATTCTTTCAATGGAAGTTGCTTTTTTAGTTGTAGTATCAATAGTTACTACTAAACCATTTAACATACCCTTGCCTTTCATGGCAACTGAATAACTCCCACCTTCCCACATAACTTTTTTAACTTCTTGATAATCAAAACCAATAACGCTTTCTCTAACTCCACACATACCAACATCACTAATGTAAGCCATACCTTCAGGCATAATTCTTTCATCAGCAGTTTGAACATGAGTATGAGTGCCAAACATTAAAGAAGCACGGCCATCAAGTTCATAGCCAAACGAATTCTTTTCAGCTGTTAATTCAGCGTGATAATCAACAATATAAATTGGCTCTGGATCTGCTTCATAAATTTCTTTAAATGCAATAAATGGTGATTTGACCGCTAAATTTATGTTAGCAATGCCAAGTAAATTGATAACTTTTACTCTAACATTATTAACAATTTGTTCGAAAGAAACATTGTTTTTTAATTCATCTTCTAGATTTTCAAGATTAGCAGGAACTACTAGTCTATTAGCATCTTTTGCATATTCAAGAATTTCTTTTTTACCATAGATATGATTACCCATAGTAATACAATCAACACCAGCATTAACTAAATCTAAGTATTGTTTATAAATCAAGCCATTGCCATGGGTGGCATTTTCCCCATTAACAATTAATAAATCAGCGTGATATTTTTCTTTTAAAAAACGGCAGTTGCGGATAACCGCATTCCTGCCGATTCTGCCCACAATATCACCTAATACTAAAACTGTAAGATTAGGATTATTTAGCAATTTCACTCACCCTAGTTTCTCTAATAACTGTGACTTTAATTTGACCAGGATAAACTAATTCATTTTCAATCTTATCTTTGATTTGACGAGCAATGTTATATGCTTGCACATCATCAACTTTTTCAGGTACAACCATTACTCTAATTTCACGACCAGATTGAATTGCATAAGCTTGATTTACGCCTTCGAATTCTTTAGAAATATTTTCAAGTTGTTCGATACGTTTAACGTATGTGTCTAAGGTTTCACTTCTAGCTCCAGGACGTGCTGCGCTTAAAGTATCAGCAGCAATTACTAAATTAGCAATAATTGTAGTTGCTGGTTTTTCACCATGGTGAGCTTCGATAGCATTAATAACAACTTCGTTTTCACCATATTTTTTAGCATAACGAGCACCTAATTCAACGTGGCTGCCTTCTACTTCATAATCAATTGCTTTTCCTAAATCATGAAGTAAACCAGCTCTTTTAGCAAGTTGTTGGTCAGCACCAATTTCAGCTGCCATAATACCAGCTAAATGAGCAACTTCAATTGAATGAGCCAAAGCATTTTGACCATAACTTGTACGGTATTTAAGTCTACCAATCATTTCAACCAAATCTTTGTTCATTCTTGGTAAGTTTAATTTAAATAAAGCTTCTTCCCCGGCTTTACGGATTGATTCTTTAACTTCTTGAGTTGCTTTTTCAACTAATTCTTCAATTCTTCCAGGTTGAATTCTACCATCTTTGATTAAAGCTTCTAATGATCGTTTTGCGATTTCTCTTCTAATTGGATTGAAGCAAGAAACAGTAATAACTTCTGGAGTATCATCAATAATTAAATCAACACCAGTTAATTGTTCAATAGTTCTAATGTTTCTACCTTCACGACCAATGATACGACCTTTCATTTCGTCGTTTGGTAAAGCAACAACTGAAATTGTTCTTTCAGAAGCAACTTCTTGACTGAATCTTTCAATCGTTAAAGCTAAAATATCACGAGCAGCATCATCTGCTTCTTCTTTAGCTTGTTCTTCTCTTTCTTTTAAATAAGCAGCCACTTCATGGGCTGATTTTTCTTGAACTCGGTCAAATAATTCTTTTTTGGCTTCAGCAGAAGTCATTCCAGCTACTTTTTCAAGCTCTGTAATAATAGAATTAATTTTAGCATCAAGTTCATCTTTTTGTTTTACTAAATCTTGTGCTTTTTTATCAAGTTGTTGGTTTTCATTTTCTAATTGTTCTTCTCTTTTTTTAACCATTAAATCACGAACATCAATGGCTTGTTCACGAGAGATTATTGCTTTTTCTAATTCTAGTACTTGATCTTTTCTTTCTTTTATTTCCTTATCAGCTTGTTTTTGTAATTCTAAAGCTGCCGCTCTACCTTCTAGTTGAGCAGATTTAATAACTTGATTTGCTTTTATTTCAGCATCTTTTAAAGATAAATCAATTTTCTTTTTAGCATTCTTATATCCAAAAAATGGCACTAAACGAACAACTAAACCGCCTAAAATTAAAGCTAAAACACCAACAGCAAGACAAATAAGTACGATACCACTTGGTTTTAAACTAAGCATACTTATTCCTCCTGTTTATTATTAATTAGATTTGGTATATTTATCAATACCATTAATATTTTATATTAATATAGCAAAAATAGCAAACTATTTTTTTAACTTATAATTTTAGGTTACTTTTAGTGATTTCTTCTAATTTTTCTCGATTTGACCGAAAAAAATAGCCAACACAGGGTTGGCTTAAATTTTCTAAACTTAGTCTTTTTTACCGGTTTGACCGGTTTTAATTGCATTTACTACTTTTTCATAAATTTCGTTTTTAACCGCTTCATTTTCAGTTAAGAATTTGATTGTTTTATCTTTTCCTTGGCCAATCTTTTCACCTTGATATTCAAACCAAGCACCAGATTTGCCAATGATTTCAAATTTGACGGCTAAATCGAGTAATTCAGCATCTTTGTTGATACCTTTTCCATATAAAATTTCAACTGTTGTTGTCTTAAATGGAGGTGCAACTTTGTTCTTAACGACTTTCAAATTAACTTCATTTCCTTGAATGTCATCACCATTTTTAATAACTGTACCTTTACGAACTTCTAGACGAACTGAAGCATAGAATTTTAATGCTCTGCCACCTGGAGTTGTTTCAGGATTTCCAAACATGATACCTACTTTTTCACGAAGTTGGTTGATGAAAATAATAGTACAATTTCTCTTGTTTAATACTGCTGTTAGTTTTCTTAATGCTTTTGACATTAATCTTGCTTGTAAACCAACTTGAGCATCGCCCATTTCGCCATTTAATTCAGCTTGAGGAACTAGTGCCGCAACTGAGTCAACAACAATTAAATCAATTGCATCACTTTTTGTAAGTAATTCAGTGATTTCAAGTGCTTGTTCACCAGAATCAGGTTGAGATAGAATTAATTCATCAATATCTACACCTAAATTTTGAGCATATAGTGGATCTATTGCGTGTTCAGCATCGATAAATGCCGCTTTCCCACCTTGCTTTTGCACCTCAGCAATTGCATGTAAAGCAAAAGTTGTTTTACCACTTGATTCAGGACCATAAATTTCAATAACTCTGCCCTTTGGATAGCCGCCTACTCCTAGAATATAATCCAAAGAAATTGAACCAGATGGAATAACATCTACATTAACATTAGAACGATCACCTAGTTTCATTACGGCACCTTCACCATAAGTTTTAATAATTTGTTTTAACGTCTCTTCTAAATTCATTTTAATTTCTTTTTTTTCTGCCATATCGTTTTTTCTCCCTCAATTATTATTATAGATGTATTTTTTAAAAATGACCTATTTTAAATTTTTTAAAATTCTATTTTTTGCATCTTCTATACAATTTAAGCGGATTTCAGTGCGATTTCCTTTATAAATATTTTTAAAATGATAAATCTTATCTTTAATGATAATACACGAATAAACAAGTCCTACTTCTTTACCTTCATCAGCATTTGGGCCAGCATTACCAGTAAAAGATACAACTATATCACTTTGAAAATCATTTTTTGCTTTTAAAGCCATTAGACAAGCCATTTCATCAGAAATTGCACCAAACTTATCTAATACTTCTTTCCCTTGTAAAATGTTTTCTTTAGCTTTATTTTGATATGTGACATAACCACCGACAAAAACATTACTAGCACCAGGAACATTTACAATACTTGAAGCAAATAAACCACCAGTTAAACTTTCACAACACGAAATTGTAAGATTTGCTTCTTTTAGTTTTTTAACTAATTCTTCCATTTTATTTGTTATCCCCATGATTATCTAGTGTTGGCATGATTGAAAGGTAGTATTGAACACCACTAATACAAGCAAAAATGCCTCCAAGAATTAATAACACAGCACCTAGAATAAATAAAACAAAATGAAGTGAGCCAAGAATTAAAAAGGCAATGCCAGGCATTAAAGTAGCAGTTTTAAATTTTCCCCATTTAGAGGCTGGTACTACAACACCATTTTTAACTGATTGCATTCTTAAAGAATCAACAAAGAAATCTCTAAAAATAACTAAAACGATGATAAATAGCAAAACAACTCTTAAAACAGACATTGTTTTTAACATCCAAACTTTATCAGCGTTAGGAATTACATATGGAAAACAAAAACCAAAAACTGCAAGACATACTAGTGATGAATTAACTAATAGTTTATCAGCAAGTGGATCCATGATTTTTCCATAATCAGTTACAATATTATTTTTTCTTGCTAGATTTCCGTCGATAAAATCGGTAATTGAAGCACCTACAAATAAAATAAAAATCAATAATTGGGTAATTGTAAGACTTCCAGCTTTATAAGAAATAAAAGCATAATCACATGGAATATCTAGGCTTAAATGCAAAGCATATAAAATAAATAAAACAATCACTACAGGAACACAAATCATTCGAATGGTTGTTAATTTATTTGGCGTATTCATATCTTTAAATTTCATAAAACACCTCATCCTTTATCCGCAAGTAATTATAACATATCTAATATTTTTTGTACAAAAAAAGTTATCATATGATAACTTTTAAACAACAAATCTTTATAAGCCATGTTCTGTTCTACTTTCGTAGTGATAGTCATTTATCTATGCAATTTCTTGCATCCTTTTAGCAATTCTTATTCTTGCCTTAAGGTTCCTCTACCAAATTTGAGTTTCTTGCTTGAGGGGTTTACCGCGTTTCATTTTATCGTTTCCAATAAACTCGTTTCTGTGGCACGTTAGAAGCATAGCCATATTTTCACTTAGGCATCGCTAGCCGTCTGGGATTACCAGCCCAAAGTTATTTTTTCCTTTGGCACAATCACTATAAGCATCACAGCTTATGCAAGCATGGACTTTCCTCTATAGAATCTATAGCGACTATCTAAGATTTGTTTTTAATTTCATCAACAACTTGTTTTACATCATTAACTGCCGTTTCAAGTTTAGCAATCCGGCGAACAATTTCAAAGTTGCTATATTTGTCGGGATCATAACTAACTGAAGTTTTGGATTTTATTTTGCTATTTTCAGCTTTTAATTCTTCGTTTTTTAATTCTAAACCTTTATTAACGTTTTCAAGTCTTCTTTTTTCAGTTTCAAGGATACCGATTTGATTTTCTAATTCTTTTACTTGAGATACTATTTCATCTAAGTAACTATCAACTTCTCTTACATCCCAGCCTTGAGGACTAATTTTGAAGTCTTTTTTAAGGATTTGAACTGATAATTTTTCTTTCATTTTAAAATCCCCCCTTGAAACAAATTTATTTTACCATTTTTTACCGGTAAAAAAAAGTATATAATTAAGTTAACCACGAATATTTTGTTTTATTTGGTTACAAAATACTAGTGGTGAAATAAGTAGGTGAGAACCTTGATTAACTACCCAACCAAAAAAAAAGCAAATCTAAATAGAAAAGTTAATAACTTAGCTAACAAAGGAATGGCCTTAGAAGAAATGATAAATCAAGCTAACGATTACTATCGTGTGCATGACATTGCATTTATAAATAAAAGACCTACCCCTATTAAAGTTATTAAAACTGAAGAGCATTATAAAATTACAGATGCTGTCTTTTTAAGCCCTTCAACCTTAGATTATGTGGGCGTATTTCAAGGACATTATCTCGATTTTGAAGCAAAAGAAACTTCTTCAAAAACCGGATTCCCTTTAAGTAATATTGCTAGTCACCAATTGAAATCAATTGAACTTGTAATTAAACATGAAGGTTATTCCTTTGTTTTAATCTACCTTAAAGCATTTGAAGAAATCTATTTATTAGATGGCAATTATATACTCAAGGCTGTTAGTTTAAATCAAAAGCATATTCCACTTAAAGATTTAAAAGAAAATGGTGTTTTAGTAAAACCTGGATTTAATATCTTGCTTGACTATATCAAAGCCGTTAAAACTGCATACTTTGAAAACAAGTAAAAGTAAATTCAAATCAATCTTACTTAGTTTCACCGATTTATTTGCAATTATCTTCCTATGCTTAACAACCATAGGAGTTTTTTATACCTTTAATTTATTAAAAAATGTTAAAAAGCCTAGTTTTAAACCACTTGATACAAAGCTTGTATCAAAAGTTTATGATAGTCAAAATGAAGTAGTCGAAACACTTGATAAAGAAAGCACTGATTGGGTAAATTATAGCGATTTACCCGACATTTTTATCAATGCTTTAGTAAGTACAGAAGATGTTAGATTTTTCATGCATAATGGTATTGATATACCAAGATTACTAGATGCAATTTATACTAACATCACTGCATCATCATTTAAACAAGGGGCTTCTACTTTAACTCAACAATTAGTTAAAAATACAATGCTTAATTCAAATAAAACCATTAAAAGAAAAATTGAAGAAGCTTATTTAGCAACTAAAATTGAAAAATTATATTCTAAAAAAGATATCATCGAATTTTATGTTAATTATATTTGTTTTGATGGAATAAATCCCGGAATTAATGTGGCGTGTCTTAAATATTTTAATAAAAAAATTTCAAGTGTAACACTACCTGAAGCAGCATTACTTGCCGGAATTATTAATCTTCCATCGTTTTATAATCCTTTTAAAAATCCAATTGAAGCCACTAATAGACGAAATGAAGTCTTAGATTTAATGGTTAAACATCATTATATTTCTAATTATCAAGCAACTATGGCTAAAAATTTGCCAATTGATAAAATGCTTTATCATAAAACAAGTGATGATGAAAAATCATATCCATTTCAAGCCTATCTTGATGTCGTTTATGAACAAGTGAAAGAATATAGCGGCTATGATCCATATACTACTCCCATGGAAATCTATACTTATCTTGATACAACCTTACAATCCGAAATAGATTTAATGCAACAAAATAAGTCTAGTTATATTCATTTTGATAATGATTTACAGCAAATGGCAGCAAGCATTATAAATAACGACAATGGTTCAATTATTGCCGTTTTTGGCGGAAGAAATTACAATGGTAAACGTTTGTTTAACCGAGCTTATGATATGGTAAAACAACCAGCATCAACTATAAAACCAATACTATCCTATGCTCTAGCCTATCAATATTTAAATTGGAGTGATAAGCATTGTCTAGTTGACGATAAAACTTATTATCCTAATACAACAAAAGAAGTCCATAATGTTGATTATCTTCATATGGGTGAATTATTAATTGATGAAGCAATTGGCTATTCTAGAAACACCGTTGCTGTAAAAACAATGCAAGAAGTTGCAAATAAAATAGGTATGAATGGTATTGCTAAATACTTAGAAGATATCAATCTACTTGATGTTAAAAAAGAAAATCTATCATATTCATATGCATTAGGAGCATTTAGTTATGGTGTTTCACCAACTAATCTAGCCGCTAGTTATGCAATGATAGCAAATCAAGGAATTTATCAAACACCTTTAGCGGTTAAAAAGATAGTACTGCTAGAAAATAATCAAGAAATTATTTTTGATAATTATAGAAAACGAATATTGGGTGCTGATTCATGTTATTTATTAAATAATGTTCTAGAAAGTGTGATGAAAAAGAATTTCTGGAACATTAATGTAATCAAACCAGATGATGTAAATGTGTCGGCAAAAACGGGAACTTCTAGTTTTGATAGCAATATAATAAAAGAATACAACTATCCTAGTAATTCTTATAAGGATAGATGGCTGGCCGGTTATTGTAAAAATATTAGTATTGCTGTTTGGACAGGCTTTGATAATACTAAAAAGGATGAACCAACTTATTTTGTTCCAAGTAGTAATGATGCAAATATTGTTAAAAATTTCTTTCGAAGAATAATGGACATAGCAGCTATTAAAAATCAAACATATCCTAGACCTGATAACATTGTAACAGTATCGATAGTAAAAGGATCAAATCCATATTTACTAGCAACTAATTCAATTAATAAAGATTATATTGTAGAAGCTAATTTTAAAAGAAATGCTATTCCTATAAATTATATTTGTGAACCTATAATTGATAAAGAACCAAACTATGATTATTATGTTTCGACCGACAAATTAACGATTTTATTACCCAAAAATAATACAATCAATAATGTTGAATACAAAAAAATATTTGATTATGAAAAAATTTATGGCAAGTTAACTTTGATATGTGAACTAATAAATGAAAAAAATGAAACAATGGAAGTAGAATTAAAAGATGAAATTAATGATATTTATATGATTTCAAATGGTAACTATACTATGAAACTATATTATAAATATAAAAATGGCCACAATAGAGGGCCAATTAAAACAGAAAACATTCAAATTAATAATAATTCATTCTGGTTCTAGTTATTTATATTCTTTATTACAAGAACCATTTAATTTACATTTATCACACAATGGATTCTTTGCTTTACAGATATATCTACCAAAAAAGATTAAACTGTGATGCATTTGAATCCATTTTTCTTTTTCAATTACTTTTTTAAGTTTTTCTTCAACCACTAATACATCATCATCAATATTTGCATATTTAAGTCTTTTTGCTATTCGATTGATATGAGTATCAACAGGTAATGCTGGAATCTTAAAACCTTCGGCTAAAACGACATTTATTGTTTTATTTCCAACTCCTGGAAGGGTTATTAAATCATCATAACTATTAGGCACTTCATTATGATATTTATCACTTATAATACGAGCTATTTCAATTATGTTTTTTGCTTTTACTTTATACATACCAATTGATTTTAAGATATCTTCAACATCTTTTAAATTAGCATCCTTTAAAGTGTTTGCATCAGGATATTTATTAAACAAAACTGCTGTTACCTTATTAACACTTTTATCGGTCGTTTGGGCAGAAAGCACAACTGCAATTAATAATTGAAAGGTTGTTTTATAATCAAGTTCACATTTAGCATCGCTAAATAAATTATGAATATATAAAAGCTTACTATCCATTATTTATTTAACCAGTCGATTTTGCTAAGTTCGATGGTTTCTTGCAAATCATCTTGATAAGCAGCATCGCCCATTTCTTTCTTTTTATGTTCTTCAAATAGGATTGTATCAATATAACGAATTGAATGATTAGGTGATTGTTTACATAAATCAACGGCTCTACTTATTTCATCATAAGTATATTTCTTTTCAAGCCAACCATTGATAATATCATATTCAAGTGGTGATAATGGACGGCCAAAGAATTGTTCAAATAGGTTATAAACATTCTTTTCATTGCTTTCTTTATTATCTTCATTTGCACTAGCTTTCTTATTAAAATTATTAACATAGATTTCATTTAGTTTTTCAATTAATGGTTGGATACTAGTACTAACACTACCATTATCATGAATTTCAGTTTTAATTAAGCCTTTGGAAATTAATTTAGTATAAAGTACATCAATTTTAGTTTCAGTAAAATTACAAAGAAGTGCTAAATCGGCAGGATTAATAAAACTATTACCAGTTTTAATTAAAGTATAAGTAAGTAATAAAATGACAACTTCATCATCACTGATACCCATTTCTTTATAATTCAACATTAATAGTTTTTCTACTTGAATCATTGATTCGATTTCAAATTTGTTTTTTTCCATTTTTTATTGCACCCCTTTTTAATTCTTCTAGTATTGTTTCATAACTAACTTTAGAAACATTAAACATATCATAATCGTTATTTTTAAAAAGTAAATCATTTATTTTCATTTCTTTAAAAATTTTATTAGCTTTACTTTTTTTAAGTTCATCATAAGTCTTTTTTATTTCTCGTGCTAGTTTTGTAATTGGTAGTTTTAATAAATAATTTAAATTATCTTTAATAGCCTTATAAGTGTTTTCTTCTAATTTAAAACCAAGGCTTTCTTTAAACCTTAAGGCTCTTAAAATTCTAGTAGGATCTTCTTTTATTCTAGTAATAGGTTCACCTATGAATCTAATAAGTTTATTATTTAAATCACTAAGTCCATTAAAAGGATCATGAATTTTATTATCTTTATCTAAATAAATAGCATTGATAGTAAAATCTCTGCGAATAGCATCTTCTTTGATATCTTTAGCATAACCAGTAATAGTAGGATAACCACTTGAAGTATCATCATAACTTTCTTTACGAAAACTAGTGATTTCAGCAATCATTCCATCATAATCAATCTTAACATTATAAAAAGCAAGGCCTTTATCAGAATAAATATTAAATAAATCAAGCATTTCATTAATTGGCGCATTAGTAGTGATATCGACATCATCATAATGTCTATTTAATAATTCATCACGACTACTACCACCAACTAAATATCCTTCATAGCCAGCTTTTTCAATTATTTGTAAGATTTCTTTGATTCTAGTTTCCATTTTATCTCCTAATAAGCTATTAAATTGTTAAAAATATTATCATCAAGATGCCTTAAATAATAATAGACTCCATAAGCATAGATAGTTTTATTATAAACTTCATATGCTATTTCCATTTTAGCATATTTTGAGTCAAATTGAATTAAATATTGAACAATATTATCATTACTTGTAAGACTGATTACATCAGTTTTACAACTTGCCTTTTTTATTAATGTTTTTGCTGTTCCAGATGGTTTATCAAGTTTTGATAAATGATGTATTTCTTTAATTAAACAACTATCAAATGAATTAGATAAGACTTTAAAATTATTAATGATAATATTCATAGGAATAGCAAAGTTAGGACAAATTATCCCTTTTACTCGATAGTTTTTACATTTTTCTTTGATTATGTCTAATTCATCTTGATTAAATCCTGTTGTGCCACAAATAAACGAAATCTTCCGGTCAATACATAGATTTATATGATTTAAGGCAACTTCTTTATTAGTGAAATCTATAACATAATCGACATCATTAAATTTATCTAATATTTCTTTTAAAGGAGTCGAATCTTTATTTACTGTTGCTAATATTTCATAACCTTTTTCTTTTAATAATTTATAGACTTCTTTACCACACTTACCTTCACTTCCACAAATTATTAGTTTTTCCATCAAATCACCTAATAAAATATATGAAAAAAGGCATAAAAAAATCACATGTTCCCATGTGACTTATTTGTTTTAAATTATTCAGCTGGAGTTTCTTCTTCGTTAACGTCTTTAACTTGTTCCTTGAATGATTTAGCAGGTTTGAAACCAACTGTCTTATAAGAAGGAACGATAACTTTTTTGTTTGATAAAGGAATTACAGCTGTACGAGCTTTTCTTGTTTTAACAACGAAATTTCCAAATCCAGGGATTTTAACCATTTCGCCAGCTTTTAATTCATCAATGATGATTTCAAATACTGTTTCAACAACTCTTGTAGCTTCAGTTTTGCTAATTCCTTTTTCTTCACTAATTTTTGCAACTAATTCTTGTTTATTCATAATTTATTTTCTCCTTTACATAAAATTTTTACCTACAACAATATTATACATAGAAAATTTTCAAATGCAAATAAAAAAATTAAAAAAAGTCCTAAATCTAGGGCTTTTTTTGAAATTTAAGAGTTTAAAATACAATGGCAATTAAATTATTTTTACCTTTGTTTGTCATTGATTTTAGAATGTTAAGTAACTTTTGTCTATTGTTATCTGGAATAGTTAGTAATTTAGCATTGATCCCATCTTTTAGTAATTCTTTGATATTTCTACCAAACATGGTTACATCTTCTAAGGATGTATCATTTTTAGTTAAATATTCAATCATTGTTTCACTTTGTTCTTTACTACCTAAAATTGGTTCAAAATTATTTTCCACATCTATTTTAAAGATATGATATGTTGGTGCTTTAGCATTGATTTTGATTCCATAACGACTACCATTTTTAACAAGTTCTGGTTCAGATACTTGAATATCATTTAAAGCCGGTGTGCTTGCTCCATAACCTGTTTCTTTAGCCATTAAAATGGCTGGTAAAACATCTGCTAATTGATCTTTATAATTTTTGTATTCTTGTAGTATCTTAATCAAATCAGCTTTGTCTTCTAATGTTGTACCAACAATGTCATTAATGATTGCTTCATATAAACCATCCTTAGGTTCAATACATAAGGTAATTAAGCCTGTTGCAGTATCAATATTAGTGATTTCAACACTTTTAGCATATTCGTTTTGTCTTAACACTTCAGCAATTTTGTCGACATCACGGACTTTTTTAACTTCATTTAGGCCTTGTTGAATAGATGCTTTATATGATTGTTTTAACCAATAGTTTTCATCTAAAGCTGCAACCCATGATGGAAAGACAACGTCAACATCAAGAACCGGGAATTCATATAATGCTTCTTTTAAGATTTGATTAGCATCATCTTGTGTCATTTGTTCAATTGACATAGGAATAGCCATTACTTGATACTTTTCTTGGATTTCTAAACTTACTTGTTTTGCTGTTGCTCCTGTTGGATCTTTTGAGTTAACTAGAACAATAAATGGTTTTCCAATGCTTTGAAGTTGTTTGATAACCGCTTCTTCGGCTTCTAAATAAGAATTTCTTGAAATATCTACGATACTTCCATCACTTGTAACAACAATACCAATGCTACAATGATCACTTATAACCTTTTGAGTGCCAATTTTAGCTGCTTCATCAAAAGGAATTGCTTCTTCAAACCAAGGTGTTTTAACCATTCTGATTTTATCTTCATCCATGTAACCCTTGGCTTCTTTAAAGACATAACCCACACAATCAACTAAACGCACTTGAACACTTAAATTTTCACCAACATCAACACTTACAGCAGTGTTTGGTACAAATTTAGGTTCAGTAGTCATTATGGTTTTCCCTTGACCTGATTGAGGAAGTTCATCTGTGGCTCTTGCTTTTTGATATTCATCTTGAATATTATTGATTACTACAAGTTCCATAAAACGTTTAATAAAGGTGGATTTTCCTGTACGAACTGGTCCTACAACGCCTAAATATATGTCACCATTTGTTCTTCCACCAATGTTTTTTAATAGTTCCTTTATGCTCATTAAAGTAACCTCCCATACATTTCTATTTAAATGTATGTTTACTGCTTCTACTTTAGAACAAAAAAGACTAAGAGATTGATATTAAATTCTTAGTCTTATAATATTAATTAAATTTTATTTTAAAAGATAATCATTGCTGCAATTAAATTCATTATGAAACTTATAGTGTTGTAAATAAAGTGAGCACAAATTGAAACACCAATTCGTTTTTCACGGAAATATGCAGTTGTAAGTCCAAACCCACCAATAAGATAAATAGGTAAGGTAATTAAATCAGTTTTAAATGTTCCAGTCGTTAAACTAGCTAACATATGAATTAAACCAAAGATAGAAGCAACAACAATTAAAGCAGCAATTTTATTTTTCTTAGCTATTCCTCTAAAGATACAAAGTCTAAAAGTAATTTCTTCAAAAATAGGAGCAACAATACAAACATATATACCAGCAAGTATTGGTGTAAATTCCATCATAAGATTGATTGAATCTTGGTTAGCACTAGTAGCTTGATTAGCCCCAAGAACAGTAATAATCCAGCTATAAAGAAAAATTGCCCCATACATAATACCAACATAGGCAAGGGCTTTAGCCCAAGTCTTCCCATTAGCAAATTCTTTTAAAAGTGGCTTTAGTTTTTTATGAATAATGATAAAAAAGATAACAAGACAGATAATTGTACCAACTAAAGCCGAAAAATTAGATAAGTTTTCAGCATGTGGTGCCTTTCCTGTTTTTCTTATAATCATTCCAACAACTGATTGAATTAATATTGCAAAAAAACTTTGACCAAAATATAGGCCAAGACCACCAAGAATAAAAGCAACAATTGAAAAGCCAATGTCTTCATAGCCTTGTTCATCAACTAAGATTCCATCTTCAGCCATTTGAGGACCAACATCGACATAATGGTAATCATTATTGCTATATTGATAATCTTGATTAAAATTTGATTGATTTTCTTCAAACATTTTATCCCAACCTTTTTAAGATTTATCTTAAATATTATAACAAATTTTTTAAAAAATAAAACAAGGCTTTAAAAAATTATCAAGTAAAGAATATTAAGGCAAAGATAACAGCAAGTAAAATGCCTACAAAATCGGCAAATAAGGCTGCTTTTAAAGTGTGACGCCATTTAGTAATTCCAATAGATGTAAAATACAAAGCAATAACATAAAAAGTTGTATCAGTACTACCTTGAATAATACTAGCACTACGACAAATTAAACCATCAGGATCTGCTTTACAAACATCACTTAAAATAGCCAATGATGCATTACCACTAATAGGCCTAAAGAAAATCATAGGTGTAATCTTTGCAAAGTAATCACCACGAGGAAAAACTTTTCTTAAAAAACTAGCAATATCATCGATTATACCGGAACTTTTTAAGATTGTAACAGCAGCAATCATAGCAATAACTGATGGTATTATTTCAAGACTTATACTGAGCCCTTCCTTAGCACCATTAACAAAAGCATGATAGGCATCTTTTTTCTTTATTAAGGCTAGTATGATAGCTATTACAAGTAAACATGGAATAAGCAATATACTAATTGTCATCTTTATATGGCCTCCTTAATAATTTGTCGGCTAAAAGGCCAAAAATACAAGCACATAAGGTTGAAATGATAGCAAATAAAACAAAATCAGTTGGTGTTTTTGAACCAAAACTTTTTCTAATGCTTATAACTGTCGTTGGAAGTAAAGTGACCCCTGCAGTGTTTAAAACAAGAAACGTTATCATTTCATCACTTGCAACCCCTTCCGGCATTGTTGATATTTCTTTTAATCTTTTTATTCCTTTAAGTCCACTAGGAGTAGCCGCAAAGCCAAGACCAAACATATTAGCAGCAATGTTCATTGATAAATAATTAATAGCCTCTTCATCTTTTAAATTAGGCATAATCTTTTTAAATAAAGGTCTTATTGCAAGAGATATGAAATCAACTATTCCAACCTCTTTAAAAATATACATGAATCCAGTCCAAAAAACTGTTGAACTAATAATAATTGTTAAGAATGCAAAACTATCATCAGGAATCTTTAAAATCCCATCTAATAATAATTCTACACGACCAGTAAATATTGCATAAATTGCTGAAATTAATATAATTCCACCCCAGATTTTTCCCATAAATCCACCTCCTTAAATATCAATAGTTAAGATATCTATTACATATTGATTCTTATCAAGTAAATATATTTTAAGTTCTTTGCTTTTATTTAATATTTCGTATTTTAAATAATATTCTTTATCACTGTTTTCAATGATAAAAACATATTCTTTATTTAAATTTATTTCATGTGAATCAATATAGTTAATACCTTTTTTTAAAACTATTAGGCCTTTATATAACGAAAAGTAATATTCATAGAGGTTTTTATGGACTTCAAAATCATTACCGCAATTTAAAGTAACAATGACTAATTCTAAGTCATCCTTTTTAGCACTTGTTACTAATGTTCTTTTTGCTTTTTTAGTAAAACCTGTTTTTCCACCTGTGGCATATTCATAATTAGCTAGAATTTTATTTTTATTCTTATATGTTTTATATTGTTTTGATGATGAAATTTGTCGATAGATTGGATTATTTAGAGCATAACTATGAATGATTGCCATATCTCTTGCACTTGAAATATTTCCTCCATCTTCTTCATCTAAGCCATGTGGATTTCTAAACAAAGTATCAGTTAAATTTAACTCCCTTGCTTTATTATTCATTAATTCAACAAATCTAGCAACCGTTGTTCCGGTATGTATTGCTATACTAATTGCTGCATCATTACCACTTCTTAAAATAAGACCATATAACAAATCCATGATATGAACCTTATCATTTTCTTTTAAATAAAGCATACTGCCATATACTGTGTTTATTTCTTTTGGTATGTTTACTACATCATTTAAATTATTGTTTTCGATAGCAACAATTGCAGTCATAATCTTTGAAATACTTGCAACACTTTGGCTTTTATGAATGTTATTACCGGCTAATATTTTATAACTGCTTCTTTCCATGACAACATAACTACTACTATATACTGAAACTGTTGAAACAACTTTTTCGATTTTATTATCTTTTTTAGGTGCAGGTATTAAAAACATTATTAAAGATGTAAAAATAATTAATAGATATTTTTTCATAACCATCACCTAGAAAATTATATGCTTGTACTATAAAAAACATGATTTACAAATTTTTATTGACTCAAAGTTTAAGCGAGTTTTACAATAAAATTGAATTAAGGGGGAGACTATTATGAAAAAAATAACTCAAGATGCAGGAAGAAAACAATTAGGAGACTTTGCTCCAGACTTTGCTCATTTTAATGATGATGTTTTATTTTATGAAAACTGGAATAACGAAGACATTGATTTAAAAACTAGATGTATTATTACAGTTGTTGCTTTGATGTCTTCAGGAATCACCGATAGTTCACTTATTTATCATTTACAAAACGCTAAAAACAATGGAGTTAGTAAAAAAGAAATAGCTGCAATTATCACTCATTGTGCCTTTTATGTAGGCTAGCCTAAGGCTTGGGCAGTATTTAGACTAGCTAAAGATGTATGGAACGAAAAAGAAGATGTTAAAAATGAAAAAGATCTATACCAAAATACTATTTTCTTTCCAATTGGAAATACTAATGATGCCTTTAAAGATTATTTTATAGGTCAAAGCTATCTTTATCCAGTTTTAGCAAGTCAAGGTATTTTTAATGTAACCTTTGAACCTGGATGTAGAAACAATTGGCATATCCATGAAGCCAAAGATGGTGGTGGTCAAATCTTAATTTGTGTCGGTGGAAAGGGCTATTATCAAGAAGAAGGTAAAGATGCTATCATCATGAAACCAGGTGATTGTATTAATATTCCAGCAAATGTTAAACATTGGCATGGTGCTTGTAAAGATAGTTGGTTTTCACATCTAGCCATCGAAGTAAAAGGAACTGATACTAAAAATGTTTGGTTAGAACCTGTAAGTGATGAAGAATACAACAAATTAAAATAAAAATTATCAACTAGATTAATAATAGGTGGGGAACTATTATGAAACATTTTAAAAACTTTTTTAGTTTAATTTTGATGTTTTTTATATCTTTTACATTAATTTCATGTAGCAAAGATAAAACAAACAACAGCCCGCTAAGCAGTGATTATTCAGCAAATGAAACCTTAATTGCATATTTTTCATGTACTAACAACACCAAACGAATTGCAAATTACATTGAAGATTATACTAATGGAACATTATTTGAAATAACACCTACTATTCCTTATACAAACGAAGATTTACAATATAATAATAGTTCTTCAAGAACTTATCTTGAAGATCTAGACAACAATGCTAGACCAGAAATAGCAAATCAAATAGAAAATATTGAAAATTATAAAATCATTTTTCTTGGTTACCCTATTTGGTTTGGAAAAGCACCTAAAATTATTTACACTTTTTTAGAAACATATGGAGATAGTTTAAATGAAACTATTATCATACCATTTTGCACATCAGCATCAAGTGGAATTGGAAATAGTGCAACTAATGTTCATTCTCTTGCACCAAATGCTGAATGGAAAAGTGGCAAAAAGTTTTCATCTTCAACAAGCAAAAATGAAGTTGAAACTTGGCTTAGAGATGAATTAAATTTCACAGTTGTTTAATTTCGATACGTTAATATGGTAATTGATTTTCATAATTACCAAGTATTGATTCATTACTTGTAGATGGATTTAAAGTTCCTGATTGGAGTTTAGATAATCATCTTTCATTTATTGAAGCTGCTGGAATAGATTTTTCAATTATTTCATCAACAACTCCTCATCTTTATAATGGTGACACTAAAAAAAACTTCATAAAGATTTATTTTGAAAACGCTAAAGAATTACTAAAAGAAAGTGGTTTTAATTATGAGCATAACAATTAATATTTTATATACTGGAAAAAATCAAAGCGCCAGAAAGTTTGCCAAAGAAATGATAAAAAGAGGTATTGTTGATAAGATTAAAAATACCAAAGGTAATCTTAGATATGAATATTTCTTTCCATTAAAAGATAAAGAAAGTGTATTACTTATCGATAGTTGGGAAAATCAAGAAGCACTTGACAGACATCATGCTTCTTCAACAATGGAAGAAATTGCTATGCTACGTGAAAAATATGATCTCCATATGGATGTCAAAAGTTTCATAGAAGATAATATAAGTGAAAATGATAAAAAATTTATAAGAAAATAAAAGAAAAAGAATGTTACTATTCTCATTTGAGTTTAATAACATTCTTTTTTTCTATTCAGGATAAGTAAATCTTTTATTATTTACTAAATCTTCTTTATATTTTCTTATATAATATTTAGCCATGTCTAGATTTTGTTCTAGATAATTACCACATTGTTCTTTATATGCACCAGGAATATGACCTTCAAAATCAATAATATAATCACATAACGAAACAACTAATGGATAAACATCCTCGCTTTTAAGATCACCAAACATTATAAGATAAAAACCTGTTCGACAACCCATTGGACCAAAATAAACAATTTGATCTTTATATTTACTATTTCTAAGATAAGTAGCTCCTAAATGTTCAATGGTATGCAAGGCAGGCATATCAATAACAGGTTCCTTATAAGGTGCTACCATTCTTAAATCAAAAGTGGTAACTACTAATTGTTTGTCCATATCTTTTCTAGAAACATATAAACCTTTTAATAAATCTAGATGATTAACACTAAAACTTGCAATTTTTTCCATAAATATTCCTCCATTAAGATAATTCAAATTGAGAATTATATAACTTAGCATAGAAACCATTCAAAGATAATAATTCATCATGGGTTCCTGTTTCAATAATATTACCATCTTTCATAACTAAAATTAAATCGGCATTTTTAATAGTTGATAAACGATGGGCAATAACAAAACTAGTTCTTCCATGAGTTAATCTATCAATAGCTTCTTGAATTTCGATTTCAGTTCTAGTATCAACATTTGAAGTAGCTTCATCAAGAATTAATAATGGAGCATTTTCAGCCATAGCACGAGCAATTGTTACTAATTGTTTTTGACCTGATGATAATGAACTTTCTTCCGATAGAATCGTATCTAATCCATGAGATAAGGTAGAAACATAATATTTTAAATTAGCCTCTTTGATGATTTCTTTTAATCTTTTATCATCGATATTAGGTTTATTAAATAATATGTTTTCTTTTAATGTTCCTTCAAACATCCAAGTGTCTTGTAAAACCATACCAAAGATATCACGAACTTCATTTCTAGACATTTCTTTAGTAGAAATTCCATCAATTAAAATATCACCATCATTAACTTCATAGAATCTCATTAATAGGTTTACAATTGTTGTTTTTCCGGCACCAGTTGGACCAACAATAGCAACTTTCATACCAGGCTTAATAGTTGCTGAAAAATCAGGAATAATAATCTTATTTTCATCATAACCAAATTTGATATGTCTAAATTCAACTTGACCTTGAATCTTAGATAAGTCTAATAATCTTTTCTTATTGCTTTCATCTACTTGTTCTTCTTCGTTTAGTAGGCCAAATACTCGTTCAGCACTAGCGGCTGCCATTTGTAATGAGTTAGCTGCTTGGGCTATTTGAGTAAGTGGACTTTGAAACAAATTAGCATAAATTAGAAAAGCACTAATGGTACCAAAACTTAAACCTGGTGTACCTTTAGCAAGTAATAAGCCACCTACTAAACATACAGCAGCATATGAAAAATAAGAAAGAAAACTCATGAAAGGTTGCATCATACCACCAGCAATTTGAGCCTTGAACATTGTTTTATGTAGTCTTTCGTTAGTTTCGTCAAATATTTTTGTTTTACTATCTTTAGCATTGAAGGCTTTAATAACTAAATGACCGGTATAATTTTCTTCAATGACACCATTGATTTCACCGACTTCTTTTTGTCTTTTTACAAATAAAGGCATAGCGATTTTCATGATAAATAATAAGATAATCATGACAACTGGAATAGCAGCAAGTGCTGCTAGTGCCATTTGCCAACTAGTAACAAACATTGCAATCAAAACACCAACAATCATTAATATAGATTGGAATAACATTGTTATTGATTGTTGCATTGATTGAGCTATTTGATCAATATCATTGGTGATAATTGATAAAGTATCACCATAAACATGAGCATCAAAATATTTTAATTTCATTCTATTAATCTTTGCTGTTACATCATTTCTTAAATCTTTACAATAACGTTGGGTAATAGTATTCATAATAAAGCCTGAAATAAAACTTAACAAAGCATTACTTACATAGAATGTAATTAAGATAATTGAGATGTTCAATATCTTATCCATATGAATAGCTCTGGCACCTGCATTTTGGGTAATTTCGTCGGTCAAATCGGATAAAAATTGAGGGGCGATAATAGAAATAACAACTGAAATAGCAATACAAATAAATGAAACAAATATTTGTAAATAGAACTTCTTAAAAGACTTAAATAGTTTAGCAATATTTTTCTTTAAATCAACTTTATGATTAGGATCAAAATGTCCGTGATGTCTCATCATTGGTGGCATAACTACTCACCTCCTATATTTGCTTTATCAAGGCCTAATTCTTTTTTCGATAATTGAGATAAAGCAATATCTAAATATAATGGACAATTCTTTAATAATTCTTGATGTTTGCCAAGACCAACAATCTTTCCACCTTCAACAACTAATATCATATCAGCATCCATAATTGTACCAATTCTTTGAGCAACTATGATTTTTGTAGCATCACTATCAGTGTGTTTTAAGTTGTCTCTTACTTGTTTATCAGTTTTGTAATCAAGGGCTGAAAAAGAATCATCAAAAATATAAATTTCAGGATGCATTGCAACTGCTCTAGCAATACATAGTCTTTGTTTTTGACCACCTGATACATTTTTACCACTTTGTGAAATCATAAAGTCATAACCTTCAGGTTTTTCTAAGATAAATTCATCGGCTTTAGCAACTTCACAAGCTTGTTTGATATTATCAAGACTCATACTAGGATTACCTAAAGCCACATTTTCTTTAACAGTTCCTTTAAATAAGAAACCTTTTTGAGGAACTAAACCAATAATTGAATGAATTGTTTCTTGTTTTAAATCTTTGATGTTAACTCCATTTAATAAGATTTCACCTTCAGTTGTATCATAAAATCTCATCATTAGGTTAACTATAGTAGTTTTACCACTACCAGTAGCACCAATAATAGCAATAGTCTTACCTTTTTCAATACTAAAGTTTAAATTAGATAAAGCATTTTCATCGCCATCAGGATAACGAAATGAAACATTTCTAAATTCAATTGTACCTTTTGAAACTAATTCTTTTTCACTAGTT
Source organism: uncultured Bacilli bacterium (assembly GCA_947627355.1). Taxonomy (GTDB): domain Bacteria; phylum Bacillota_I; class Bacilli_A; order RFN20; family CAG-631; genus Caccosoma. The sequence continues at coordinate 23,044 of CANQVX010000008.1, read as the reverse complement.
GGATCAATTATTGATGAATCTGTTTCTAAAACTTCATTAATTCTTCTAGCACAGACAGAAGCTCTAGGCCATAAAACAAACATCATCATTAAAACCATAAAGGCCATAATTATTTGACTAGATAAAGTAGAAAAGGCAGTAACTGTTGGATAATCAATACTACCATTGTTAATTAAGGATGAACCAATCCAATAAATAGCAAGAGCAACACCATTCATAATAATCATCATACCAGGATTTAATAAAGACATAACACGTCCTGTAAAGACTTGAGTTTTTGTTAAATTATCATTAGCTTGTTCAAACTTTTCTTTTTGATAATCTTCAGCATTGAAGGCTCTAATAACTCTAATACCTGTTAGGTTTTCTCTAGAAATACCATTGATTCTATCGATTAATTTTTGAACTTTTTTAAATTTTGGAAGTACAACAATCATCATAGTTATGATAAAAATTAATAATGCTATAACAGCAACTGCAGTAGCTATAGTAAGTTCTGTGCTAGTTGCTCTAATTTTAACAATCGCCCAAATAGCAGTAACTGGAGCAGTAAATACCATTCTCATCATCATAACATTTGTCATTTGAACATTTTGAATATCATTAGTAGTTCTTGTAATTAAACTTGCTGTTGAAAACTTATTCATTTCATTGTTAGAAAAGTCATCAACTTTATCATAAACCTTCTTACGGATTGTGGTTGATAAATCAGCTGAAATATAACTAGCTAAGATTGCAATAACTAATTGAACTAATACAACTAAAGCAGCAAAGCCTAGCATGATACCAGCATTTTTCCATATATCAGCTGTAGTAGCAGTTGCTACTAACAATATCGTAGATAATGTACTTTTATCGAATTGACCGGTAGATTTTATTGCTTCAACTGCTTGTTTCCAACCAAGAGTATCAACAAGTTGTTTAACACTATCACCTAATAATTTTGGATTATTATGATAATTTATATAAACAATTGATGATATAACGTTTTTCATATAATCAATGATTGACATGGTAAACCAAACTTGTAAAACAGTAAGTCCAATAATAACTACTAACCAAAACCAATCCTTGGCTTTTAAATTCTTATATAACTTAAACAACTTAATCACCACCTTGTAGGATCTTAACTACACATTCATTAATCTCACTTGAAAGACTCATGAATTGTCTAAACTTATCAATTCCTAGTTCATTAATAAGTTTTTCTAGAAAACTATACAGTTCATCTTCTAATTGTTTTGCTCTATTAAGACCTTTGTTAGTTAACTTTATTTGTGTTTTTCTAGCATCTAATTTAGATGTTTTTCTTGTTATATAACCAAGTTCTTCAAGTTTATTAACTGAGGCTGCTATACGAGCAGTAGAAACACATGTTTCTTTTGCAATATCGCCAGAATAAACAATCTCATCTTTTCTTTTATAAAGTAAAGCAATTATAAAACTATTTCCTTCTTTATCTTGCTTGATTCTTTTAGCAAAATGAAAAGGTTTCTTTTCTAAAAATCTATCTATTTCTTGTTTGATAGCTGTATCCATATCATTGCCCCCTTATTTACTAACATTGTTAGTAATTGTAATACTCACTATATACATTGTCAATAGATTTTGCTAACATTGTTAGATAATTTTTTTGACACAAAAATAATAGATAAAATCTTTGTATAATTTTATCTATTACATAACTATTTATGAATCAAATATTTGAGTTAGAACTTTAATTTAATTTTTCATTTATGTTTTGTTTATGTTTTTCAAGTGAAATACCAAATTCCGATTTTATAAGTAATAATTTTTGCGTCATTTTATCGACAAAATCATTACTATATTGTTTATTATTAATCTTAGCAATAATGTATTCTTTAGCTGATTCTAAGTCATGAACTATTTCACTTCTAACTTGATTTATATTTTCAGCTTCTGGAAAGATAACCATTGATATCATTTTAGGTGGTGTATCAATCATTCTTTTTAAATGATTAATGTGTCCTTGATTTTGAATAATTGGATTTTTAAATTGTCTAACATCTTGATAATCTTGTTTTTTAGCAAGCCATGTTTCATCATTAGGGTTTCCATAGATAACACCTTTATTTGCTTTAGTTTCAATAATAAACATACCGCCAGTACAAATTAAGATATGATCAATGTTCGACGAATATCCATTCTTATCTTCAAACGTAAAATCATTAAAAACTTCCACATGTTGATAATTTTCTTTTATATTATTTAACATATTAGCTACTACATTTTCACCCATTTCACCAAAGGCTTTTTGTTCATCAAAATGACGAAATGGTTTTCTATGTATATGTTCCTTTTCTACTTTTCTAATATGTGGTTTTTTATCACTAGAATCAGGCTTTTTAGCATTTACTATCATTAAAATTATACAAACAACAAAAAATACAACAGCAAGTATTACTATAACAATACCAGCTGGTTGCATTTTATAATTTATAAGTTTGTTAATAAGATTAATCATAATAACACCTGCAATCTAATCTTATTATAATTTTTTTATTTAATTATTACTAGTAAATACGAAAAAAGAAGCATTATTTTTTATAGTATGCTCCTTTTTATCGAGAAATTTTAAATTAATAAGGTGTGATTTCTCCGCTATTGAAAATGTAATCAATTGTATACAAGATGTCTTCCCATGTTAACTTGCCTTTACCAACTGAAACTTTGAAATAATTCCAAGGTGCTGCATAGTACAATTCATATGGAATATATTCTTGATAATCTTCAAATGTATACAATCCGTATTTTTCAATATCTTTTTGCATTAGTTTTTCATCAAACTTCAAATTACTATCATATTCGAAATAGTTTACAAATCCTTCACTATTGCATGGGAATGATGGCATTGATAGAATTCCGTTTGAAACAATATTTAGATGATAATAAGAAACTGGTGAATATAAATGAACCACTTTATGTTCAACAACACCATCTACTAAAATCACTTCGTCGTTTACAAATTCATCATTTTCATATTTAGCTTTGACAAATCGATGATACATAAATTGTTTATAATTTTCACTATTTATGAATACATATTTATTTAAATCTAAATCAAATAATCCGTGTTCTCCAACGATTCCTAATTCTGTATTATCTGAAAATCTTAAAGTGACAACTTTTTCTGTCTTTTCTTTGCTATCAACGTGAGAATTATAAAGTAATGGTTGGCCTTCATATTGACCTGTATAGTGATTAAATACAAGTACTCTATCATTTGAAGTAATATCTTCAACCGATTTTTGAGTCCCATCTTCGAGTGTTAGCATTGTGCCATCAACAATACAAAGTGAAGCTTTTTGTCTAATGCCAAATATAGCACTAAATTTATTACCATCTAAATCGGTAACTGTACAAGTTATTTTTATTCCATCTGGTGAAACACCGGTATTACCAGTTGTATGGATTGTAAGTTCTTTTCTATTGTCATCAAACGTCGAACTAGCTTCAGTTGTTCTGTCTTCAGCGTGGTTTCTATCTGTTCCTGATCCATTAAATACCCATGTAATATTCATAAATGGTGCAGTTTCAGGAACAATGTGAACTGTTAAAGTATAAGATGCATTATTAGCCGCAACTTCACCATGGTATTCTTTGTTTGGCGTATTCATATTATCATCTGTTCCTTTTACAGTTTTAGAAGTTCCGCCATCTGAACCAGTAATATATATTTCTGTTATTTTTTCTATTTCTTGTTCTTCAATAACTGTTGCTGTATATGTTCCTGATTTACCATCACATGTTGCAGTAATAATTGATTGGCCTAATTGATGGCCAGTAACATTTCCTAATTGATCAACAGTGGCTATTTCTGGGCTTTTGCTACTCCATGTGACTTTTTTATCATATGCTTTTTCTATGTCATCAATTTCGGTATCTAACGATATTGATTTACCAACATAAAGCGGAACTTTCCCATTAACTTCTGGAGTTTTACAATAGACACTTACACTTTGAACATCGAACTCATTAATTCCATTAGCATCACTTGAAATTGGTAAAGTACTATTAATTACACCCAACATATTAGTGTTGTTAGCATAACTAATTGTGCGATCTTTTGGATATGCTGATGCTGATGTTCCATAATAAGCTTTATAAACATCGTTTAAAAATTCCAATCTATAATTTGTAATTGTATCAAAATGCAAAACAGATTGAGTTTTATCTATATGATATGTATCTTTATTGCCATTTGTTAATACATCAAAGACTGGAAGAAATTGATTATAATTTGAAAAAACATTGGAACCAATATACAAATGTTTCTTAGAAGTTAAATAATCAACTGGAACAACATTTAGTTTTTCTCTAATTTCTAAATATTCCGAAATAGTCCAAGCAGGATTTAAACTGCCACTAGACTGAAAAGCCCACGCCTCTTTTGACACAATCGAATTGGAAGAACTTGAAATTGTAAGGTTATTTTCATCGCTATATACATTGCCTGCAATATTAGTTGCATTTATTTTTCCTAAATTAACTAGCACTGCTCCCTCTTTAATTGGGTATTTAAACGAATTGTATCCGTTAGTACTATTTTTACCATTACCAACAGCACCATCATAAAATGCACTATAAGCAATTATTTCATTAGCATTAACTTGACAATTTTCATTTATTTTCAATTTACTACCCGGAAGTAGTTTTATTTTTTGTTTTGTGAAATCATAAATTGTATTTGCTTGATTTTCTGCTGGATTCAATTCAACATCAAATTGATAAGATAAAGGAAAATATGCTGTGCCTGTACTTAAATCAATGGTTACAGACAGAAGTACCGAAGCACTAGCAGTTAATTTTAATTCTAGCGTGTTTAGTGCCATTCCACCGAAAAATTTTACACTTGCAATAGTTGTTGATTTATTCATTTTATATTCTATGTATGAATATGTTGCATCAGTCAATTGAATAAAGAATGTTTGTGAATTACCAATAAAGTTTAATATTTCAGTAAAACTTCTTGTTATGTTTTGATTTGGATAATTTAAATATACATTTGCCACTGCATAAAAGCTAGCAGCAGCATGAATTTTAACGATAGAATCGATATTTATAAATTCAAATCTATTAAATGGTGAACTTCCTTGGTTTTTAATGGCACCATCTGTCATAGCCCAAGAAAATGAAAATCCACGATAGTCATTTAATATAAACGGGGCATATAATTTACCACTTTTAAAATCAACTTCACTTTTATTGTTTAATGACGTTTCAGATATATAGCCATAACAATGTGTAACTGATGATGTTCCATCTTGAATTATTTTTGAATTTGTTCCTAGTAGAATTCTTGAATAACTATGAGATGTTTGACCAATATTTCCACCATTACTAGTTCCACCACTAAGATATCCACTAACAACTAACGTTCCATAATTTGTTATGGTTACATTATCTTCTACTTGGATTGTAACTCTTAAAAATTTATTTTCGGCTGCTGTTGCAAAAGTGCTATAAGCACTATCGCCACGACTATGATCATCCTTTTGCATACTTTCAATATATGTGTTCAAAGTTGAAGCATTAGTTACATTTTGCGATGTGCTAGCATCAGTTGGAATAACTAATGATACTCCTTGTGGAATTATGCAATCTTTCGTGATTTTATAAGTTACTTTATCAGGTATGAAGTTATTGTTTGTTTCATGGTAATTATCTTTTGTAGGTGGAACAACCATTAAAACATTACCACTTTGTGAATCTTCTAAAGCTTTTTCAATCGTTGTATATTGCTTGTTTGTTGATTTATTAATACAAACAACACTACTAGTTGTAGGTGAATATTCATTTGTTTTCTTTTCTTTAGAGGACAAAATCCACATAGAAGAACCTGGAATGATAAGTAAAAGCGAAAGAAATATAGCCATTAATTTACTGTGCTTTTTCATAGTTAGTCACCTATCAATATTTGTGCCGAAGCATAAATTTTTGCATTTCTAAAGTCATAATAAAATGTTTCACTAAAAGAACTAAAACTCATAGTAAAACATAAATCAATATATAAAGTTTCGTTATTTGTATCAATGTTATCAATTTTAAATTGAGAACTTAAAAATGTATCATTAAGTGATAAAGAAATATTTGTGTTTGGTGTCTTAATTTCATCATCATAATGAGCAATATATTTAGCTGAATCGAAATAATTACTACTAAAAAGGTTTTGAATACTGCAAGAATTATTTTCACCATAGCCAACATTGACCTTTAAATTCAAATATGCGTTTTCGTTTTGTAATGATGTAAGAAAAAGTTTTAAACGATTCAAATCAACTTGTAAATAAACATTAATATTATTTGAAGCACCTACAACAACATTATCTCTAGCAAACCCACAAGGTGTAATTTCATCCATTGAAATTCCGCCGTTTCTAAAATTAATCATTTCATCTATAGAAACAATATCATCGGCACGTAACATTCCGTTTAATTCATATTCATCAACTCCGGTAGCCCATGCTGAAAAGCCAACACCTATCATGCTGATAAAAGAAAGTGAAATTAAAAGTCCGACATTTCTTGGCTTTATTTTCATGGCTTAATCCCCTCGTTTATACTCAATACATTGAGTAAGTTAAGGAAATTATAACCCCCCCCGACAAAATTTGTCAAGTTGATGAACTTTAAAACATATTGAATAGAACAAAAAAAGAGCAATCATTTTTTGAATTTGCTCCTTTTTATCAACAATTTTTAATGTATATGTAGTACAAACTTAAATAAATTACAACTACTTATTTTCTTGATAATGAGGTTCACAACCACAATAACATTGAGTATAGATATTATATTTTTCTTTACATCTAAGGCTTATATTAATACCACCATTTTTCTTAAAATCACTAAATAGATATTTTGTGTTTTCAAACATAGGTTGTAATGATTCACCAATTCTATTAAGTAAATTAGAATTCTTTAGTCTTCCAACTGTTAAAGTAGTTGTAAAATAATCATATTTATTATCATTAGCATACATAAATGATTTCATAAGTCTTAGATGAAAACAATCCATACAACCTTTCAAATGAATCTTTTTGTTTTTATAATAATCAAATTTGTCGATAGATTCGATAAATTTAACATCTGTATGATATTCATTATTAAATATATCAATCATTCTGATAACTTCATTTTTACGTTTTTCGTATTCATCTAGAGGATAAATATTAGGATTATAATAGAAAACAGTTATATGAAAATAATCTTTTAATTGCATATAAGCACTACTAAAACATAAAGCACAACAAGTGTGTAGAAGTAGTGTTGGTTTTTCATCTAACTTTTTAATTTCTTCGATTTTATCGAGAAATTTATCATAATCATTTTTCATAATATTAACATTGCATCTCCAAATGAAAAGAAACGATATTTATTTTCAATAGCATGTTTATACGCTTTGAAGATAAAATCTTTACCAGCAAGAGTTGAAACTAACATAATTAAAGTTGATTTAGGTAAATGAAAATTAGTGATTAAGCCATCGATTGATAATATCTTTTGACCTGGATAGATAAAGATATTAGTTGTACATGTTTCTTCTTTAAATTCATTATATTTACGATAATTAGCTTCAAGTACTCGACAACTAGTAGTACCTACAGCAATAATTCTTCGATGTTCACTTTTAGCCTTATTTAATCTAGTAGCCACTTCTTTAGACATTTCATAATATTCTTCATGCATTTCATGATCAGTTATTTTTTCAACATCAACTGGTCTAAAAGTGCCAAGTCCAACATGTAATGTGACATCTAATATTTCAACACCCATATCTTTAATTTTGTCGAGTAATTCATTAGTAAAATGAAGTCCAGCTGTAGGTGCTGCTGCACTTCCTTCAACTTTAGCATAGATCGTTTGATATCTATTTTTATCTTTTAGTTTTTCTTTAATATAAGGTGGTAATGGCATTGTTCCAAGTTTATCTAATATTTCATTAAAGATTCCATGATATATCATTTTGATATCACATAAACCATTATCTTTCTTTTCAATGATTTTAGCTTGTAATAAATCTTTATCAAATATTAAATTAGTACCATTTTTTACTTTTTTAGCACCTTTTATTAAACATTCCCAGATGTCATCTTCCTTTTGTTTTAATAACAATATTTCAATATGAGCTTTAGTATCTTCTTTGTAGCCAAAAAGTCTAGCAGGAATAACTTTTGAATTATTTCTTACTAGTACATCACCCTTTTTTAGATATTTAACTAGATTATAAAAATGATCATCTTGTAATGATTCATCACTTCTATTTAACACTAATAATCTTGAACTATCTCTTTGTTTTAATGGCGTTTGAGCAATTAATTCTTGAGGTAAGTCAAAATCAAAATCACTTAACAAGAGTGGTTGGCTTTCCTTTTCCATATCTTTCCAAAAACTCCTTTTTAAAATCTAAGAATCTATCTTCTTGAATAGCTTTTCTAATTTGAGCAGTTAAATCTAATAGAAAATGTAAATTATGAATGGATAATAGTCTTTTTCCAAAGGCTTCATCACATTTATATAAATGTCTTAAATAAGATTTAGTATAGTTTTTACAAGTATAACAATTACAATTGCTATCTAAACTTGATAAATCATATTCATATTTTTTATCACGGATATTTATTTTACCAGTTGAGGTCATAATTGCTCCATGTCTTGCAATTCTTGTAGGTAAGACACAATCAAACATATCAACGCCTCTTAAAACTCCTTCTAAAATATCTTCAGGAGTTCCAACACCCATTAAATAACGTGGTTTATCAGCTGGAATATAAGGTATAGCGTCTTCAATCATTTTATACATCACAGGTTTTGATTCACCAACACTAGTGCCACCTATTGAATAACCATCAAAATCTAACTTAACTGTTTCAATAGCAGAATATTTTCTAAGGTCTTGAAATTCGCCACCTTGAATAATACCAAACAAAGCTTGGTTTTCATTATGATGTGCTTCTTTTCCTCTTTTTGCCCATCTTAATGTTCTTTCAATACTATTTTTCATATATTCGTAGTCACATGGATAAGGAGGACATTCATCAAGACTCATGATGATATCAGCACCTAATTTGTTTTGAATATCAATTGATTTTTCTGGACTTAAAAACAAAGTGCTACCATCTAAATGACTTTTAAAAGTAACTCCTTCTTCTGTTATTTTTCTATTTTTGGCAAGTGAAAAGACTTGAAACCCTCCTGAATCAGTAAGCATTGGTCTTTTATAGTTCATGAACTTATGAAGACCACCAGCATTAGCAATAACATCTTCACCTGGTCTTAACCAACAATGATAAGTGTTGCTTAATATTATTTGAGCATCCATATCATAGAGTTCTTCAGGTGAAACAGTTTTAACTGTAGCTAATGTGCCAACTGGCATAAAGATAGGAGTTTCAACATCACCATGAGGAGTATGTAAAATACCATATCTAGCACCACTTTGTTTACAAACGTGCTTTAACTCAAAATAAAACTTCATAAACAATTATTTTTTCGTACTACCAAATCCACCTACACGATTACCATCTGTATCATCATCAACAGTAATACCATAAGGTAGGAAAATTCCTTGTACAAATGCTTTTCCTTTCATAATTTTCATAATTTTTTCTTCATATGTGTCATTAGTGATTTGAACAATGATATGGCCTTCATTTTTAGCATCAAAATAATCACTATCAATAACTCCTATTGTGTTATCTAATTGCAAACGGAATTTAAAGCCTTGACTGCTTTTTGGAAGCATTTCAAGTAACCAACCTGGAACAATTTTAGCTCTAATTCCAGTAGGAATTTGTAAACTTTCTTTAGGTTTAATTGTAATATTCATAGGTAAAAAGAAATCATATCCTGCTGAACCTTTAGTAGCTCTTTTAGGTAATTGAATTTCATTATAAACTTTAGCTACTTCGTTTTTATCGAGTTCAGGAAATGAATTTGAACAATCCATAAAAAATTGTTCGAAACTTACTTTAAAAAATTGAGCGACTTTTTCCATTATTTGTTTCCCCCTTGTTCAATTTTTTCTTGTATACTTTTGGCATATTTAGTTGCCATTTCTCCTACCACTAATGTTATCTTTTTTGAAGTCTTTACAATACCATTGATATGAATTTCTTTTAGTTTTTCACTATCTAATAAACTTTGATCTTTTAAATAAAAACTAAGTCTTGATTGAAGGGCTTCAACATTAACAATATTATCGATTCCACCGACAGAATCGATGATATTTAAATAATAACTATCGATAATTTCTTGTTCTTGTTTTTCAATCTTTTTATGTTTGTTTTTCTTAATAATTAATAATACTAAACCAACAATTAATAAAATAACAACAACAGCTATTAGACACCATAGCCATAATAAAGATGGAACTTTTAATATCATATTATTTCTTTCCTTTCATTAATTTTATAAGTAATGGTTTTAATTCTTTAAATAATTTATTATAAGCAACTGGTGTTAAATGAACACCATCTAAAGTATCTTTACTATCAAGTGATAAATCTTTATTAGCATAGATATTAAAAGCATCGATTATATTAACATTATCGTATTGTTTTTCAAATGAAATGATTTCTTTATTTAATCCTTGCATTCTTAAGATATCACGACAATTACCATAGATTGGATCAACATGACTGGCACTATAATCATAGCAAGGAGGTAGACATGTAAATAAAACTAATTCAATGTTTTCTTTTCTTAGTTTTAAAATAATGTCTTCAATGTTTTGTTTTATTTGTTTTATCAAATAACCATCACAAATATCATTTGAACCAATTAACATAACAACAACTTTTGGTTTAAGTGCTAAGACTCTATCATCTAATGACATTAAAACACCAGCACTTTTATCACTAATGATTCCTCGATTATAAATTTTATAGTCAACTAAGCCTAATTGTTTGATATCAAGCATTTCAATAATTGAATCACCAACAAAAACGATATCACTTTCTTTTACATTTTCGTTTTCTTTATAAAATTCATTCATTCTATCAATAAAATGCTTATATAACTGGAAGATTACTTTTTCCATTTTAACACCACCTCTTACATTATACATGAAAGTGTTAAATTTGGCTTTCTATTTTTTAAAAAAATTGCTACAAAATTATGGGCTTTAAAATATTCTATTCCATTTTAACTCAACTTTTGAGTTTTTTTGGAATATCAATAATCTAGGCTATTTTCATCTAGTAAAAAGTCAAAGACATTCATGATAATAATGCCGTTTTCTGTTCTAGTTTTCATAACGTAATCTTTTACTATAATTATTTTCTTAAAAGAATCATTTATTTTTAATAACGGCCTTTCTTCTTGTTTTACTTTTGTTTCATTTGGAATACTATATGCTGATTGAATATAAATTTTGTTATTTCCTTTGCTAGCGATAAAATCAACTTCAACTTGTTTATAAACTGTAGCATTATCTTTTTTCTCGTTTAAAGCAATTAAGCCTACATCAACATTATAGCCTCTTCTTTTTAGTTCAATATAAATGATGTTTTCCATTGTATGGGTTTCTTCAACTTGTCTAAAATTAATAAAAGAGTTTCTAATGCCTATATCAGTAAAATAAAATTTATATGGAGTACTTAAATATTTTTTACCTTTAACATCATATCTTTCCACTTTTTCAATAATGAATGCTTCTTCTAAGTATTTTAAATATAAACTAATGGTTTTAGGATCTATTTTTATACCAGCTGTTGACATAAATGCGTTTGATAATTTTTTAGGATTAGATAAACTACCAATGCTAGATGATATAATTTGAACTAATTGCATTAATTCACTATCGTTTCTAATGTGATTTCTTTCAACAACATCGTTAAGATATACGTTTTTTCTTTGTTCTGTTAAATAATTTATTTTTCTTTCATCACTTTTCATAGAATGAACTAATGGTAGTCCACCATAAGATATATATTCAATATAGGCTTCAAATTTATTTTTATCAGAAATAGTCATATATTCTTTAAAAGACAAAGGATAAACTCTTATTTCTTCACCACGACCTCTAAATTCAGTAATAATATCGCTTGATAAAAATTTAGAATTGCTACCTGTAACATAAATATCAATATTATCAATTCTTAAAAGACCATTTAAAAGACTTTCAAAGTTATTAACTAATTGAATTTCATCTAAAATTACATAATATATTTCATTATCTATCATTTTTTCTTTAATATATTTGCTAAGGTTTTTAGTTACTAATAGTTCTTCATTATCGCTATCGTCTAAGGCAACTTTAATGATGTGATCCTCACTAACATTGTTATCTAAAAGATAATTATAAAAGATTTTGTTAAGCAAAAAAGATTTGCCACACCTTCTAATTCCAGTAACTATTTTAATTAAACCATCGTTTTTAGCTTCTATAAGTTTGTTTAAGTAATAATCACGTTTAATAAACATTTTTATCACCCTTTCGCCTATATTTTACTTCATTTTTTGATGTGTTTCAACACTCTATTCCATTTTAACTCAACTTTTGAGTTTTTTTGGAATAGAATTTATTAACCAAATTTTAGGTTTTTATATGAAACTTCAATAAGACTAAGCAAAATCAATATTAAAGTGTTAAATTGACTTTTTATTTTTTTAAAATAGGTTATAATTGTTTTGGGTGAAAAAATTATGATACTTAATAATGCAAAAATTGTAACAAATAAGAAAGTAATCGAAAACGGTTATCTAGAAATCGAAAACAAAAAAATTAAAAAAGTAGGTGTTGGTAGTTATCAAGGAAACGACAAAGAAGTCTATGATTTAAAGGGCAATATTTTAATGCCAGGCTTTATTGACATTCATATTCATGGCTCGGCTGGTTATGATTTCATGGATGCTAGTGTTGATGAATTAAAAATCATTGCTGAATCATTATTAGATGAAGGTACAACTAGTTTTCTAGCAACTACTTTAACTGCTGATCTTAAATCTTTACTTAAAGTATGTAGAACTGTTGCTAAAGCAAAAAAAGAAATACCATCATTACTTGGTATTCATTTAGAAGGTCCATACATTGCTTTAAAATATAAAGGTGCTCAAAATGAAAAATACATTGCTAATCCTGATATTGAGCAATTACAAAAATTAATCCAAGCTTCAAGGAAAAATGTTAGATATATTTCATTAGCTCCTGAAAAAGAAAATGCTTTAGAATTTATTAAGTTTGCTACTGAAAATGGCGTTGTTTGTTCAGCTGGACATACTGATGCAACATTTGCTCAAATCGAACAAGCAATTCCTTATGGACTTGCAAGTACAACCCATACTCACAACGCTATGAGCGGTCATCATCATAGAAATCCAGGTGTTGTTACAGCTGCTTTCTATTTTGATAGTTTATTTACTGAAATGATTCTAGATGGCATTCACATCAATAGAGATGTAGTAAGAACAACCTATAAGATTGTTGGTCCAGATCGTTTCATGATTGTTACTGATTCATTAAGTGGTAAACATAGTAAAGATGATCATTTTGTTTTAGGTGGACTTGATGTAGTTAAAAGAGATGGTGCTGCATATCTAACAACTGGTCCTCTAGCTGGTTCATTACTAACCATGGATAAAGCAATTAAAAACTTAGCGGACTTTGCTGATATTGATTTAATAGGACTTGCTAAGGCTAGTTCTACTAACCAAGCAAGATGCTTGCATTTAAAAGATCGTGGCGTTATTGCTCGTGGTAAAAAGGCCGATTTAGTATGTTTGAATAAAGATAACTTAGATTTACTTGCTGTTTATAAAGAAGGCAAAAAAGTTCGATAATTAAAAATGAAAGTAGTAGTAGTACATGTTTAATTATAACAAAATCGTAATTTTAGATATTGAAGGTAATTCAGTAAAAGCAACAAACGAATTAAAAATAACTCAATTTTCGGCAATAATTATCGAAAATGGCAAACAAAGAGAAGTAAATTATTTCAATCGAAATGTTAACTTAATTCCCCCAGTAGTTCAAAAAATAACCCATTTATCCATTTCTAAATTAAAAAAAGAAGGAATGACTCAACGAAGAATGATTGATAAAATCTATGAAGATATTCATGATGCAGATATCATTTATGCTTATGGTTATCAATTTGATAAAAAAATCATTCGGCTAATGTTTGACAAATATGGTTATCAGTCTAAACTTACTTGGGTTGATGTCCAGGGCTTAGTAAAAGAAAGATTAAAACTTAATTTTTTAAAATTATCTAGGGTAGCGGATTATCTAGGATTTGAAGAAACTCATTTCCATGATTCACTTATTGATTGTCATGCAATTCTATATATTCTTGAATATTTAGATGCAACAAACCCTATGAATAGTAATGAGGTATTAAATAAATGATTCATATTGTATGTATAGGAAATTTAAAAGAAAAATATTTACAAGATGCAGCCAATGAATACCTTAAAAGAATAGTAAAATATTGTAAAATTGAAGTGACCGAATTAAAAGAATCACTTCAAGAAAACAAAAACATAGCCATGCTTGAAGAAGCAAAAGAAATAAAGAAACATTTAAAAGGTTATGTTATCATCTTAGCTATAAATGGCAAGATGTTAGATAGCATCGAGTTATCTAAAAAAATAGAAGAAATAAATTTATATGATAATAGTGATATCACCTTTGTTATTGGTGGTTCATGGGGCCTTGATAGTAGTATTCCATATGATTATTCACTTAGTTTATCAAAGATGACTTTTACACATCAAATGAGTAGAGTTATCCTACTTGAACAAATCTATCGAGCTTATAGCATTTTAAATCATGCTAAGTATCATAAATAAAATTTATCTACTTTTAAATTCACTAACAATTGATATAAACTGATACGATTTAAAGTAGCAAGATGTTCTAATGGAACATGACTGCCTATCAATTCTAAAATCGTGTCTTTTTTTATGTCTTCTTTAGAAAAATAAACAGTATAGTCCATTGATATATTTCCAGCTTGAACTAAATATGTATCATTTAAATAAGCATAGCTTTTATCAAACCTGCCAAACCCATTAGCATAACCAAGAGGTAAGACATATAAAAAGCCATCCTCTTCCACTTCAAATTTGAAGTTATAACCAACAAAATCTCCCTTTCTAACGGCAGTTTTAAATATAAATGGTGAATATAATTCAAGAGAACTTTTAAATAGTGAACTTCTTTCTAGAAAACCATATAATTTAATACCGACTCTAAGATGGGTTGTAAAGTCTTCTTCAAACAACGAATTAGAACTAAGACAATGGATAATTAATCCGTTTCTATCGACATTTTTTAATGTTTCAACAAATAGATTATATTGTTTATGATTGCTATCATCAGTAGCGAAATGAGTCATAATGCCCCTTAGATTATAACTGCTTTTATTGTTTGATATGATTTCATATGCCTTGTTAAAATTGTCGATAGAAAGGCCTAAGCGATTCATACCTGTGTTTATTTTTAAATGAAATGGAATAGATGTATCTTTTAACATTTCTAAATGTTCTAAACTATTACAAATCAAGGTTAGTTTATAATGAATTGCTAAATCTAAATCTCTTTTTTCAAAGATTCCTAGAACTAATAAATCGTTAGTTATATTAGCATGTCTTAATTCAATTGCTTCATCGATATCTTTAATAGCAAATATGATATCTGGTTCATTTTTAAGTTTATTAGCAATTTGAATTTTACCAAGCCCATAGGCATCATCTTTTATCACTGCGATTACTTTTTTATGGTATTTACAAACAAGATGCCGATAATTATATAAGATGGCATCTAAATTAATTGTAGCAAATGCTTTTTTCATATTTATCACCATTTTAACTATATGACTTAACAATTTTTTTCATGATTTGAAAAATTTTTTTAATAGAATATTAAAAAAAGAGTGAAAACAGCGTTAATTAGTTGTATAATTATTAATGGTGTTTTTTATATATATAAAAAATATTGTATTGAGGAGGAAAAATATGGCAAGAAAATTTGTTTCGATGGATGGAAATACCGCTGCTGCGCATGTTGCCTATGCGTTTACTGAATTTGCTGGTATCTTCCCTATTACTCCATCATCTACGATGGCTGAATTAATTGACGCTTGGTCAGCAGCTGGTCGTAAAAATGTATTTGACACAAAAGTAAAAGTTGTAGAAATGCAATCCGAAGCAGGAGCTGCAGGTACTGTTCATGGAGCTGCTCAAGCTGGATCTCTTGCTTCAACATTCACAGCTTCACAAGGCTTACTACTAATGATTCCTAACATGTATAAGTGTGTTGGTGAATTACTTCCAGTAGTATTTCATGTTTCTGCTAGAGCTTTAGCAACTAGATCACTTTCAATTTTTGGTGATCACCAAGATATCTATGCTGTTAGACAAACTGGTGTTGCTATGTTATGTTCTCATTCTGTTCAAGAAGTTATGGATTTAGCTCCTGTTGCTCACCTTGCAGCAATTGAAGCATCTTATCCATTCGTTCATTTCTTTGATGGATTTAGAACATCACATGAAATTCAAAAAATTGAAACTTGGGATTATGAAGAATTAGCAAGCTTACTTGATATGGATGCTGTTGAAAAATTCCGTAAGAATGCTTTAAATCCACACAGCAATCCATTAACTCGTGGTGGCGCTGAAAATGATGATATCTATTTCCAAGGTAGAGAAGCTCAAAACGTTCATTACAACCATGTAATTGAAGTAGTTGAAAAATACATGGCTAAAATTAGTGAACTTACAGGACGTAAATATGCTCCATTTACATATTATGGTGCTGAAAATGCAACTGATGTTATCATTGCAATGGGTTCTGTAACCGAAACAACTAAAGAAGTTGTTGATGCCTTAAATGCTAAAAATAAAAAAGTTGGTTTAGTAAAAGTTCATCTATATAGACCATTCTCAGCTAAGCATTTAGTTTCAGTTTTACCTGCTACAGTTAAAAGAATTGCTGTTCTAGATAGAACTAAAGAAATGGGTGCTACTGGCGAACCTCTATATCTTGATGTTGTTGCTGCTTTAAAACAAATGGATCGTAATAACATTAAAGTTATCGGTGGTCGTTATGGTTTATCTAGCAAAGATACTCAACCTAAACATATTAAATCAGTTTATGATTTCATGAAATCAAGTGCTGCTCACACTGATTTCACAGTTGGAATTAATGATGATGTTACATTTAAATCAATTCCTGTAGATGATACATTCCATGTGGCAAGTAACTATACATCTTGTTTATTCTATGGACTTGGTTCAGATGGAACTGTTTCAGCTAATAAGAATTCAATCAAGATTATTGGTGATAACACTGATTTATATGCTCAAGCATATTTTGCTTATGACTCTAAAAAAGCAGGGGGCGCTACTCGTTCCCACTTACGTTTTGGAAAAACTCCAATTCATTCAACATATTATATTGAACATGCTGATTTCATTTCATGTTCATTAGATTCATATGTATTCAAATATGATATGTTAAAGAGTCTTAAAAAAGGTGGTACATTCTTATTAAATACAACATTTAATAGTGAAGAACTTGAAAACTACTTACCTAATAGCTTTAAAAAGCAATTAGCTGAAAAGAAAGCTAAATTCTATATTATCGATGCTACTAATATTGCTCATAAGATTGGCATGGGTAGAAGAACTAACACTATTCTTCAATCAGCATTCTTTAAATTAGCTAACATTATGCCTTATGATCAAGCGGTTGAATTAATGAAAGTTGCTGCTAAAAAGTCATATGGTAAAAAAGGTGAAGAAATCGTTAAATTAAACTATCTTGCTATTGATAAAGGTGGCAAAGTTAAACGTGTTAAAGTTAAACCTGAATGGGCTAACTTAGAAGTTAATAAAGTTGAACGTAAATCAGATGATGAATATTTTGATTCATATGTAGAAGAAATCAACCACTTAAGAGGTTATGATTTACCAGTCAGTGCTTTCACTAAAGGTGATTTATTAAAAGGTAGTATGCAACCTAATATCACTTATCGTGAAAAGAGAACTATTGCAACTGAAGTACCTCATTGGCAAAAAGAAAATTGTATTCAATGTGGACGTTGTGTAATCGTATGTCCTCACGCTACAATTAGAGCTTTTCTTGCTACTGAAGAAGAAGTTGCCAATGCTCCATTAGATGGAAGAGATGACGTTATCCCAGCACTTGGCCCTAACATGGCTGGCTTAAAATTCAAGATTCAAGTATCTCCTGATAACTGTGTAGGTTGTGGTCTATGTGTTGCTGAATGTCCTGGAAAAGGCGCTGATAAGAAAGCCTTAACTATGGTTGATGTAAAACAAGATTTACATCTATCTGCTCAAGCTGATTACTACTACAACAAGATTCCTTATAGATCAAATTATTTCAACACCAACACTTTCAAAGGTGCTTCATTCTTGAAACCTTATTTTGAAATTTCTGGTGCTTGTGCTGGTTGTGGTGAAACTCCTTACTATCGTTTAATTAGCCAATTATTTGGTAAAGATATGTTAGTTGGAAACGCTACTGGTTGTTCTTCAATTTATTGTGGTTCAGTTCCTTCAACTCCGTTTGTTAAAGACGAAAACGGTGAAGGACCTGCTTGGTCTAACTCATTATTTGAAGATAATGCTGAATATGCATATGGTATGCGTA
This sequence comes from uncultured Bacilli bacterium, assembly GCA_947627355.1. Taxonomy (GTDB): domain Bacteria; phylum Bacillota_I; class Bacilli_A; order RFN20; family CAG-631; genus Caccosoma. The sequence continues at coordinate 4,401 of CANQVX010000008.1, read as the reverse complement.
TTGCAACTGATATGAAATTAAATGAAATTAGAGAAATCATTCTAGCAAACCTTGAAGGTTGTGAAGATGAATTAAAAGATGTTTTGAATCAATATCTTGAAAATCAAAGCAATCGTGAATTTACTAGAGGACTTAAAGATAGATTATTAAGTCTAGTAAAAGCTAGTAAGAACGAAGGTATTAAAGAATTACTTAACCATAGTCGTGATTTAGTAAATAAATCAATCTGGTCAATCGGCGGCGATGGTTGGGCATATGATATTGGTTATGGAGGACTTGATCATGTCATTGCTTGCAATGAAAACATCAACATTCTAGTATTAGATACTGAAGTATATTCAAATACTGGTGGTCAAGCTTCTAAATCAACTCAAACTGGCGCTATTGCTAAGTTTGCAGCTGCTGGTAAAAAGACAGCTAAGAAAGATTTAGCATCAATTGCTATGGCTTATGGTCATGTTTATGTTGCTCAAATTTCTATGGGTGCTAACATTAACCAAGCTATCAAAGCATTAAAAGAAGCTGAATCTTATAATGGTCCATCTTTAGTTATCGCTTATGCCCCATGTATTGAACATGGTATTAAAGGTGGTCTAGTTAACCATCAAAAATCTCAACGTGATGCTACAGAATGTGGTTATTGGCCAATCTTTAGATTTGACCCACGTCTAGAACAAGCTGGTAAGAATCCTCTTCAATTAGATTGTAAAGATCCTAACTTTGATAAGTATTTTGATTACATCTTATCTCAAACTCGTTACAATCAATTACCAAAAGTTAATCCAGACAATGCTCAAGCATTATTAGACGCTAATAAAGCTTATTCTGTAAGACGTTGGAATAAACTTAAAAAAATGGCTGAATAAAAATAGTTAGAGTTGGTCTTATGGCCAACTCTGACTTTCAAAATTAAAGGGGAATTAAAATGGAAACAACTAATTTTGATTTAGAAATCAGTTTATTAGAACTAGAAGCTAGCTTTGGTAAATTAATTTACTCGCTAAATAAATATCCGACACTAAACCTATCATTTCCTTTTAAAAAGATTATAAAAGTTATTTATATAACTAAACAAAATCTAGTAGATAATAATAAATCTATTGATATTAGAGATGTCAAAGAATTAGAAAATGATTATCAAAACCTTAAAAATAAAGTTTATGATAATCAAAAATCTGTCGTTAGAATGGGAAATAATTTAGCTTGTGATTTGTTTTTAGTTCAACCTTTAATTTTAAAAGTTTTAAACTTATTAAAAAATGTAGAAATTGATAAAACATATTTAGATTATTATGAAATATTAAGTAAATATGTTTACATGGCTGCTCGATACGTTAATCAATCACTTGGTATCGATGAAGTTAATTATTAAAGAAAGGAGCGGTATGAAGTAAAATCTTCATACAATAAAAATTATGGGAAGAGCACATGAAGTAAGAGCAAAAGCTATGGCAGCTACCGCTGCTGCAAAATCAGCACTTTACAATCGTCTTAGCCGTGAAGTTTATATGGCAGCTAAGAGTGGTGTGCCTGATGTAACTATGAATACTGCATTACGTAGTGCAGTAGAAAAAGCAAAAAAAGCCCAAGTTCCATCACACGTTATTGAAAATGCGATTAACAAAGCAAAAGGTGGTACTGGAGAAGCATTAACAAGTGCACGTTATGAAGGTTATGGCCCTGGTAATTGTTGTATTATTGTTGAAGCTTTAACAGATAATGTTAATCGTGCTGTTTCAGAAATTCGTTCAGCATTTACAAAATGCGGTGGAAAACTTGGTGTAACTGGTTGTGTATCACATCTATTTAACCACACTGCTATTGTTGAATTCACAGGTAAAACTGTCGATGAAACCTTAGAAATCTTATTAGAAACAGATGCTGAAATTACAGATGTAACTGAAGAAGATGGAAACACAGTTGTTTATGCTGCACCTAAAGATTTATTCAAAGTTAAAGAGGCTTTAGAAGCTGCTGGAATTAATGAATTTATCACAGCTGAATCAACAATCATTCCATTTGAAACTATTAAATTAGACGAAGAACACATGGTAAGATTTAATAGAATGCTTGATATGCTTGATGAAGCACAAGATGTTCAAAACGTTTATCATAATGTAGAATTATAATATGAATCATATTATTTTATATCAACCTGAAATTCCACCTAACACTGGAAACATTATGCGTACTTGCATGGCTGCTGATGCAAAATTACATCTAATCAAGCCATTAAGTTTTAAATTAGATGATAAATCTTTTTTAAGAGCTGGCATGGATTATTTAAAAGATTTCCATTATGAAATATATGAAAACTTTGATGAATTCCTAGCTAAAAATAAGCCAGAAAAAGTTTATATTTTAACTAGATTTGCAACAACACCTCATAGTGAAATTGATTGTAGTGATCCTAATAAAGATTATTATTTTATGTTTGGTGGAGAAAGCAAAGGACTTCCTGATGCTATTAAAGAAAAATACAAAGAAACAGCATTTAGAATTCCGATGCATAAAGATGCAAGAAGTCTAAATTTATCAAATGCTGTAGCAATTGTTATTTATGAAGCATTAAGGAAACAAAACTATCCTAATCTATCATTAGTAAATGTTTTAGAAGGTTAAACTGAGTGTAACAACTCAGTTTTTTTGTCGATAGAAACGAAAAAAGCACTAGATTTACTAGTGCTTAATATCTAATTTAAATAATTAACCTAAAATCTTAGAAGCAACGAATTCTTCATCCCAGTTAGCAAAATCATCAGGTTCTGGGAAAGAAATGAATTCTCTAAATGCAGTGTTATTTGAAATACTATCTGGATTAACATTAATCTTAACTTCTAAACCATTGTAATACCAAATAAACATTGGGGTACCGATTAATTGGAATTGTTCATCAGCACCTGCAGGTTCAGCACCTACATTGTTTTTAGAAGTATCATTTTCATAATATTGGTTAATTCTTTCATCTAAGTTTTGAAGTCTTTCTTCAGTAACTGTTTTATCGTTGTAACGATCTTTTTTAGAATTGAATGTAACATCTACGTTGTAAATTTTAACTTTTGAACCTTTTGATTTAACATAGGAATTAATGTATGGTTTCATTGCTTTACAATGTGAACAATCATCTGCAGTAAATACAACAACAAATTCGATTGGATCAGCGTCTGTTCCAGCTTTAGCTTTTTCAACTTTGTTTGTATATTCTTTAAATGAAATTTCTTCCATGTTATTAGTATCACCAATACAAGATACTATGCTGCTAATACCGTTTGCGATAGGTTGTAGTAAGAATAAAATTAAAAATATTACAACAACGATTAATAAAGGTTGAATCCAAGCAGTACGTTTAATATAACCAAAAATTTTTCCGAAAAATTTTTTCATAAGAAAAACCTCCTTATGTCTTATGCCTTTTTAATATACCACTAATTAAAATTTTTTTCAATAGTATTTTTAATACTATCTGTTTACAATTTATCCAAATTTTACTAAAAAAAGTTAAAAGTAGGAAACATCTTAAAATTTATGCTATACTTTTGATTAGGAGTGAGCCATTTATGAAACTAGAAAAATGGATTTATTATGCCTTTGTTATCTTAGTTGCTATCTGTTCATGCATAGCAATTGGCTTTTTATTTGTCGATATAATCCATTTTGGTAGTATGTGTACAAGTTATAAACATAGCATGAATACAGTTGAGCCGCTTTTTTATAAAACTAGTGTTGGAAAAGTGGTATTAGCTATGCCAATAACTGATTCAAATCATTTCATAATTCTTGCAAAAGAAGCAATCATTGCTTTCTTTAGATGTATGAATCCAATGTGTTTAGTCTTTTTGTTTTTTATTTGTGCCAATTTATTACTTTTACTTGTTTTTGAAAGAAAAACACATTATGAAGAATACCAAAACTATTTATGGTTTTTAGGATTTTTATGTTTATTATATGTGCTTAAATTTTTAGCTTGTGCTGCTGTATTTGGTATAGCTTATTCTGGTTCAATGAGATCAATTGGTGTCGGTTTAACAATCATTGGTTATGTTGGAATTATTTTTAATTTAATCTTGATTGCCTTTTTAGTTCTATTTATTGTTAAAGCAATTTTGCTTGTAAAAAATCTTGTTAAAGCTAACGAGTAAATCATTAAAATTCTGGAAAATCGTCGAGAGAATGGGAAGAATCTACGTTTTCAATTAAGGTTCTACCATTACTTTTTTTTACAATCTTTGCATTTTTAATTTTGTCATACGTTATAGCTTCTTTTGCCATTTCAAAATTATAAATGTTACCTTTGTTGGTTTTAAATTCAATGATCCTATTTAAATTATCTTTTCTGATGTGTGTTATTATTTCTTTTTCCAAGACGGTCACCTCTTTATGTATTGTGCTAATCTTTTAACT
>CANQVX010000007.1 GCA_947627355.1 uncultured Bacilli bacterium | reverse complement strand
AAAACCTCCTTGTTATGCACAAAGAGGATACCATTTTTTTATATTTATTTGGAGGGTGTTAATTTTTGACGTATACTCTTATATTAAAAATCAGTCTGAGATAATTCGAGGCTGATTTTAAATTTCCAATATTTTTTTAATTTTTTTGAGTATGATAAGGGGTATAAGTCTTTTTACATTCTATTGTTTAATATTTTCTATCTTCAATTATTTTATCTAATTGTTTTTTAGATGTTATCTTTTCGTTTACTAATGAATCCTTTCCAGTCATTCTAAGTAAGACTTTTAAACCAGCATCATGAGCTTCTTTACCACCATTAGAATCACAATAGTTAACTAACACTAATGGCATAATGTTGTTTTCAAATAAATCAGTGGCTATTTTTAAAACACAACATTCAGTATCAGCGCCACAAATAAAGACATGAGTTGGAATAGCATTATCATTAACAGTTTTTAATAAATCTAGGAATTCTTTATTACAACAAGTATAGATATTCTTACTAAATACATAATCAGCATTTAAACCATCAATTAAATCAGTTTCTGGACTGTTTTTTAATCTATTCCAATTTAAGATTTTTACAAATTGGCTATCTTCTTTGTTTATAAACTTAGTAGCGATAACATAATCAAATGTTTTAGTATTTACTAAGTCAATAACTTTGTTTTTTAATTCTTTGGTTTGCTTATAGCTTGTAAAGCCGTTTTGCATATCAACAACAATCAATATTTTTTTCATAAACTAAGACCTCCTACTTATTATAATAATCAAATAACACAGTAAATATAGCAACAATTAACATAGCAACAAAAATAAAGATGTTAGTTATCGAAAAATCTTTGCTAATAAGATCAGATACTGTTTTAAATAACGATGAAGCGGTAAAGATGGCCATGAATAGATTTAAGATTAAACCATTTCGTTTTCTTCTATCAGCATCATGAGCTTCTTTTATTTTTCTTTGAGTTTTCATTTGATTTAAAACTGATTTATAGAGATTTTTAACTGATGAAGTTAAAACTACTTTTTCAAGAATTTGTTTAAATAAAGTATCCATATTAGCACTGATTTCATTATCAAGTTCAGCTTGATAGAATTCAGCAAGACTTTCCATACGTTGTAATTCTTCTAACTTACAATTGTAGTTTTTAGTAATATTGTCCATTGAATTATCAGCAATAAACCATCTAGATTGGACATAAATCTCCGCTTTTACTAGATTACTGATTTCTGTGTTTTCAACAACTTCATCAAAGTTATTTATATCATTACTTACAATTGCTGATACTGCTGACCAAGAAAAATGCATGATGGAATGATTAGTGTTAACTATTGTTTCAGGCCATAAATCATTAAAGTTAAGTAAATCATTTTGAAGTAAATCCCAATATTGTTTTCCATGTATTCCTTTAGGTAATGGTGAATACATTAAATAGTTGATTTCTTTATTAGATAATTCATTGTTTTTAATAATATAGATGGTTAAAACATATGATAAACCTTGTGATTTATATGATATATTGCTAGAAAATGGTCTAGCTTTTTTAATATTCATCTTTTTTGCAATTGAATTAATGATATCCCAACATTTGATTCTTAAATCTAACATTAGTTTTTCTTCATCAGGAAAGATAGAATAATTATTTTCAAGTTTATTTAAGATCGATGATTGAGTTAATCTTTTTTGAATATAGGCCGTTATTGTTTTGTTATAACCTTCTAGATATTGTTTATAATTACTTAAAGCATTAGAATTAAAATCAGCAAAGACAAAAACACCAATACCATTAGTTAAAATATAACAATATAGATTATCTTTAAGTTCAACAAAACAAACTGATTGGTCAGCTATTTCTTTTTTAAGATAAGAAACACTAACTAATTTATTATTGGTAAAGTGTGGCTTTAGATTGTTATATACTTTGATATCACTATCTTTATAAGCATCTTGTAGTTCAGTTACAAATCTAGTAGCAAATTTAATATTTTTTTCATTACTAATACTTAAGATATCATAAAAAATATATCCTAAATCAAAAGGAACTATATGTATTTGAGTGATTCCAGCTTTAGTTAAATCATTAGCCATATATACCACATCCCTTAAGCATTATAACATAAATAAATATGTGTTTTAATAGTTTTATAAAATATAGTTGGTTATTTTAAGCATTAAAAAAACAGTAGAAAATGAATAAAATCATAAGCTACTGTCTTATTTTTATAAACAAAATGTCATATAGGCTGGTATACAAATAATTCCGTCATCTCTAACAACTAAATTCTTAGGATGAATAATATATGAAACTAATATTCTTTTTTTAAATCTCTTTTTGAATTCTAATAAAGATGTTGTTGAATAATTTTTTGCTGATTTAACTTCAATTGGAATTATCTTATTTTTTATTTTATTACCACTATTAATTATAAAATCAACTTCGATATCATTACGATGTTTGGTTTCATCATAATGACTATAAAAATACAATTTATGACCATTTGCAACTAACATTTGAGCAACTGCATTTTCAAAAAACATTCCTTTATTGATTGATAATCTATCATTTAAAATAGAAGCATAAACATTTATATCTGAATCAACATTTTCATCAAAGGTATGGGAAAGTAATAGACCTGTGTCACCCATATAACATTTTATGTATGTTCTATCTTCATTTAATGAAAGACCAACATTAGGATCACTACATAAAAAACACTCATTACAAATCATTGAATCAGATAACCAAAAGAAAGTATCTTCATAATTAATAACACGATTTGTTTCGTTAATCGATGATATTTTCACTCTTTTTTCATGAGTTGATAGAAAACCAGGTATTTGATCAAATATAGATAAAACCTTGGATTTATAATTAGCATCTATTTTCAAAATATCATTTCGGTAGGTTTTTAAAATACGTCTTTTTTCTAAATCACATTCTTTGAATTGTTTATTCATTTCAAGAAATTTTGATACTGCCTTTGGCATGCCACCAACCAACAAATATTCTTTAAAAAGAAATAAAGCCTTTTTATGCATCATATCAACCAAAGGGATTTTCTTTTCAAAGCATTCTTTAATATAATTGATTAGCTTATGCTCATTAAGAGCCCAAGCAAATTCTTCAAAATCCATTGGATACATGGTAATACTATCTTCTTCTGAAGGAATAAGAATATTTTTAGTATTTTCTTTTATAGAAATAAGTGAACCAGTTTCAATAAAATCATAACGACCATCTTTTACTAAATACTTGATGGCTTCTCTAGCTTTTGGAAATAATTGAATTTCATCAAAAATAACAACCGAATCGCGTTTATATAAATCAACTTTATATTCAAGTGCTAACATCATATAAAAAGTATCTAAATCATCTAAAAAATTATAAAACAAGTTTTTTATGGATTCTTTTACATTTCCAAAATCTATCAAGATATAGCTTTTATAGTTTTGTTTTGCAAATATTTCAACGGCTGTTGATTTTCCAACACGTCTAGCACCTTCAATAAGCATTGCGGTAGCTCCATTTGATTCTTCTTTCCATTTTTTTAAGGCTGAAAATATTTTTCTTTCAAATATCATTTACACCATTCCTTTATTGTATTTTACAAAAAACGCAAGATATATTTTTGCTGTTTTTCAACAAAAGCGCAAAGTAATTATAACGTTTTTTCAACAAAAGCGCAACCTATTAGTCAATTTTCAATCAATATGTCTACTTTTATTTGAGCATTGCAAAACTTTTTAAAGTTTGCCCCTTTTTGCCCCTTTTATTGTGATATAATGGTAATGTCGGTATATAGGAAAAACAAGAAACATGATTTTTTTGAAAGTTTGCACCTTTTTGCACCTTTGTTTGTGTTATTATAGTATCGTCGGTATATGACAAAATTAAAAAAACATGATTTTTTAAAAGTTGGCACCTTTTGGCACCTTTATTTGTGTTATTATAGTATCGTCGATATATAGGAAAAACGAAAAAACATGTTTTTTTAAAAAGATGTTACCTTTTGTTACCTTTATTTATGTTATTATAGTATTGTTGGTATATGACAAAATTAAAATGTGTGATTTTTTAAAAGTTGTCACCTTTTGTCACCTTTATTTATGTTATTATAGTAATGTGAATTTTTTTAAAAGAACCTATAACAATGAGAGCTAATTTTTTAGCTCTTTTTGTTTTATAAAAAAGGAGTGTGAAAGTATGTTATGTTTACATATCGATTATGGATAACAAAATGTTTAAGTAAACATTAAAAGTCTTTTTTATATTGCAAGAGAGAGCCTAAACAGCTCTCTTTTTACTTACTCAACAATCTTGAAACGAAGAAAGGAAGATGATATTATGAATAAGGTTAAAGTTTTTGATGAAAGTAAGCATCCAAGAGACAAAGAAGGTAAATTTACTAGAAAAGGAAACGGGCAAACGAGTTCTAGTAATGAAACAACAAACAGTTTGCAAAAAAAGAATCCATTGAACCATATAAGCTATTTAATAAAATAACAGCTAAAGAACTTGTTGGTTATAACAAGGCTTATGATGATCCAATGGTTAGAGAACAATTGTATGATAAATTAGGCTATAATGACCCAAGAATAAAACAATTTGAAGACGAAATAAAAGAAAGATCCGCAAATAGAACTTGGGATATACAAACACCCGAAAGAATACAATTAAGAAATAATATGGTCCAAAATTATTTTAATATTTATGAACAAAATGTAAAAAAGACAAAACCATCTTTATTGTAACAGGAATTTCTGCATCCGGTAAAAGTAAATGCCTGGTTGAACCGCCAGTTAAGCATTTTAATGCAGCAATTGTTGATTCCGAGATTTTTAAAGAAGGCGACAAACAAAGAGGCTTTGAAGGAATTCCAGAATACAAAGAAGACACCAGAAATATTTCTATGGTAAGTTCCGAAAGTTTTAGATTATCTCAGCAAGTACTAAAAGAATTTGTCGACAATGATATGAATATTGTATGGCCAACAATTGGAGATAATCCAAAAAATTTAGAAGATAATTTAAAAAAAGCAAACGTGTTCAATAAAGGCTATAAAATCCATTTAATATGTGCTTATTGTTCATATGAAAGGTCATTAAAGAACAATTTAGATCGTTTTGATAAAACAAAAAGGTTAATCCCAAAACATACATTAGAAAAAATGTTCAACAATCATCCTTTGGATGCTTTTGATAAATTATCCCAAAATGAAATATTTAAAAATGCATATATAGTTAACACTGATGTTAATCAAAATGCAGATGGTTCTTGGGAAGACCCAAGAATTGTCTATAAATCAGATGATACTATAGATTTCATAGAAAACAAGAAAAAGGAGAGTGAATAACTATGAATGAAAAACTAAAATATAAAGATGAACCATTAGCTTATAAAGAATTTCCAGAAAAGGAATTGAGACAAAAATATCCAGATTTAAAAGATGACACAGTAGAAGTCATGAAAAAACGGTTTTATAAAGATGGATTGGATAAAGAAACATATCGATATCAACAATTTATTTTATCTTTGTTTTATGAAATTGTTGAAGAAACTAATAGAACTGAAGACGAAATTTTAGATGAATTCAACATAACTGATCAAGAAGAAAGAGATTTCATTACATGTTATGATATGCTTTGTTTTTCTTTTTATTCATTAAGATGGGAATAAAATAAAGTTTTTTAAATAAGCAAAAAGGAAGCTAAAGTGCTTCCTTTTTGCTTACGATGATTGATACTAAATTAAGGTTAATATCAATGTTTAGCGCAAAAGATTGATATTATACTATCAATGTTTTATATAAAAGATTGATATTTTGATTAAAAAAGTATAAAATATGACTAGATATTAGGAGATGATATAATGTCATTTTTTGATGAAGAAAAGCTTTTAAATTTATTATATTCATTTAATCCATGGTGGAAAACAAATGTTGTTCAAAAAGAATTTGATAAACCATTTAAAAGAATTCCGTTTTATGAAGCCAATAAAGCATTTAACAATAACGAAGTTAGAAGAACTGTTTTATTAAGTGGTGCTAGAAGAACTGGAAAAACCACAATTATGTATCAAACCATTGCCTCTTTAATAGAAAAAGGAATTCAAGCCAAACAAATATTATTTATATCATTTGATCATCCTTTGTTAAAGTTATGCAACATTCAAGATGTTTTAGATGTTTATAATAACAACGTTTCGATAAGTAAAGATATTTATTGTTTCTTTGATGAAATTCAATATTCAAGTGATTGGAATAGTTGGCTTAAATTTTTATATGATACTAACCCTAATATAAAAGTTATGGCTACAGGTTCAGCTAGTCCTATTTTAGAAAACAAAGTAAAAGAAAGTGGTTTAGGTAGATGGATAACAATTCAAGTACCAACTTTATTATTTTATGAATACTGCAAGTTATTAAATCTAGAAACACCTGATTTAAATATAAATATTAATCCAACCAAGTTATATTTATTAACAAAGCAAGAACAACAAGATATCATTGATAAACTATCTTTTTTACAACCTCATTTTATTAGATATTTACAAGTTGGTGGATTTCCAGAACTTGCTATGTCTAGTGATGATATCTATGCTCAAAGAATATTAAGAGAAGATATCATTGATAAAGCTTTAAAAAGAGATTTACCAGCTATTTATCCAATTAGAAATAATGCTGATATCGAAAAAGTATTTCTTTATCTATGTTATAATTCTTCAAACATTATTAATATTCAAACTATTTGTAAGGAACTAGAAGTTAATAGAATAACCTTAGAAAAGTATATTAGTTATCTTGAAAGTGCTAATCTAATTTATATCAGTAATTTGATTAATGTTGGTCCAAAGCAATTATTAAAATCACAAAACAAGATTTATATTTGTGATGCTGCTATTAGAAATGCTATATTACTTAACGATGACATCACAAATAACCCTACTGAACTTGGAATCATAGCAGAAACAGCTATCTATAAACATGTTAAAACTTTTAGTTATGATGGTTTAACTACGGTTGGTTATTATCGTGGTGGTAATAAGAACAAAGAAATCGATATAGTTATTAAAGATAATAAAGAAAAAACTCCTATTATGATCGAAGTTAAATATCGTGAAAATTCAAAAATAAATGAAAATGATTTGATTGTTGAATATTCATCTAATGAAACACCAAATCTAGTTATAACTAAAAAGATTAATGATTATGGCTTATATAATTATCCTAATAATAAGTCGATATATAAGATTCCAGCCCCAGTATTTTTATATTTACTTGGCTATAATAAAGATAGAAATAATTAAGTAGAAAATTATAAATTTTTAAAGTGTTGATGTACAAAAAAAGTTACATCAACATTTTTTATATGCTTAATTAAACTTTTTTATTTTATGTTGTGCTATCATAAGTTTGTTAAGGAAAGTAAAGGCTTTTGAGGTAGATTAAATGAGCACATTAAAATGGTTAATAATTGGTTTTATAATTTTACTTGTTATTATCGCTTTGATACTAATTATTATCTTTTATGTAAGTAGAAAACCTAAAGATGATTTTCCAACTAACGATGGTGAAAAAGCAGTAAATAAAATGTTAAGCACTATTAAAAGCCGTTATTATGCTTATCAATTTAACAATTACACCTTTAAATCGAAATCAAAAACAACTCATAATATTGATCACATTTTTGTTTGTCAAGGTGGAATATTTGTAATTGAAACTAAATCACTTCGTGGTAAGATTTCAGCAGCAAGTGATAAACAAGATACTTGGATGGTTCATAAAAAAGGTGAAACATATAACTTTAAAAATCCAATTAATCAAAATAAAACTCACATAAATCATTTAAGAGTCTATCTAGATAATAAATACTTTCTTAATTCAATGGTTATTTTTCCATTTGCTTATCCTGTTATAAAAATCAAAAGTCATTATATATTCAATGTAGCTACAGCATATGATTCAATAGTCGATAAAATAAACAGAGAATACTACAGCATAGAAGAAGTAGATGAAATATATAAAAAACTAAATCAAATTCTTAAAAAACATCATGTATCATATAAAAAACACATAAAAACAATTCAAAAAAATAACCGATAGAATCGGTTATAATCTAATGGTTTCTAATAATTTTTTTAAATAAATTGTAGGCTTTTCTAAAGCCTCTTTTTTATTTGTAATAGTTGGAACAATACTATAAATATCTATTAGGTTCTTATCATTAGGTTTAGTATCTAGTTCATTGATAGCACAGATAAGAATAGTTGGTTTATGATATTTTTTAACCACTTCCATGACAATCTTACCATTTAGTGATTGATTATCAATCTTTCCTTCACCAGTAATGATTAAATCATAATCATTAATTATTTTATCTACTTGTAGATAATCTAAGATAAAATCAATACCTTGATGGAAAGATGCATTAAAAACACTTAAAAAGCAATAACCTAAACCCCCGGCTGCTCCAGCACCTGGATAATTGGTATAATCTATGTTATAGAATTTATTTATTTTTATCGATAGATTCAATATATTTTGTTCTAGTATTGGTAGTTGTTTTTCTTTGGCTCCTTTTTGTTTTGAAAAGACATATGTAGCACCATTACTACCAAGTAAAGGATTCGTTACATCACTAATAATATGAAAAGTAAATTTATTATTTATAATGATATCAGGAATAATTATCTTATCATTATCAAATTTATAACCTAATGCTAATAACATTCCTAGTCCGGCATCATTAGTAAGACTACCACCTAGTCCAATATAAAAGGTATCAACATTATTTTTGATAGCATGTAGTATTACTTTTCCTAGTCCATAAGAAGTAGCATTTAGGATATCATATGATGAGTTTTTTCTAATACCTATTATTTTTGCTATTTCAATATAAGCTATATTATCTTTTCTTAGATAATATGTTTTTATTTTGTTTTTATAAGCATCATAGGTGTTACAATAAACTTTTACTACATCATTATAGTAACCAATACTATCAAGAAAACCATCACCACCATCAGAAATAGGTAAATATGTTACCTTATGGTTTTGTTTTTCAAAGACATCTTTACATAACATTCCTATTTTCTTTGATGAGATGGTATTTTTGAATTTATCAGATAATACTAATATATTCATGTTTATCTTGCCTTTCATAAAATTGTCGATAGAATCAATTGTTTTATTTCCGACAGTTTTATTATAGCTATTAACTTTATTGTTTTCAACTAGACAAAATGGATTGTTAATCTAAAAGAACGTCCGTCGCGAAGTCTTCGCTTGTCCACGTTGGTTCTAATATCATTTCCATAACGTTGTACTTTATTTCCAATTGTTCCATTCGTTCTATCATATGTATATCTGCCATTATAAAGTTGCGTTTCTTTGCTTCTTTGAGGGCTATTTCTTTTAATTGGCTCATTGACAATTTCATTAATTTTTCCCACGTGTATTGTCCTTCCATTATAAACACCTTACCTTTCGGTTTCATTATATTATTTATTTGTTTATTATTAGAAATTTGGATGTAATATTTTTATTACATCGAAAAAGTATTGCAAAATAATAAAAATCAATATTATAATTTAACCGACAAAAAAGGAGATATAGATATGACTGAAAAAGAAAGAATGTTACAAGGAAAGATATATGATCCTAATGATAGTGAATTATTAAAACTAAGACAAACTGCTCATCGTTTATCTAAAGAATATAATGATACTTTAGAAGAAGAAACAACAAAAAGAAATGAAATCTTAGATAAGTTGATTCCAAATAGAGGTAACAATGTTTATTTACAAGGTCCTTTTTATTTTGATTATGGTATCTTTACATCTATGGGTGATAATGTTTATGCCAACTTTAACTTTACTGTTTTAGATATCTGTAAGGTTAGTATTGGAAATAATGTTTATTTCGGTCCTAATGTATCAATCTATACACCATTACATCCCTTAAGATATCAAGATAGAAATCAATACTATGATGAAAATAAAAATTATGTAACTGATAAAGAATATGGTGCACCTATAACCATTAAAGATAATTGTTGGATTGCTGGTAATGTTACTATTTGTGGTGGTGTTACTATTAACGAAGGTTGTGTTATTGGTGCTGGTAGTGTAGTTACTAGAGATATACCTGCTAATAGTTTAGCTTTTGGTAATCCTTGTAAAGTAAGACGTCAAATAACTGATGAAGATAGATTAGAATTAAAAAAAGAAATATTATAAAATCTATCGATAGAATCAATAAAAAAGTTCTTTAAATTGATTGGTATAACCAATGTTTAAAGAACTTTTTATTTATTAAATTTTTCTAATCAAGTTTATTGATAATTGTCTGTAATTATTTAATTTTTTACTATTTATTTTCAATAATTTTATTTATTTTATTAATAAACACAGCAGTGTCTAAATTATCACTCATAGAACAATCAACGTTGTATGAAACGTTAGTTATTCCATTTATTCCTTCTAATTTTAAATGTGGCAAATCTGTTGCGTTAAATATTTTTAAATCTTGCAATGCTTTTTCATAAGAAAAAGATGGCCCAGGGTTTTCTTTGGACACTCCGCAAAATCCTTTCAATTGTCCCAACCATAAAGTTGTTTTAGGATCAAAAGAAAATTCTAATACTTTTTCAAATAATTCATTCAAAGACACACCTTCTGAAGACTCTTCAAGAATTATAGAAACCACATAAACGTTAACATCTTCTCGAAAAATTTGATCATGTGAAAAGTGATGTATTCTTTTAGAATCAACAGTACTTTTAACTTCAATTCTATTATATCTATCTATTTCAAAATCATGTTTTGAAAAGAAATTTGGATGATATTTAGTTAAGATTTCATTACATCCACAATTGTGCGCGAATAAAACAAATAACAACTCACCATAAACTCCTAGAAGCAATTTAAAATTATCTTTTTCGGGTGTTACTTTGAAAAGTTGTTCTAAAGAATTAATAAGCGAACCTATCTCAGTATCACTTTTAGGAGAATCCATAGTTTTAAAAAGATATTCATAAGCTATATTAAATTGTTCTTTAGAATAACCATCTGATTTCAAACACGAAATCATATGAAAATAATATCTTTTTTCATCTTTTATAAACAAAGAATTTAGATGATATTCTAAATTGTCGGTCGAACCCTCAACGATATTTTCTTTGTTTTTACTGTTTTTTATTAAAATACATGGTCTTCCTTCTTCATTTAAAAAAGGTAAAACAACATTTGTTTCAAATGTTTCGTTACTAATATCAGAAACATATTTAAATTCATTCTTCATAAACATTATCTCCCGTTACCATTTTAATTACTTCTGATGTTAATGGACTGTTGTAAGAAATTAAAGGAATTGATTCGTTAATATTTGGTTCTTTGTTATAAATATCCACCATATGAATTTGTATAAAAGGAATTTTACTATAATCAACTCCATTTATATCTGTTGGATACCTATCTCCCGTAAATTTTGTGCCATCATTTCTACCTTGAAACAATCTAGAAATATTCATCATTGTACTATCGCTTGGAGAACGGTATTCCCCATTACCATATCTCATTAACATAATTAAGATATCATCTTCTTGTTCGCCACGTTTTATTTTATCTACCATAACTTGAAAAAGTTGCGCACTAAATGGACTACCATAACCAAAAATAATTTTAGATAAAAATACATTATAAAAATTTATAAAACTTTCTTTAATTAATAGATGTCTTTGATTGTGTTCCTTGGAATTATCAAAATCAACTAGTTCGCCATTATGTTTATTATTTTTACAATATTCTATGTAAATTTTTCGATTATGTTCCATTTCTTCCTTATTTAAATATATGCTTTCATCTGCTTTATTTCCTGAAGAAATAACTTTAAGCGTTATAGTATTCGAAACACTTTTTCGAGTTAAAACTAATTTATCATTTTCGAGCAAAAATATTCTTTTAAATTTTTTTAAATCAATTTGTGTATTTAAGAAAGCCTCCATTGAATTCCACATATGATCTTCATTTGAAACAATTGCCATAAATTTATCTTGTAGTTCTGCGGTCATAAAAACTTTGCATACATCAAAGTAATTTGCTTTATAACCAAACCATCTACATCTTTGATACATTGTGTCTACTTGTGCTTCTTTAGAATCCCTATAGATATATGAAACTATTAATCTATCAATAGTAAGCCCTCTTCCTAGCATATTGCCTCCGACTTTAATTTTGTATTTAGGAGTGTCTTTTTTTTCATCTCCATCATCGGAACTTGCATAGTTAATTATTTGAATCATAAGATTTTCAACAACGCCAGGCAATTCGTTAATTACTTTTTCAAATTCAATGTCATTTTGTCCATATATCTTTTTATATTGCATAAAAACATTTTCAATTTCATTAACTAAATCATCAAATTCAATAGACCTTTTATTCAAAATAATTGGATTCAACGAATTATTTATAAAATTTTTTATCCTACTTGCAACAACTTCTTGAACTGCATGAAAAGATGATGGATGTACTAACATTGAAAATGGTTCTTTATCTCCCTTCGAGCGTTTCATCGAACAGGCAAATATAAAGAAATATAGTGCTTCTTTAAATGAACTAGGTATCGAATCAACAAAATCGTCTGTATCATCAATGATAGAAACATGAGGATTATCTTTTGTGTCAAAAAATTCTCTGCCTCCAGTATAACCTTTTCCAGGTTTTACAAGGACTAATCTATTTGGCGATATACCATCATAAGTTGAAACCAATAAATTAGCTTGAGGCGTAGCTGTTACAGATAAAAAAGTACATATTTTAAACGATGTGATGATATCTACAATTTTATCATGTGTTTTGCCGGCTCTCGAATTCTTTTTCTTTTGTTTTTCTGCTCCCGGAGTGTATTCATCGCCTTCATCATCGATTATTACAGCAGGAATAGAATAATATATTTCAGAAAATTTTTTTAATTTTCCTAAATTTGTCTTTTCTGCAGCATTTTTCAAGATAACCAAAATAATTTTATAACCGGCTTTTATTAAAGAAGGTATATTTTCGTTAAACAAATTATTAACATCAAAAATTTTTATTTTTTCATTATTTTTAAAAGATTTAATAATTCTTCCTAAATTTTGTTCCTTTAGTTTTAATTTTGTGCCACCTAAAATATATGCAATATCATATCCATTGTCAAAAGCCAACGCTGTCGTTGCTAAAAAGAATGATGTTTTACCACTTTGAACTTTACCTAAACATAATATTTTCATCGGATTTTGTTCATCGGAAACATTATTAGGATTTTTAAAATAATTGATTGATTGATAGGCGTTAGAAAGAATATGTCCAACTGTTTCTGAACTTTCTTCTTGTTCAAGATTTTCTTTAAACTTTGTAATATGATAACCACTAAAAGTTGGATTTTTAATAGTATCAGTTGAGTTATTGTTTATAACTTCCGTTATCGTGAGTTTATTCATTTTTTTCACCCATAATTTTGTTTATAGTCTTCAATAGTGTTTTGGAATCTGTTAATTTCACCCCAAGATTTTGTGACATTAACATGCTAGTCACTATTACAATAGCTATTGTGTTTGAAGCAACTTTCGATTTTTGAGTACTAAATTTATTACAAATAAACTCGTTTTCATAATTAACACGAAGTAAATAACCATCTTCATATTTTTCGAATATAATCCAGTCATCAGTTTTAGATCCTTGCCATGTATCAACATATAGTGGAACATTTTTATCCTCCACTACAATTTGAAACTTAATATATTTATTAGTTGTAACCGGTGCAGTAATAGTTGTTGGTTGATTAGTTGTATCAGTAGATGTACTATCATCTGTATTTAAAATTAGTGTACTATCTACTTTCGGTTCATTTATAACAGAAATAACGGAACTTTTAGTAAATGATTTAGATGTTTTTTCTTTTGCTTTTTCTTCATCGTCTGTAAAAGATATTTTTTTTGAAGTTTTAATAATACATGCAACATCAGAATTGCTTTTTAATTTATTGATAAAAGCGTCTTCCGCTCCATCATCAGCCCAAACAAATTTATCTTTATTAAATGAAAGAACATAATTATCACCATTAAAAACAACTTCTCCAACAACTCTTGAATTTTGAAATGAGTTTCCTTTTCCAAATAATTTTTCTGGCTTATATCCTAATTCTATACACCTATTAGCTTGAATTAAATTCAATCCTGTTATACTTTGATTACCTTTATTTAATATTCCAATCCATCCAGAAAAATTATATGTTTTACCATTAATAGTAAACGAATCGTTAAAATTACTATAATACCTTCCACCATTTTCATTAGGTCTCAATTCAGGCAGGTGATATACTACAGGAATATTGTTTAAAAAAATTGATAGAGTTCCGCTGTGCATATAATGGTTATAAATTGTACCTAATTTTTCGCGCAAATCGTTTTCTTTGGCTGGTGTTCTTTTTATTCTTAAATCAGTAATAGTAACGACTGTTTCATGAACTTCTGGATTTTCGCTATTTAATTTTGCAGGAACAGATGTAGGGTTATTTGTTTCAAATTTTGGTACATCAATTTCTGCAAAATAACGAATATCAGAATTATATGCTGTGGAAGATATACTGTAATGATTTCCCAAATATACCGAAGCATATTTTAATCCCATACCATATACACTCAATTGATCGTTTTTTAATGCATCAGGGTTTGTTGCCTTTAATTTTAACGCTCGACCGAACTCTTCTTCATTCATGCCAAACGCGTTGTCTTTGATAACTATTTTATTTCCATCCCAAAAAATTGAAACCTTACACTTTTCACCATCAGCAAGTTTTTTTAAAACGTCTTGATGATCTAAAAAACTTTGTAGGGAATTATCAATAAACTCAGAAAACACCCTTTCTAATCTAAAGTTTTGTCTTTGAAATATTGAAATAATTCCAGATCCCACAGTTACATCAAAATTTTTTTCTTCCATACTACTTTCCTCGTTTCTCGTCGATATATTCAACAAATAATCTAAACATACACTCAATAACTTTAACATTTACGGCATTACCCAATTGTTTAAATATTTGTTTTTCATTTTCGTTAAATTGATAATTATCCGGAAAACTTTGTAATCTTAATCCCTCAACTGGAACGATATATCTTTTTTCCGGACCATATATTGGTCTATGATCCATGGCAACAAGAGCAGGGCTCTCTGTTGGTTTTTTAACTCTAACGCCACTTGTCCTAAATTGAATAATACCATCATATACACTATCCATACTAATTCCGGCTTGCCACTCAAATTTTCTATTTGTTGGTGTAAGTGTTTTTCTTACATTCCATTTTTTTAACCACAAATCAATTTCTGATTTATGCTTTAAATACAATTCCCTGTTTTTTAAAATGATTCTTTGTTTCCATTCTGGCAAACCACCTAATGGATATTTTTTCCCAAACTCATCGCTCCAAATTGGAAAACCGATAACTCTTTCTTTTTGCGGAATAATATTAAGAAACTCATCCCAACAATCTAAAATTTCAATTTGTTCATCCGATAAAGAATGAGTTTTTAATAAATTATCATCAATATCTTTATCAATAATATCTATTATTTTAGAACAATTAACTCTTTTCTTTTCAATTTTTAAATCAATAGGACCATCATAAATATCTTTCCTTACAGCTAAAATAATGGCTCGATTTCTTAATTGTGGTACACCAACATCTTTAGGAGATACAACTAACGGTTTTTCAATAACATTATATCCTACATTAGTAATTTCATAATGTATTGTTTTCCAAGTGTTTCCTTTATCATGATTAATTAAATTTTGAACATTTTCTAAAATTAATATTTTAGGTCTTTCGTTAAAATCATAAGATTCTATTATTCTAATGATCTCCCTAAACAAAGTTCCTCTTGAATCTTTAAACCCGGCTTGATTTCCACCTTTCGAAAAAGTTTGACAAGGAAAACCACCACATATAACATCGGGTGCTGGAATATTTAAATCTTTGGGATTAATTTTTCTAATATCTCCTAAAGGCTTTTGACCAAAATTCAACTCATATGTCTTTACAGCAGCCTCATCAATTTCAGATGCAAATAAACATTTGGACTTACTAGAATAATTTTCCATTGCAAGTCTAAATCCACCAATTCCAGCAAACAAATCTATATATGTAAAATTTTTCTTTAAAACGCCCATGTTAATCCACCACATTTCTTTCCACATAAATATCTAACATTTTGTCAAAACAAGAATCTAGGCAAACTAAAACAGGTGTTCTACAATCATTACCATCATATAATCCAAATTGTTTTGCTTCTTCTAAACTGCTTTCTAAAACGTAACACGAACGATTTGTGCTATGTCCTATAAAATAAAAAGGATTCCAACATACTAAAATAATTTTATCATCAATACAAGTAATACCAATTAGCATGGATAAACTATTTTCATCGTTAATTGGTATAGCGTCGAACTCTAATTTTCCTACTTGCCTTCTTAAAATATATGGTTTGTTTGGCAAATATGCCGAACTAATATTTCTTAAATCAACAAACAAATTTAGTTGTTTGTTTTTGAAAATTATTTTTACTTGATAAAAATTTTTTATACTATCTTCACACTTTTCAATACTATTAATTAAAATACCAGAAGAAACCAACGTTTTTTCAAAAGTTAAGAGTAATTCTTTATGATTCATCATACATTCATATTTCTTCATATTATAAGTCCTCACAATCAAAAACTATATTATTTTTCTTACAAAAATTCTTAAATGTTAATAAAGCTTTTTTTGTTGGTTTTGCTTTATTATTTTCCCATCTTGAAATGGTAGCAAAAGAAACATTCAATTTTTTTGCTAATTCCATTTGAGTCAAATTTAATTGCACTCTAACATAGAGTAATTGTTCTACTAATGTCATATGTTTCTCCTTTGCGTTTTTTACGTCTTTTACATTTTATAGCATTTAATCGATAATATCAATCAAATGAAACACAAATAATATTTTTTTGATACTTTTTTAAAACTATATAGTGGCATCATAAATAAAAAATGTTCATCTTAAAATAGATGAACACCAACTAGTTTTATCCGATTTGACCGACAATTTATTTATTTTCTTTTTAACACACAAATACTTTCAACATGATAACTTTGAGGAAACATATCAAATGGATAGATATCCTTAAAGGTATAACCATGCTCTACTAGATATGATAGATTACTAGCTTGTGTTTCAGGATTACATGATATATAAACAATTCTTTTTGGTTTTTGTTTTATTAAGGCTTCTAGAAATGGTAAATCACAACCTTTTCTAGGAGGATCTACAAATACTACATCAAATTTATTAAGGTTATCACACATAAACTTAGAAGCATCTTCACAATAAAACATACAATTATCTAGATGATTATTTTTAGCATTCATTTTAGCATCTTTGATAGCATCTTTTACTATTTCAACACCAACAACTTGTTTTACATATTTAGCAGCACTAAGTCCTATTGTACCAATTCCACAATAAGCATCTAAGATAACATCATCTTTACTAAGACTTGCTAGTTCTATTGCTTTTTGATATAACTTTTGAGTTTGTATTTTATTTATTTGATAGAATGATTTAGGTGATATTTTATAGGTATATCCTAATAAGGTATCAACAATATAACCCTTACCATATAAGATGTTTTCTTTTTCACCTAAGATTACATTAGTATGTCTAGTATTAACATTTTGAACAATGGTTGTTAGATTTGGTAAATATTTTCTAATTGAATTAACAAAGTTTTTACGACCTGGGAATGAATCTTTATAGGTTACTAATACTAACATAGTTTCAGTATCACTTTCTCTAATTAAAAGATGACGAATAACACCAGTCTTTTTATCTTCATCATATGGTGGTATTTTATTTTCATTCATAGCAAGCAATACTTTTTTAATGATTTCATTACTTTGTTTTGATTGAACATAACAAAAGTTAAAAGGTACCACATCATGACTATTTTCTTTATAAAAACCAGCAACAATCTTACCTTTTTTTAGTTTAACTGGAGTTTGTACTTTATTACGATATTCATAAGGATAATCCATGCCTATAGTTTCATGAACTATAATGTTATTAAAGCCTGCTTTTTCATAAATCTTTTTAACTATTTCTTGTTTGAATTTAAGTTGAGCATCATAACTCATAAAAGATAAATGACAACCGCCACAACTATAATAAACATCACATTTAGGATTAACTCTACTTGGATTAGAAACTAATACTTTTTTAATATGACCATAGACTTGTTTTTTACCTTCATAATCTATTGTAACTAACAATTTTTCATTACTAAAACAATTGGCAACATATAAATTCTTGCCATTTTCAAGGCGGCTAACACCTACTCCATCTTTAGTTAAATGATCAATTGTTATTTCGATTTCTTTATTCATATTTTCACCAACAAAATTATAGTAAAAATAATTATAAAATGCAAAATATTTACTAATTGTTTATTAAAAGTTATAATAGATTTGTAAAAGTAAGAATGGAAAACATTATGAAAGAATTAAAATTATCAGACATAATAGATGCTATATCAATTGTTGCTGGTGATATGTATTTTACATATTATTTAGATCCTGATACCTATAAGTTAATATATACAAATGAAATGGCTGATTCACATTCTGATATATTAGATGATGCCAATAATTATATTTGTTTACCAACCAGATATGATATAAATCCTTATCATATGATGGGAGAATTTATAGATACCATAAAAGATAAAAATCTAGCAAGTAAATTATTTATAGCAATTAAAGGTAAAGGTGCCTTTAGAAGATTTAAAAACATTTGTATCTATAACCATATCATTGATAAATGGTATAAGTTTCAAGAAATGAAATATGAAGAAATAGCTATAGAATGGTGCAAGCACTACCAAATAAAATACATTAAATAAATTAAAAGTGAAATCAATTAATATGAAACTAATTACTCATATTTGATTTCACTTTTTGTATTTATAAAGATTTAATAATGGATGCCATATCCTAAAAACATTAATAATATTTCATAAGCAAAATATAAACCTAAATTACAATAACCAAAAATAAGAAAAGCAGAACTTGGAATAAAGTAAACTACAAATTGATTAATTAATATCAATATTGTACCTATAATAATAAACAACCATTCTATTAAGTATGGTATTACTCTTATATATAAGAATGAATCAGGAACTGTAAATCTATTTTCTTTAAATATTACTAGTTTCCTTAAAAATGATTTTTTGGGAACTGATAGTTTTTTTAATGTATAATCAGATAAATATTTATCAGAGGATCCTCCTAGTATCAAATTTGAGAAGCATAACATTAATATAACTAGTTGTATAAGATAAAAATCAATAATGTCTGTACTTTTCATAGTAACTATGCCTCCTTAAAAAGTGTTTAGAATATATTATTTAGTATTGTAGAACCAATTGTACAAAGTAGAACTTTTCCAGTTCCCCAAATCATTCCTCTAGCAATTGCAGGTGCTATTGCGTTTTGTACAGCATTTAATGCTGCATTCCCCCATAGATTTGTTGTTGCTTGGAGACCTCTCATTGAAATCTCTCCGGCGAAATATCTATTAGTTGCAGTTGTAATTGCTTTAACTGCGCTGGCTCCACTACCAGTTAATTTCATATTTTTAATGATACTTGTATTGTTTCTTGCACCAGCACCACTTATAGCACCACCGATAGCACCTAGACCAATTGATGTTAATGAACCAAGCAATGTTATATCTTCTCCGTGGCGTGATGCGCCGATTGCATATTGTGCAAAACCCATTCCTGCTCCTATAATTGCAGATCCTATTGAACCAATTCCTGTCATGGCTAATGCAGTAGAACCTAGTGCAAATAATCCATCAGTAAAAACTTGCAAGATGTCAATATTATCCCAACCATAAGTAACACCCTGGCTTATAGCACTTGTGGCAGAGCCTACAATAAATGCACCAGCAAGTAATCCAATAATTAATCCTATAATATGTCCACTTGGATCAACATACATTATAGGGTTGTTATTACAATATGAATAGAAATTTAATCCGTTAATAGTGGCAAGATTCAAATAATCGATTGAATCTTCGCTTATCCATCTTCCATGTTCAGGATTATAATATCTAGCATTACAATAATAAAGTTTGGTTTCTACATCATAGTAATATCCACGATATCTGATTGGATTAATATTTCCGATAAAATCGGCATTTTCATTAACTTTTCCTGTTTCGTCGTATACTTTATGATTGCCCCAAGAATCATATTCATAATATGCTACTAGTTTACCTTCAAAATTATAAATGTGAGTTACATCATTGAATATGTTTCTTCTTAATATGTATTGTGTATCATTTACTTTTAGATATTGAACTTGATTGTTGATATAGAAATAATAAATTGTATTAGTTCCATTTTCTTCTTTAAATAGTCTATTGTTATGATCATAATAATACTTAGCATTATTTTTGTTAATTCTTAATCCTCTAGTATTATATGTAAATGTTGTTCCATCATATTCTGTCAATTGTTTTTTATCATTTAGTGTAAATGTTTTTACATTTGTTCCATTAAATTTTGATAATTTTAAACCAAATGTTCCTTTTGTATAAGTATATGTATCAGTCTTAACAAGTTCATTTGTCTTTAAATCATAATAGAATTTTTTTAAAATGTTACCTACTATATCATATTGATATCTAATTTTTGTTTGATTATTATAATCTTTTTCAACACTTAATCTATTTAAAATATCATATTCGTATTCGTTTATAACTAGACCATTTTTCATTATTCCAACAATTCTATGGTTGCTATCATATTTATATTCAAAACAATCATCCATTGCATTATAGACTACATAATTTATCTTAGCTATTTGCATGTTGGTTTGGTTATTATCTTTACAATATGAATAGTATTCTTCATATATTGTTCTATTCATATCTAATATATTGATTGCTTTACTTTTTACTCTAGATAGTAAATCATAATTAAAGATTGTTTTAGCACTTTTATCTAAATGAGTATATATATAATTACATTGATATGGATTTGCTTCATCATATTCGTAACTATAACTAAAACTATCTGAATTATCAAAAGAATATACCTCTTTAGATATTTGGTTCCTTGTATTATAAAAGATTGAACCAGTCACTTTATCTGTAGCAAAACCACTTAATAAATCATTATTATTATATGTAAAACTATAACTGTTTTCTTCATTTACTTTATCATTAATTGCTACAAGTCTATCTTTTTCATCGTAACTATAAGTTAATACTGTTTCTACAGGTGTAAAATTTTTCTTTCCCTCAGAAACTGATAAAATTTGATTCTTATCATTATATTTTTTGCTTACATAAAACAAATCATAAAATGTATTTACTTCATCACCTGTAAATTGTTTGCCATCGATTGTAAATGTTACATTTTCGTTTGTTTCAATATCTTCTAATATTAATTCATTAACAATTGCTTTTTTCAATCTTTTTTTATTATCGTATGCATATTTAACTGTCACATCAAAATCATTATCAATTCTTGTTACTAATCCATCTGTGTAATGATATCTTAATGTGGCGTCTTGTTGATGAATTGTTTGACTTTGACTTACCATTTCATCGGTTCTATTATCATATCCATAATAGATTTTTTGAACCCCATTTTCTATTAAATCAATCAAAGAACTAATTGGACTAACATAATTATATTTGGTTGATTGATTTTCTTTGCTATCAAACTCTTCTAGTAAACGTCCGTTTTCATCGACAATTTCATGATGAATCAATTTGTTTGTTGGATCATCTTTATGATATGTTTCTTGTATCGTTTCATTTTCTTCATACTTATATGCTGTTATTATTCCTTCACTAGTTTCTGTACGAAGTAAGCGATTATAAAAATCATATGTATAATATGTTGTTAATTTATAGCCGTTTTTATCGACAAAAACGCTTTCGGTTGGGTTGTATCCATCATATTTATTATAATATGTTTCACTTTCAAAATTGGTTTTATAATTTATAGTTTCATCGCTGTTTATTTCTTGATATGAACCATTTGCTTCACAAAGTGCAAAATTATCAAAAATTGCAGTACCTGTATTTGAACTAAAATCTACATAAACACAAAATCTATAAAGTGTTTTTTGCTTGTTTATTTTGATTAAAACAGCCGCAAATTGCCAATCAGTAATCTTCCAGTCAAATGTTGTGTTAAATACTTCTGTGCTTCCATCATTGTATTCTAGTTGTGCTCTTAATTCAAATTTTGTACCACTACTTATTTGATTGTTTAATGATTCATCAATTTGTCTTTGATTCATTCTAACTGGTGCTGATTTAGCTAACGCATAACCACCAAAAACTAAATAATTATAATCTTTTACATTTTCAATTGGCACATTTTGATACATATATCCTAATGAAAGATTTATTGCATTACTACCATCTACATATGCATCTTTAGTAATTTGATTATTTGAGTTGCTTAAAATCCAATTACTTAGACCATCCTCGAAACTTCCGTTTTGTAGAAGATTTGCCTTGTAATTTAAATATACATCATATTTTTTATCTGTTCCATAAAAACGATATGATGGTTCTTTTCCTACTTGTATTTTTTCACTTGGAATTGTATTGTTTGATTCAAAAACTCCTACTAAATTACAGTAATTATCGTATGTATGAATATATATATCATTGTCATCACGTATTATTCTCCAATGCTTATTTGCTGTTGCAATAGTTTCATAATAATATAATATTTCTTGGGTATCTGTTACAATGCCTTCATCATTTATTTCACTTATTTTTGAATTAAAACTACATGATGTGACAACACTTCCTGTAGCAAGTGCTAAATTTCTTCCACAGTTATCATAAACGTTATGCAATCCAAAATCATAATATCCATATTTTACATATTCACCGTTATCATGAGTTATTTGTTGAATTCGATCACTTGAATCATATTCTAGTGTTACATATTTTCCAGTTGCATCTGTAATCTTTGTTACAAATCCATTTTCGTATTCAAAATCAAATAATTTTTCATTGTTTTGATTTGTGATATTAATTAAATAATCATCTCTATCATAATTAATATTTATTTCCTGTTTAATTCTTTTGATTTGTACCATTTTACCGAAAAAATCAAACCATATTTCTGTTCCATTTAATAATAAACAATCAATTGGTTTTCTCTTTTCTTGTTCAACTAATTCAATAATATTTGCTCTTGTGTTTTCTATTTCTTTTTCAACATTATCTAAATCACTTTCATATTCTTCTATTGTTTTCTTGATATGATTTTCTTCTCTTGGTATTGAAGACATGTTTAATTCATTTAAGTAATATTGCAAATTTTGATATTCAATTGTTAAGTTTCTTCTAACATATTCTTCATATTTAGCTTGTGCAGATTGCCGCCAAAGAATATGCCAAAGCTTATCTTCAGGCATTGATTCATACACTTTAATAAAATTATCTGCATTCTCTTCAATTTGTTTATTTGTGTTATCTTTGATTTCATATAAAAGTAGTTCTTGTTGTATTTGCAACATCTTTTCTTTTATTTTAGCATCACTATAAGTTAAATATTCTGTGTATTGTTCGATTTGTTTTTGAATATTTTCTTTTGTTTCTTCTAATTGATCCAATTCTTGTCTTAGGTAATATAATTCTTCTGGTATGCTAACATTTGAAAAATCAATACCATTCATATTTATCTTTTCATATATTTGCTTCTTATAACTTGCCCATGTTGGATTCCCATACATGTCATACATTACATAGTTTGAATGCAAATAAAGATTATCGTTTTGTTTTATAACTGATACTTTTTGTAAATAACTATCGTTTTGCACTTTAATATTAAAACCATTTTTATGATATACTTTGACTCCATTTTCAATTGTTATAAAATCATTATCTACTACAAACACATTTCCGTTATATTCTTCTAATTGAGCCATTTTATATGTGGCTGTATTTGTTTGAATATCATATTCAATATCAACAACATTACCTTTTATGTCTTTTACATAATAGGTAAGATTGTATTTATTATTTACCAACGCTTCAAACATTGCAGCTTTTGATTTATCAACACGTATTTCTCGACCTAAAAAATCAAAATATGAAATTGTTATGTCATATTCTATTCCATCACTATCAACATATATGTATTTAAAATTCTTTTCTTTGATTTCGTTTTCATTAACAAAAATTCTTTTTCCATTTTTAACATAATAATATTTTTTATTAAATGGCATATAACTATCATTATCGTCTATCAATGTTATTGTACTATCACTTATTTGATTATTTAATCTGTTTTCATTAAATAGATTCATATGAAAATTACATTTTGCACCAACACCAAAACGATATTCTTGTGTTGCTTTTTTACTATTAACAGATGAATATCTTCCGATAATATCATTATAGATATGATATAAATCAATTCCACCAAGGGATAAACATAAATGTTTAAATTCTTTATAACCGCTAATATTCTTAATGTTTGCAAAACTTTTATCATTTAATGTGATGGTTCCTACATTTTCGCTGTTAGATACAGAAATACTATCATAATATTTGACTATTAATTGCGGTCTATTACTTGAAGATGAATTTTTTGAACCATAAAATGTTCCTGTTCCAGGTACAGAACTATCTTCACTTGACTTTATAACTATTCCCCAATAATCATTTGCAATAATTTTTTGCACATTTAATGTTAATGTTGCTGATGATGGATATTGCTTTTCTACAAGAGGACTGCTTTCATCATATTCTGGTAGTCTATCACCAGCAAAAATTCTAGATTTAATAGGATAAATTGAATAATATAAAGCTGTTGCATATTTTGTATTGTTAATGTGTAGAGTTAATGTTGCGGAAGTGACATCTTTACTCAAAAAACTATAATTATAAAATTGGAAATATGCTCTATAAAATTGATTAGTTGTTTTATCTTTTCCAAATTTTACTTCTTGCTCTTGTAATGTAACTGTTGTTCCGGTTGATTCAAAACTTGTTATTTCTGTGTCTGAATTTGTGCTTGTTAACATTATATCGTCATCACATAAATCAGAAATCATTACAACTGCACCATCTGGTTGTAAGTAGAACTTAGAATTATTTGTTCTTTTGTTTAAAATTTCATTGCTTAAATCAATTCCTTCTAAAATATTGTTTTCTTCCATTTATGTCACCTCACATTCTATTATTTTAAAAGAATTATTTATTATTTGACCTACAACTTCATTTTAGTAAATTTGAAAAACAAAGTAAATATCAAACTAAAAAATAATTAAATTGATTTATTTTATTATAAATATCGATTTTACCGACAATTTTAAATATTTGTGTATTAAAAATATCGATTCACTCGATATTTTTTTATAATCCACACTTTAAGTTGTTATTTGCTCGATAGAAACAATGTTTTTTGTATTTCCCAACAAACAAACCAAAGAATTGTTTAGGGCATGATTTACCTTTTCCAGGATTTTTAAAAAACAAAGCTCTAGTGGCAGGCCACTTGGTATAATATTCTAAACATTGCCTAGCAAGTCTTCTTTCTTTTACTGTTGGATATGATTTAAATAAAGGAGTGTTAACTCCTGCAAATTGATTTTTTTGATAAACAACTTTTGAAATAGTGTCTGTTTTTTTAAATGTGCCACAAGTAGCAATAACTCGATTAACAACAACATTACCTACTAGTTTCATACCAACATCGCCTTCACCTAAGGCTTCTGCTCGCATAATTCTAGCAAGTAATATAACATCAGAATCAATATATTTTATTCTTGCCATGATGCCACCTCATAGTATCATATGCAAAAACAAAAAAAGAAAACATCCTAATTGTTAAAAAAATGAAAAAATAGGATGTTTGCATTATTTTCTAAGTCTAAATCACTAGCAATTTTTATTGATTTTTCTTTAGTTATGTTATCACTAAACCATAATGTTAAGTTTTCTATACTAGGATCTATTGATTCTAGATTACTTTTTCCTTTTTCGTTACAAACATAGATTTCTTGATTAGGAAAATCTTTTTTATAATCTTCTATTGATTTATATTCTTTTATCTTTACATGGAAGAAGGAACCCATACTAGATCTAATAACATGAGGACTGAAGTAATCAATACTAGAATTTAATAAGACTAGTTGTTTGAAATCAAAGCCATTCATACCTCTTATAATGGTTCCAAGTTTTCCTAGTTCATTTATGTTTTCTAGGATTATATGTCGACCATTTGTTAAGGCTTCTTTATATTTTTTAAATACTCCGATTACATAACAATTATCTTTGTTTCTTAGTTTGGAAATCAATTTATTGTCGATAAAAAGGGGGATATTGTGTTTTTTTGTTAACTTTTCTAAATCTTTGAATTTATCATTTTTTATAAAGCTATCATCAACAATGATAGCTATAGTATCTTTAGGATGATTGTTTATCAGTTCAAAGGTTACAAAAGCCCCATAGGAATAAGAATAACTTAACTCTTCATGATATTTTAAAAAATCAAGCGACTTCATAACCTAAATCAGTAATGATTTTCTTTACTTCATCAACTGTGATAATTCCATCTTTAAAATAAAGTTCAACTTCTTTAGTTTCTAAATTGATTTTAGTACTAACATTTCTTTCTTTTAAAGCATTTTCGATTCTTTTAGCACAGTTAGCACATTTCATAGTAGTTACTTTAATTGTGGCTTTTTTTTTCTTGAATAACATTTTATTTACCTCTTTTCACTTTCTTTTCATTGTCTAAACCATATCGATATAACATGTTAGCATATTTTTCTACTTCATCGATATCATATGGATTAGCATTTGAATTTTTTTCAATCATTTTGATAGCTGGTATTACTTCATCTTCTAAACAAATAAATTCATCATTGTTATTTATCTTGATATCACCTTTTTGAATGGTTTTAGCAAGACAAACAATACTTTTAAAGTTATCTAATGATAGATTTAAGATATTAGCAACTCTTTGAATTCTTTTATAGTTATCTTTAAATGGATTGATTACAAGTTGCATTTCATTTTTATTATATAGACGCCATCTAGCATCATCACGATTACCATCTAATCTACCAAGATAGATAAGTTGTTTAACAACATAGATGTATTTATTAGCAAAGATAATAGTATCAGCTTGATGAATATTTTTTTGATTAACTTCGATAAAGATATCAGAAATTGTTAAAAAGTTTTCGCTTTTACAAGCGTGATATAAGTTCCTTTGAATTCTTTTTTTCTTTGTTAATCCTACATATAACATTTTTAACTGTTTATAGAATATTAAAACTAGAACAATTAAAAATAAAATTGTAGCAACTAAGATTTTCCACCACATAGATAATTAAATTAAATCTAAAGCGATTTCCATCATTTGAGTAAATGATTGTTCTCTTTCTTTGGCGGTTGTTTCAGTTTTATTAACTAATGAATCAGAAACAGTTAAAATAGTTAATGCTTTTTTGTTTAGATAAGCAGCATTGCAATATAAAGCATAACTTTCCATTTCAACTCCAAGAATTCCCATGGCTTGCCATTTTTTATAAATATCACTATCAGCGCGATAAAATAAATCACTAGATAAGATATTTCCAACATAATAATTAGCATTTCTAGCCTTGGCACTAGCGACAGCTTTTTCTAGTAAATCAAAAGATGCGATAGCTGAATATGTACCATTAAGCTCATATTGACTAGCATAGTTTGAATCAGTTGAAGTACCAGCACAAATTAAAATATCAAATAATTTTAAATTTGGTTGATAAGCACCACAGGAACCGATTCTAATAATTTGTTCTACACCATAGAACTTAAATAGTTCATAACTATAAATACCAATCGATGGCATTCCCATACCTGAACCCATAACAGTTACTTCTTTTCCTTTATAAGTACCAGTATAAGCTAACATATTACGAACACTATTAACTAATCTAACGTTTTCTAGATAGTTTTCAGCAATAAATTTAGCTCTAAGTGGATCACCAGGCATTAAAACAGTTTTAGCAAAATCATTTTCTTTTCCTTGATTATGAGGTGTTGACATATGTATCACTCCTATCGGTTTAATTATAATAAAATTTTAAATAAAATTAAATATTCTTGTTAGTTTTTATCTCATCTATTCGCTTTTGATTTCTAGCAAAATATTTTTGATATGATTTCTTACAATACTTTTGATGAGTTTGAACCTCATTTTCATCATAACTATTAAAATCATATGAACCATTTACTTTCCATTTATTAAATAAGCCTATTTTTATAGCATCTACTGGACAGTTAAATGAACAACGCATACACATTAAACAATTCTTGTTAAACTTAAATTCATTGTTTTCAATGGTTATGTTATTGGTAGGACAGTTTTTAATACACTTTCCACATTTAAGGCAGGTATCATTAACCTTATAATGTTTTCCATTAAACCTACCACCCCAGTGTTCAATTCTAAAAATAAAAGCTAGAAGCCTTCCAAATAAAACATAACTAAGTTTAGATTCTTTGTTATTTATGATTTCAGTTGCATCTAAAGGAATAACATTACTTGCGATATTCCACATCTTATAAACCATATTATTAGTATGTCTAAAGATAATGTTATAAGGCATACAATAATGATATTCGTTAGTTAAAACATAACCTTTTTTCTTTAAGATTGATCTTAGTTTTAACGATGAGATGTTATTAAGTTTTAATGGTTCACCTGAAGTTTTAATTATAAAATATGATTTTTTAGTTTTCTTAGGTAGTTTATCTAGTGATTTAGCAAACTTTAAGATATTTGATGGCGCATTAAAAGCATGAATTGGATAAGCAATTCCAAACAAATCATATTCTAAAATATTTAGGTTAAATTCTTTATTATCCATGTTAAATAAGGTTGTATCATAACCATGTTCATTAAAGAACTTAACATATTCATTAACAACTTTAAAGGTATTTCCTGTACCTGAAAAATAACAAATTAATACTCTTTTCATAAATCCACCATATGTGCCTTGAAATCTTTATCATAATAATAAAACTTATCTTCATCAGTTTTATGACTGTCATACCATATTTGAGCATAGATTTTATCAATCTTAGCAAGACGATCAAAATCCCAAACATTATCTTTATAACCCTGATGATACCAGTGTCCTGCTTTGATAATAGTATAAGGACGAGCTATAAATCTATTACCATCCATGTCTTCAAAAGTAAGTTTATCATACATAGAATTAACAGTTGTAGAAATTAGTTTCCCACCATGCATGCTAACATATTTTTGTATCTCTTCGATTGTAAAGTTATCTTTATCGATATCAATGCCAAAATCAATAAGTTTGGCATTATTTTTATCTTTTAGTTTTAGATAATCTATAGCATTTCCTTGTTCATCTTTGTTTTCAATAAGTAATGAAAAATCATTCCATGAAGCTTTTATGTTATTATAATTATCTAGACCACCATAATAAGCATAGATTCTTGCTATATCATCATGTTTTAACCAATACTTAGGTGAATTATAGTTTTTAAATAATCTTTTAATTACAAACTTTTTGATTAATCTTTTTGGTACTATTTTTCCTAATTTAAAATACCAATTTTCTTTTTTAAGTTGCAGCCAGAAATCAGTAGTTGATTCACTTTGGTAGTTAAACATTTCTTCTAGTTTATTACCATCATAAAACCATAAACCATGAAAGTTTCTAGTAGCATTATAATTAGGTTCAAAAAAGTCTTTACAACTACCACCAATCAATTTAAAGCCATCATCTAAAGTATTATAACCTGTGACACAATTAACGTTTCCACCGGCAATATTGAATACTTTTTTCCAAAATGTTTTACTTAAATCTTCAACTAAATCTTTTTTAATAATATTTGCTATTAAAGTTCCTGAATCATTTGCAGTAACCCATTCTAAAGGAGCATTGAAACAAGTATGAAACATTAAACCATCACTCATATTATCTTTAAGCATTCTTTTATGAAGCATAGCTGTTTGACGAAGTATAACAAAATTATCGATATTAGATTCTAAAACACAAAACTCACCACGAAGTTTAGTGATAGCATAAATATCAAAGGCACTAACAAGTAATGGATCGCCAACTCTACCCCATGGATGGTATGAATTACGATTACCATATAAAGCAACAGTTGAAATATGAATAAATTTAGGTTGAGGTTTAGTATTTTCTATAACATTTACTAATACTTCAACACCTATTTGATTACATTCAATTGCTTTAAGTGGGTATTTATCTGAATGAGGTGGTATAACTGCGGCCATGTTTATAACATAACTAGCATCTTTACAAAGTTTAACACATGCTTCATTTGAAGCGATGTTACCTCTAATTATTTCAATTCTTGATTTATCTTTTTTATTATATTTTAATAGTTCATTTTGTCTTTTATCATCTTCTAAGACTAATATTTTAACTTTATCTATTTCGTTTATTTGTAATAGTTTTTTTAAGGTTTCTTTGCCCATGTTTCCAGTGGCACCTGTTAATGCTACAATCATATAAATCCCCTTTTACTTAATTATCATTTTTTTAGTCAATTCGTATTTTATAATATTTTAGATAAAATATCAAATATTCTTATTAACGAAAAATGCCCATTCTAATGGACATTTTTGCTATTTTTAGTTTAAAAATTAGTGGCGTATTTAATATTTTTTCCTAGATCAATTTTTCTTATAAATCCTTTTTCTAATAATACTTTTAAAACATTAATGCATTTTGTTTTTTTACAGTCTAAATATTTTTCCAAATCTTTCCTTGAAACTTCTTTTTTTTCTTTGATGTATTCTAACGACTTTTTTTCGGTATTTGATAAAAGTCTATTATTGTTTGTATCATTGGATGTTAAATAGATTGTCATTTTTGTTCGATCTGGATTAAAAGTTTCTTCAATTTTTATTGAATCATAACCTGATTTCTTTACTGCATTCATAATTGTTTGAATGCCTGTGCCAGCTCTTTCACCAATTTTAATCAAACTAAATATTTTTAAAATTGTTTCATTTCTAGGATCAGTATTGCCTCCGGCTAAGGCTTCTTCAATACTCATTCTCATACAACCAGGATTTGCAAACTCAATTCTATCTTGATATTTTTTAATAACAACTCCTCTAGTTCCATAATAATCAGCATTTGATAAAGTGTTACATAATGCTTCTCTTAAAGCTTTATGCATATCAGTATCATCTATTCTTTGAACACCATCTAATTTAAAAGGAATAGATAAGCCTTGACTTATTTTGTTATTGACCTTAAAAAAGAAATCAAAAACATTACCACTCCAATCCCCAGATGATGATTGAATTCTATCAATCCATCTAATTTCAGGTGTTTCATTTCGATGATCTTGATAATCTAGAAAATAATGAATAAATTCATCAGTGATCCGATATTCCTTACCAAACATAAGTAAACCAGCTCTAGTTGGATGAATCTTATTATCATTTCCATATTTGGCAATTCCTAGATTTAGATAAAATTGTTCATCTGGCATAGTTAAAAAGATATGACCTGGATTTGATGCTTTTAACATTTGTTTATAACTTGAAATTGATTCTAAGTTTAAATCATTTATTGTAAACTCTTCTAAGCAAGTCTTATCATTTGATTGACTGCTAGAATCTTTAATCATCAAGTCAATTTCTTGTTTGCTACAATGATAATCGCCTTCATGATTTCTACGATAAGTACCATTATAAAGGTTGTTATTAATATAAACCGGTTTTTCATAGCGACTTGCTCTTTTAACATTAATTACAAGAACTGGATAGCCATCATAGTCATCAACATAAACATCTTTGTCGACCAAAATATTAACACTAACTTTTTGTGAGTTATTTATTGCATCCCAAAATCCTTTTTGTAATGTTTCAATTTCTTTAAGACTAAGTTTTGCTGATTCAAAAATATTTTTAGAAGTCTCTTCAATTCTTAAAACAATAGTTCCCCCATTACTATTAGCAAATGCACTATAAACTTCTAAGGCACCATAAGGAATATCATTTTTATTAGAAAATGTT
This sequence comes from uncultured Bacilli bacterium, assembly GCA_947627355.1. Lineage (GTDB taxonomy): Bacteria > Bacillota_I > Bacilli_A > RFN20 > CAG-631 > Caccosoma. Next base: position 55,284 of record CANQVX010000007.1, on the reverse strand, counting down.
TCAAGCAAGTTTTTTCATTTAACTTTTTTAGTCCTTTTATGTTCATACTATCAAGTCCTTTACAACATTATTATAGCATCATTTTTGTCGACTAAAACATTTTTTGAACGATTTTGCGTTCGAACGCGTTCGAATCTTTTTTATTTCTTAAAACTTAGTTTTTCTAGTTCAGAACTATTAAATATATTGTGAGAATATGTGAGATTTAATTGGGATTTGTAATATTCTTTTTTAAGTCCTATTTCAATTATTTTTTCAATCAGTGATGTAAATGAAACATCACTCTTTTCCCATAAGTAAAAGGCTAAAGAACCAGGAATATTATTTATTTCATTAAAGTACAATTGATTGTTTTCTTCATCATATAGAAAATCAAGTCTTACGCATAAACAAGTATTTAATATTTCTGATACTTTGATGGCTGTATTTATTATGTTTTGTTTTAATTTTTTATCGATAGAAGCGGGAATTATTCGATTTAAACTAGCCATCCCTTTATTTTTATTATTACTTAAATACTTATCTTCATAACTTAAAAAATCATGTTTACTTATTTCTTCTATTTCAGACACTTGATAGTTAGAAATATCACCTAAAATAGAAATGTTATATTCTTTAACATTTTCGATATATTTTTCAACTAATACTTCTAAATCATATCTAAAAGCTGCTTCAATAGCATCTATTAATGAAGCATCATCATTGCAAATACAAATACCAATTGAACTTCCAAGTCGTGATGGTTTAACTATTAATGGATAGCCAATTTTATGAGCCTTTTCAAAGACAATATCACTATTTTGATTATAGTTAAATAAATGAACTGAAAAATAATCGGTTTGTTTGATTTTATTTGCTTGCATTAGTTTTTTTGTAATTATTTTATCTTGACTAATAGCGCCTTGAAAATGATCCATTGAAATACATATAAAACCTAACATATTAAAATAATTATAAAGACTACCATCTTCACAATTATTTCCATGAACTACTGGCCAAATAGCATCAATTATAACTTTTTTAGTTCCAACTTTTAGATAAGTATTGTTTTTATCTTTATGAAAAGTTACTTGTTTTGATTTTTTAAGTAACGCCTTTAAATCTTTATATCTATTTAATTCAGTTAAATATTTACCTGTATAAAATTTTTTATCTTTAGTAAGATAAATTGGAATTAAATTATATTTATTTCCATGATAACTATGATACGCTTGTAAAGCTGTGATAACACTAATTTCATGTTCAACAGACGAACCACCAAAAACTAAACCAATATTCATAATTTTATTTCCTCCCTATTTTAAATATGTATCTGGTAAATCATTTTCAATTAAAATCGTTAAATTGTCGTTTAAATAATTATCTTTTAAATAAGACATTGCTTGATTATAACTATTAAAACAAAACATTTTATCATCATCGAATTTTAGATTCTTTAATTCATTATAAATTGCTAAGGAATTATTAGTTACTAAACATACTAAATCAACTGATTTTGTGATATCTAATGCTAATCGTTTATTAATTTTTTTGTTTTTATTATCTAATTCTATTAATCCAGGTGTTATTAATACTTTTTTATTATTTGCTAATCTTAGTATTTCAAGAGCATCAAGAAAACCTTTAAAATTACTGTTATATGAATCATCAATTATTTCCCATAAGCCTTCTTTTTTATATTCTAGACGATGACTAAAATTTCTAAGTGAATTTAATCTATTTATTATTGTTTTATCATCTATGTTATTTGCTTTTGCTATTGCAATAGCAATTAAAATATCATTGATATGATTTTTACCAAGTACTTTAGTTTTAACTTTATAAACATTAGAAAAAATATGTAAAACAAATGAAATACCCGACAAATTTAATGATATATCAGTGGCATAAATGTCAGCTTTATTAACACTACTAATTGTTATAATTGTTGCTTTTATCTTATCTTGATATTTAATAATTCTAGGATCATCTAGATTTAAGATAGCAATCTTATTACTATCTAAATTAGTTAGTATTTTTATCTTTTCTTGTTCGATGTATTTAATATCATGAAAAGTTTGTAAATGTTGACTTCCAATAGCTATTACACTAGCAATATCAAAATCAAAAAAAGAAATAAACTTATTCATTCCATTACGTTTATCGATTCCTAACTCTAACAATAAAATTTCATGAAATATCTCTAAATTATTATTAATAGTAAGTAAAATTCCGTTAAAAGTATTATATGATTCAGGAGTCATTAAAACATTATAAGAACCATTAAGTAAATGATATGTATAATTTTTAGTACTAGTTTTACCATAACTTCCAGTTAAACCAATTATCTTTAGATTTTTATTCCTTTTTAGTTTCTTTCTAGCCTTCTTTTTATAAAAGTACATGATTATTTTTTCTATAATAATATTTATAAAACAAGTAAGTAAAAAGAAATAGATAAACAATAGATAATAAATAATAGGAATTATCACAAATGAAATATTTAATAAATAAGATAAAGTTATAAATAACAGATAAACAAAACAATATTCAATTATAAATCTTTTTATTCGATTAGTTATTTTAAAACGTATGATTCTATCGGTAATTTTGTTATAAAACAGATAAAAAGATGATAAAATAAGTAAAATAAATTTAATTACTTTAAAATTTGTCGGTAGAAACAATATAATTAGGCTTATTATGAATAATATAATCTTTAATTTATGAATCTTGAATTTTTGTTTTTGTAACTTGATAAACCTACTAATATCATAATATTGTTTTTGATAATCATTTAATAAATATATCAATGCTTTAAAGGAAATAAGTAAAGTTATAATTAAACTAACTATCAGCATTGTTTTCAACCTCTAAAATAAAGTCTTTAAGCAATAAATTTACTTGATTAATCTTTGATAGATAACCAAAATGATCACCATAGATTTCAATGATTTTACAATCTTTCATATTCCTTTTTATTGTCTTTGCCATTTTAAGTGGTGTTTGTTTATCATCTTTAGCCCAAACTAATAAAGTTTTAGTTTCAATTGCTTTTATTTCTTTTATTCCATCTTCATTTACGACATTAACTAAAGTCTTTTTCATAACGTCACTGGCTTGTTTAAAATCATTACTTCCCATGTTAGATGTATCTAGGTGAAGTTTTTTGAATAACTTATATTTAAGAATTTTAAAGTAATAAACTGGTGTCCTTTTAGCTTTAACAATTGAAGGTGATATTAAAAATAAACCTTTTAAATTTTTAAAATGATTTGCTAGTTTTATAGCTAATTTTCCACCAAAAGAATGACCTACTATATAAGTTATGTTATCTATTTTATCTTCTAGGTTATCTAATATGATTTCAACATAGTCACTGATTGTTAATGAACTAATTGGTTCTTTTGATTTTCCACAACCTGGTAAATCGATAAAAAGTTCGTTCAAATCGAGATTTTTTTGGCTAAGTGTTAACATGGTTTGATAGGATGTATTCCAGCCATGTAAATATAAAATTGTTTTATTGCTTTTCTTATCAATGAAATAACTATTTAAATACATTTTCATGTTTATTTTCCTTTCCTTACATTGTATGAAAAAGCAAGCAATAATATTCAATGCATGTACACGAATTTGATTGTAAAAAAGTCCCGTATATCATATAATTATTACTGAAAGGGGAGATAGTTATGTCTATTTGGTTTTGGATTTATCTTGGCATATTAATACTTTCCATTATAATCGAAGTATCCACAACAGATTTGACTAGTTTTTGGTTTGCTATTGGTGCTTTAGTTGCGATGATTGTTGCAATATTTGATGTTCCATGGTGGGCATTGCTTATTATTTTTGCAGTTCTATCCACTCTATGTATCATTTTCTTAAGACCACTTGTTAAGAAAAAATTCGAAAGTGCTACAGTTCCAACTAATGTCGATGTAGCTATTGGAAAAACTGTTGTTGTACAAACTAAAATTCAACCTGAACAGCCAGGTGAAATTAAATACGAAGGCATTATCTGGACTGCTATATGTGAAGATAAAAGTGCAACTATACTAGAAGGTAGTAAAGTTGAAATTGTTCGTATTGAAGGAAACAAAATGATAGTAAAACAAATTTAAAAGAAAGAAGGAAAACAAATGAATAATGCAATTATTTTATTGTCAAAAGGTGCTACAATTGGTGTTTGGATTGCTGTTGCTGTTATTGCTTTAGTTATTTTGTTTATAGTATTTAAATCTATTGTTATTGTTCACCAAACAGAAGCATTTATTGTTGAAAGAATTGGAAAATATAAAGCTACGTTAGATGTTGGCTGGCACTTCATTATTCCAATTTTTGATAAGGTAGTTAAAAAAGTAAGTTTAAAGGAACATGTTGTTGATTTTAAACCTCAACCAGTTATTACAAAAGATAATGTAACCATTCAAATTGATACTGTTGTCTTTTATCAAATCACTGATCCACATGCTTACACTTATGGTGTTAATAATCCAATTAATGCCATTGAAAATTTAACTGCTACAACTCTTAGAAATATCATTGGGGAACTTGAATTAGACTCAACTTTAACTTCAAGAGATGTTATTAACGCTAAGGTTCGTTTGATTCTAGATGAAGCAACTGATCCTTGGGGCATTAAAGTTCGTAGAGTTGAACTTAAAAACATTATCCCTCCTCGTGATATTCAAGAAGCTATGGAAAAACAAATGAGAGCCGAACGTGAAAGAAGAGAAGCTATTTTAAGAGCCGAAGGGGAAAAACGTTCTGCAATCCTTGTTGCTGAAGGGGAAAAAGAATCAGTAGTATTAAAGGCTGAAGCTAAAAAAGAAGCATTAATTGCTGAAGCTGAAGGTGCTGCACAAGCAATTAAACTTATAAACGAAGCAAGTCCATCAAAGCAATATATTACCATTCGTAGTTTAGATACCTTAGCAAAAGTTGCAAATGGTAATGCTACTAAATTATTTATTCCATCTAACATTGCTGATTTAACTTCTTTAGTTGCTGCTTTAACTGAAACAGTTAAGACAACTAATGAAAAACAAAATAAAAACGAAGAAGAATAAATACCAATTAATGACCTTAAAACTAAAGGAAACAAAACTCCTTTAGTTTTTTTTAACCTTTTTAATAACAATTGCATATTTATTAATGAGGCGAATTAACTATGAATACTATTCCTTTATATAGCAATATACTTACAAGTCCTAGTTATGGCTTACTTTCTAGAAGTGGCAATTTATTACAAGCCGCAAAAATTAGGCCATCATTATTTTCAAGGCTTTCAAATATTTCATTTACTAAAGTTGGTACTTTTTTAGGTGGTGCACAAAAAGTATTAAATATCTATAACCAAGTAACACCAATCATAAAACAAACCAAACCATTAATAGCAAATATCAAAACAACTTTTAAAGTGGCCAAAGCATTTAAAAGATTTTCAAATGAATCAAGTCTTGAAAAAGCGTTTGATAATTTACCAGATATAAATAATCAAAGCGATGATAAAACTATCGATATTACCGATAAAAACGATGATTTTAAAGTAAATATCATCAAGGAGGATAAATCTATACCAAATCCATTTTTTAATGTGTTATAATGTTTTTGGTGATTGAAATGAAAGTGAATCTTTTAGAACCATATGGTAATTGTATCGGTGTTAGTAAAGCTATTAACAAACTTTTAGAAGCACGAAATAAATATCCAGATAAAAACATTTATTGTCTAGGTAAAATCGTTCATAATGACAATATTATGGAAACTTTAAAACAAAACAATATAACTATAATTGAAGAAGAGCCTTATAAAGCACTCGATGCAATTAATGATGGAGTAGTTGTCTTTCCAGCACATGGAATGAGCAATGCAATCAAAGAAAAAGCCAAAAATAAAAATCTAATTTGTATTGATGCTACTTGTCGTTATGTTAATCATTCAACTAACATTATTAAAGAATATCTAGAAAAAGATTATGACATTATTTTTATTGGAACTAGAAACCATGCTGAAGCTAATGCTATTTTATCATTATCAAAAAGAATTCATTTAATCACATCACTAGAAGAAGCAAAATCATTGAATTTGTCGACAGAAAGATTGTTTTTAACAAATCAAACAGCAATGTCTAAATATGATATCAAACCAATTCATGATTATCTAAAAGAAAAATATCCAAACATTGTTATTAATAAAGAAATCTGTGCAATGGCAAGTATACGTCAAGAAAAACTATATGAAGTGCTTGACAAATCAGACGCCATTATTGTTATAGGTGATAAACAAAGTAACAATTGCACAGCACTTTATAAAATTGCTAAAAGCAAAATAAAAGATTCATTTTTTGTTTCATCAATTGAAGAATTAAACCTAGATTTATTAAGAACTAAAAAGAATATCTATGTTACTTCTGGAACTTCTACTCCTACTGATTTAGTAATAAATTTTGTTAAGTATTTAGAAAAAAATTAACAAGACTATTATCCTACGTGCTGCATAACACTTTTTTAAATTTGTTCTTTACAAAGGCAAAAATTTATTGTATTATATACAAGCAAGCGAGAATGGGGCTGTAGCTCAGTTGGGAGAGCGCCTGCCTTGCAAGCAGGAGGTCGCGGGTCCGATCCCCGTCAGCTCCACCATTATACTTGGCGGCGTAGCTCAGATGGTTTAGAGCAACTGGCTCATACCCGGTAGGTCGAGGGTTCAAGTCCCCCCGCCGCTACCAGCTATGGACCCTTAGCTCAATGGCAGAGCTCCCGGCTCATAACCGGTTGGTTGTAGGTTCGAGTCCTACAGGGTCCACCAACTAATTATTTGGAGGAATACCCAAGTGGTTGAAGGGTCCGGTCTTGAAAACCGGTAGGTCGCGAAAGTGGCGCCTGGGTTCGAATCCCAGTTCCTCCGCCATTATTAAACTTACATCGCGGGGTGGAGCAGCCTGGTAGCTCGTCGGGCTCATAACCCGGAGGTCGAAAGTTCAAATCTTTCCCCCGCAACCATTTAAATATATATATCTTACGGTCCAGTGGTGTAGCGGTTTAACATGCCTCCCTGTCACGGAGGAGATCGCGGGTTCGATTCCCGTCTGGACCGCCATTTTTTTAAGGCTCGGTAGCTCAGTTGGTAGAGCAACGGACTGAAAATCCGTGTGTCGCCAGTTCAATCCTGGCTTGAGCCACCATTTGTAAATTAAGCTCGATTCTGTCGAGCTTTTTTAATTTTTTTAAAACTTAACCGACAAATTTTAACAAAAAAATGTTAAATATTATAAAATAATATTTATTTAGCAATTTATTTGTGTTAAAATTACATGAGATTAATCGTTTGGAGGGGTATATTATGCTTAAATTAACTGATATAACAAAGGATTATATTGTGGCATCAAATAAAGTTCATGCTTTAAGAGGTATATCTATTTCCTTTAGAAGTAATGAATTTGTTTCTATTTTAGGTCCATCTGGTTGTGGTAAGACTACTTTACTTAATATTATTGGTGGTCTTGATCACTACACATCTGGTGACTTAGTAATTGATAATATTAGCACTAAAGATTATACAGATCGTGATTGGGATACTTATCGTAATCATCGAATCGGTTTTATATTCCAAAGTTATAATTTAATTCCTCATCAAACTGTTCTTGAAAACGTTGAACTAGCTTTAACTATCTCAGGAATGCAAAAAGAAGAAAGAGTTAAAAAAGCAAAGGAAGCATTAGATAAAGTTGGTTTACAAGGTGAATATGATAAAAAGCCAAATCAATTATCTGGTGGTCAATGTCAAAGAGTTGCTATTGCTAGAGCTTTAGTAAATGAGCCAGACATTCTACTAGCCGATGAACCAACTGGCGCTCTTGATACTAAAACATCTATTCAAATCATGGATTTAATTAAAGAAATCTCTGAAGATCGATTAGTTATAATGGTAACTCATAATCCTGAAATTGCCGACAAATATTCAACTAGAATTGTTACATTACTAGATGGTTTAATTACTTCAGATTCAAATCCAATTAAAGAAGAAACTAAAGAAGTTGAACCAACAAGTGAAAATATAAAACAACCAACTATTAAAAAATCAAAATTATCTTTCTGGAGTGCATTTAAATTATCTGCTAGAAACTTACGTTCTAAATTTAAAAGAACTGCAATGGTATGTATAGCTGGCTCTATTGGTATTGTAGGTGTCGCTTCAGTTTTATCTTTATCAACTGGTGTTCGTTCTTATATCAGTGATATGCAAGAAGATATGTTATCAGGAAACCCTATAAGAATTACCGAAGAAGCCATGAATCTTGATTTATTAATGGAAACATCAACTCAAAGCATGAAACAAAATGCTGTTAAACAATCAATTAAAGATGGAGTTATTAATGTTGATTCAGTAATTGAAAGACTAATATCTAGTAAAAACAATTTTGAAAGTTTAAGAATTAGTAATGATATAACTGAAGACTATATTCAATTTATTCATGATATGCCTGAAAGTTATTATTCATCAATCACTTCTTATTATGGTATTGATGTGGCTAATAATATTTATACTGATATTGAAGTACAAAACGATGCAGCAAATGCTTATGTAACTACAAAAAGAAACCTATCATTAGGTGCTATCATTAATATGTATACTGCAATGATGGAACAAACTGATTTAGGTCCTTATTCTGGTTATATTGCAACTTTATCAGATTCATTCAATCAAGCTGTTGAAAATGAAAAGTTCATTGCTGAACAATATGATATCATCTCTTCAAAAGAAAAAAGTAAGATTGCTACTGAAGAAGATGAAATCATGATTGTTGTTAGTGATGATAGTGAATTAACTGATTTACTATTAGCTCAACTAGGTTATTTTTCACAAAATGAATTCTTTGATATCATTTACGAAGCAATTGATAGCCCATTAAAAGAATTATGTCCTTCTAAACCAAATTTTACTTATGATGAATTATTAAATAAAAAGTTTACTTATTATCCAAATAGTGTTGTTTATACTGAAAAAACTCCAGCTAATACTTTAATGCCATTTGATTATAATTATGAATCAAAGGATAGTATGCAAAGTGCTAAACTGGATTTAAAGATTACAGCAATCTTAAGACCTAAAAAAGGTACATCTTATGGTTGTTTACAAAGTGGTATCTATTATACTCCTAAATTTACTAAGAAATTCTTACAAGATAATAAAGAATCTAGAGTAGTTAAATATCTAGAAGAAAATGAACTTACATCATATACTTCTTTAAAATCAAGTTTAGGATTTACTCCTATGCCTTCTACAACAGGGGCTACAACAGTAAGTCCTGCTATGATTTATACTTATGACTATTATTTTGTTCCTAATGGAAAAATAACAGCTACCGCTGCTGTAGGAAACACAAATGCTATGTCAGCATTACTAAGCATGATGATGGCTGGTTCATCTAGTAGCAGTAATCAAAGTCAATATTTAACTTATTCATTAACTAATCGTGAACTTGGTGGTATTGATAAACCAAACGCTATATCAATTTATCCAAAAGATTTCACATTAAAAGATTCAGTTACAAATTATCTTAAAAAATGGAATAAAGAAACAGATATTACCCTTTCGACCGGTAAAACTTTAACTTTTGAAGAACGCGATGAAATCACTTATAGTGATAATTTATCGGTAGTTATAGCAATTATCAATGAAATGATTAATATCATTACAATTGCCTTAGTTGTCTTTACCGCTTTATCACTTGTTGTATCAACTGTTATGATTGCTATTATCACATATGTATCAGTTATTGAAAGAATTAAAGAAATTGGTGTTATTAGATCACTAGGTGGTCGTAAGAAAGATGTTTCAAGACTATTTACTGCTGAATCATTTATTATTGGTGGACTTGCCGGTGTTATCGGTATAGCCATTACCTTCTTACTAACAGTAATCTGTAATGCAATTGTAAGTCACTTGGCCCCAATTGCTCAAATTGCTAAACTTACAATTTCTATTTCCTTAATAATGATTGCTGTAAGTATTGCTTTAACTTTAATTTCTGGTTTAATTCCTGCTCGTATCGCATCTAAAAAAGATCCAGTAGATGCTTTAAGAACTGAATAAACTAACTTAAATCAAAATGAGGCTCAATCGGGCCTCATTTTTTTAATCTATTCATTTGACTTTTTTTACGAATGTAACGTCGATATTTAGGAATATCAACCTTAAATTCATGGACAATTGGTTCTTCTTGTGGACCAATTTGAATTTCATCAAAGATTTCATTTTCTTTGGCAATTTCATTTAATGCTTTTTTAGTTTTTTCATTGTATGATTGGTTATCCAAATTATCACCTCAATGATAGTTTGGATATTTAATTAAATCTTATGTGAAATTATTTCTTTAATTTTTCTAATTCTTGTTTTAGTAATTGATTAACTTTTGCTGGATTAGCTTGACCTTTTGTTTTTTTCATAATTTGACCAATCATGAAGCCAAAAGCTCTGTCTTTACCGGCAAAATAATCATCAATAGATGAACTAAATTCAGTTAAAACTTCATTAATAATTGCAAGCAATGTTGTGTCATCACTGATTTGGACAATATTTAATTCTTTTATGATTTCATCGACAGTTTTTGATGAACTCATTAAATGTTCAAAGACATCTTTTGCTTGTTTTGATGATATTTTACCTTCATCAATATATTTAACCATTATTGCTAATTCTTTTGGTTCCATTTTCATGTTTTCAAAAGTTTGATTATTTTTATTTAGATAACCTAATACTTCAACAATTAACCAGTTAGTCATAATCTTATAGTTATTATAATAAGTAACTAGTTTTTCAAAATATTGCATCATTGGTTTATTTGATGTTAGCACTTTAGCATCATAACTTGAAAGGCCATATTCTTTTTGATAACGAGTTTCTTTTTCATGAGGAAGTTCAGGTAAATTAGAGATAACTTGATTTACCCAGTTTTTATCAAGTTGAATAGGCATGATATTATCTTCAGTGAAGTATTTATAATCAACTGCACTAGTCTTTTTACGCATTAAAACGGTGGTTTTACTTGCTTCATCAAAACGGCGTGTTTCCATTTCAACGGCTTCGCCTCTAAGTAGTAATGCTTTTTGTCTTTTAACTTCATAATCAATAGCTTTTTCAACATTACTAATAGAGTTTAGGTTTTTGATTTCAACTTTAGTTCCAAATTCAACTTGACCATAAGGTCTAATTGAAACATTTACATCACAACGAAGAGAACCTTCTTCCATCTTACAATCAGAAACATCAAGATATAATAAGATATTTCTTAGTTGTTCAACATAAGCAGCAGCTTCTTTACCACTACGAATATTAGGTTTAGTAACGATTTCAATTAAAGGAATACCACAGCGATTGTAATCTAGTAATGTAAAAGTGGTGTAATGAAGTTGTTTTGCAGTATCTTCTTCCATATGAATTCTTTCGATTTCAATGTTTTTTTCTTTGCTATCTACTTCAATGGTTACATAACCATTTCTACCAATTGGTCTTTTATCTTGAGTTATTTGATAACCCTTTGGTAAATCAGCATAGAAATAATTTTTACGATCAAAATGTAAACAATCATCAATACTGCAATGTAATGCTTTACAAGCAATTAAAGCAAGTTCTACAGCCTTTTTATTTACTCTAGGAAGTGTTCCTGGAAAGCCCATGTCAATTGGATGAACATGAGTGTTTGGAGCTGCTTTTGAAGTATTTAAAGCTGGTGAAAACATCTTTGTTTTAGTTTTTAATTGAAGGTGAATTTCAATTCCAATAATAGTTTCAAAGTTCATATTATTTCTTACCTCCAATCATTGATTCAAGGCCATAAGCAAGATTTAAAACGTCTTTATCTTTAAATGCCTTGCCTGTAATATTTATACCGATTGGTAATCCTTGATATTTGATACAAGGAATGGTAATGCTAGGAAAACCACCAAAATTACCAATAGCCATATGATTTTCAAGTAATAAATATTCATCTGATAAACGATCAACATCATTACCTTGTTTAAATAATGGAGCAACATTACCAGAAGCTGGTAAAACAATAGCATCATAACTATCTAAGATGCGATTAACATCTTCAACAATTAAACGGCGAAGTTTTTTAGCTTTAATGAATAGTTTTTCTTGATTTTCTTTACTTAAAATATAACTACCAATTACAAAACGTCTCTTGATTAATTCACTAAATCCTTTACTACGAGTTGCAATAACTGAAGCATCAACACCATTAGCTTCAACATAATTTCCAAAATTAATGCCATCTAGGTTAGCATTATTTGAGGTTGCTTCAGAACAAGATAAAATCATATATGTTGAATAAATTGTGTCATATAATTTTTTATCAATTGATATTAAATCAACTTGAACACCTTGCTTTTTAACATTTTCAAAGAATTCATCAAATTCTTTTTTTATTTCAGGATTAGAAATTGTTTCATATATTTCTTTTAAAACCGCTATTTTTTTACCTTTTATGGTTCCATTAATAGAATCATAAACAATTTCTTTTTCTAGGTTAAAACAGGTCATATCTTTGTTATCATAACCATTTAAAACATCAAAAATATAAGCACTATCTTTAACATTTCTTGTAAAGAAAGCAACTGTATCTAATGATGGAGCAAATGGATATAGACCATAACGAGAAATTCTACCCCAAGTAGGTTTAAAGCCAACAATACCACCAAGAGATGCTGGTTTTCTTACTGAATCACCAGTATCACTACCTAAGGCAAAAGGAATAACACCAGCAACAACTGCAGCACAACTACCAGCTGATGAACCACCAATTAAACGATTAGTATCTAATGGGTTTTTAACAACACCTGTGTGTCCTGTAAGCCCACTTCCCCCCATAGCAAGTTCATCTAAGACAGTTTTACCAATTGATATGGCGTTAGCATCTTTTAATAAACTAGTTGCTTGTGATTCAAAAATAGGTACATAGTTATTTAAAATATTACTAGAACCCGTGCTTAAAACATCTTTGGTTGAATAGTTATCTTTAATAGCCATTGGAATACCAAATAATAAATTATCAGTTACTTCTTTATTATCTAGTTCTTTTGCTTGATTTAAAGCATTGTCTTCATCAATTGTTACAAAAGCATTACAAGTTTCTTGTAGTTTCTTTGCTTTGTTAATAGCTTCTTTTACAAGTTCTGTAACTGTTACTTTTTTATCTTTTAAGGCTTGGTGAATAGTTTCTAAACTTTGATTTAAATAATCCATTTATTCCACCACCTTATGAATTTGAATTTGTCCTTCAACAACCTTATTAGCATTTCTTAAGATTTCATCACGAGGACTTTCTTCAACGATTTCGTCATCTCTTAAATAAGAAAAACAAACATCAAATGGAAAAGACATTGGTTCAACATTAGTTGTATCTACTGTTTTATTAATGGCTTCCATTTGTCTTAACATGATATCGAATTCATCTTGTAAAGTTTGATATTGTTTTTCATCCATATCAAATTTAAGATTCAAGGCTAATTCTTTTAATTTTTCTATACTAATTTTTTCCATATCAGCCACTCCTTAACCGCTACTATCTTAGCATTTTTTTTCATTTAAAAAAAGTCATTTTAAGATTTTTCTACTATTTATAATAGTAGGAGGTGTTTTTGATGTTTGAATGCAAAGTATGTAACAATAAAGATAAAAGATACATAGGTTATAAAAATAACATTCCTTATTGTAGAAAATGCATACAATTAAAAACTAATGCTGTTGAAAAATTAGATTATGAAGTTTGCAAAGAAGTTAAAGCAAATATTCATTATGACTTAACAGATACCCAACATAAAGCATCAAATGAAATATTAGGATTTGTAAAAAAGAATCAATCAGTCTTAGTTAATGCTGTCTGTGGGGCAGGTAAAACTGAACTTGTCTATCAATCAATCGAATATTTTTTAAATCAAGGAAAGGTCATAGGATTTACAATTCCTAGAAAAGATGTTGTAATTGAAATCTATAATCGATTAAAAAAAGATTATCCAGATGTTGAAGTTGTCTCTTTATATGGTGGACACACCAGCAAATTAACCGGTCAAATCATAGTTTTAACAACTTATCAACTATATCGATATAAAAATTATTTTGATTTATTAATTCTTGATGAAGCCGATGCTTTTCCTTATTACAATGATTGGTTTTTAAAAAGGTCATGTAAGAATGTTATTATTTATTTATCAGCTACATTTAATGAGAAGTTTTTAAAAGAAATACCTAATCATGTTGAAGTAAATAGAAGGTTTCATAACTATGATTTGCCTATTCCTAGAATTCAAAAAGTTTATTTTTTTAATAAAATCAAAATATTAAAAGACAAAATAAATGAATTTCTTAAAACCAAAAAACAAGTATTAATATTTGTGCCAACTGTTAAGATAGGAAAAGCATTAGCTAGCAAAATTAACATTCAATTTGTTTATTCTAATTCAATAAATAAAGAAAAAATTATCGATAGATTCAAGAAAAATGAAATAAAAGTCTTAATAACTACAACAATTCTTGAAAGAGGTATCACCATTGATAATGTACAAGTAATAGTCTATAACGCTGAACATGAATTATTTGATTTAAAGACTTTAATTCAAATAAGTGGTAGAGTTGGCAGGAAAAAGGCTCATCCAAATGGTGATATCATCTTTTTATGTAGTAAAAAGACAAAGGCAATAAATGAATGCGTTTTAAAATTAAAATCAAAAAACAATGTCATTGTTTAATATGTTTCAATGATTTATTTCATGATTTTTCGTTTCAGTCGATAAATTTAAATGATATACCAATTTGTAATACATGTTTTAATCAATTTGAAATAGCAAATATTCAGGATACCATTAATAACTATTCGATTTGGTATTTATATTATTACAATGATTTTATAAAAAAATTAGTTTATCAATATAAGGGCTGTTATGATATTGAACTAGCACCAGTATTTCTAGCTTATTTTCTTGAAAAAATAAAAAAAGAATATAAAGACTATTATATTGTCTATCCTCCATCAAGTGATAAAGATAATAAAGAAAGGGGT
The DNA here is from genome assembly GCA_947627355.1 of uncultured Bacilli bacterium. GTDB lineage: Bacteria > Bacillota_I > Bacilli_A > RFN20 > CAG-631 > Caccosoma. Next base: position 40,238 of record CANQVX010000007.1, on the reverse strand, counting down.
TTTATTCATGTTAAAGAAATAGCAAAACATATAAATAACAATGTCTATGATATTTTTATAAAAAAGGAACATTATAAACAATCAGATGTCAGTTACAAAGACAGAGTCCATATAAAAGATTATATCGATATCCATGATTATCAAATATTAGAAAATAAGAAGATACTTTTACTAGATGATATCTATACCTCGGGAAACACTATTAAAGCATGTATTAATTTAATTGTAAAAAATGTCGGTCATTTCAAGGATTTAAAGATAATTTGTATAGCAAAGACAAGGAAGAAAAATGTCGAAATTTGACGACTTGTTTTTCTTTAATTTGCCTATTATTTATTTTATTATAATCCTGTAAGTAATAAGTGAGGTGTAACAATGAAGGGCAAAGTAAAATGGTTTAATGCAAACAAAGGATTTGGCTTTATCAATCGTGGTGAAGGTCCAGATATCTTTGTACATTATTCACAAATCCTTTACGATGGTTATAAGACCTTAGATGAAGGAGAAGATGTAGAATTTGATCTTTGTGAAACAGATCGTGGTTTACAAGCACATAATGTTGTTAAAGTTGATAACTAGATGATAAAAAAAGAAATTATTCTTCTTCGGATAATTTCTTTTTTTCGTTTCTAATTGTTAAGATTAAATCAACTAACATATAAATAACAAAAGCAAGATAAATAAATATTAATACATACCAACCCCAGGATTTAGTTATATCCATCCTAGAATCATAATTCAAATTACGTAAACTAAAAGCAATAACAGGAACAAATACAACATAAGCAAAACTAACAATACCAGCAATCAATGAACTAAGTTTTTTGACAGGATCTGAACTTAAAATTAAATAAAAGAAAAAGATTGCTACCGGAAATAAAATTGGAATGAAATTAAATGATGAAGTGCCTAAGACAACTCTAGGACCACCAATTTGTTGCTTTTCATATGTGCCAGTTAACAATTTAAAACCATTAACATTAAAATCATGAATAGTATCTACTTTAAATAAAGGTAGTACTAAATATAAAACAATTAAGATTAACGATACAACTCCATATAAGATTGTATTTAAAGTAAGTTTTTTATTTTTCATTGATTTCACCTTATTTCTTATTATTTTACTAGACTAAGTAAATCTTCTTTTAATAGTTTAACATATTCTTTGAATTCAGCATAGGAATTAAAATTTAATTTTTGAATTACTTCTAATGATAATGGACATTTAGGCTTTATTTCTTGTAATACTTCTTTAAATTTAACTAGGTCAATATTCCCATCAAATATTCTTTGATGATAATCCCATTTACCATCATTTCCATGTAAATGCATAGCAAATAATCTATTTTGATATTTCTTTAATATTTCAAATTCATTTTTAGAAAATACATGGTCATGGCCTAAATCATAACAAAAGCCAACACAATCATCCTGATAAGTAGTTAAAACTAAATCTAAATAAGCAAGCCCATTATAAGTTAAATTTTCAAAAGCTAATTTAACATTTTTAACTTTAGCATAGTCAACTAATGTTTTAATTCTTTTAATACCATCTAAATTAATGTTATTAGGGTTACAATTATCATTTGTTAAATGAATAACAATGACAGGTACATCATATTTAGAAGCATCATCAATACAAGATAGATATAAATTAATAATAGCATTTGCTTTATCTTCATCAATTGAAAACAAATCATAAGCATTGGTATATGGAGTGTGTAAGTTTTCTACTTCAAGGCCATATTTTTCTTTAACTAATTTGATTGTTTCATATTTATTGCCAGTTAGACTTAAATAATCATCACCCCAATAAAGACTAACACAGTCAAATCCAACTTCTTTAATAGCTTTGAATCTACTATCAATACTAACATTACCACCAAACCAAGCATAAAGGCCAAGTTTATTCAATTTAATCACCACTTAGCCATATTTTAAACAAAATAAAACTAAACTGCAACCTATGATTTTTATTTACTTTTAAGTGTTTTTTTACTATTATTGTAATGAAAGTAGGGATTATTATGTTATCTGTTATACCAATGGTAAACGATTATAAGTTAGATGAAAAACAAGTAAGTTTTGATAATTTTAGATTAGATTATGAACCAAAATTTAAAGAAGCAATCATTCAATTTGAAAATGAATTGAAACAAAAATTAAATGTTAATGAAAACAGCAAATTTTATCTATTTAAATTCATCAAAGATAGCAAATTAAAAAGGCAACAATATAAGATTGAAGTAACTACTAGTAATACAACAATATATGCTAAAACTAAAGAAGGTTTTTATTATGCTACTAGAACTTTAATTCAATTATTAAGCCTTAAAACTGCCGGTAAAATCGACAATTTAACATTAAATTGTTTAACTATAAATGACTCACCTAGATTCTTATTTAGAAGTTTTATGGTTGATGAAGTTCGTCACTTCTTTGGTAAAGATGAAATCAAAAGAATCATTGATTTAATGGCTGATTTGAAATTCAATTATTTTCATTGGCATTTAAGTGATGACCAAGGCTTTAGAATCAATTTCAAAGAATTTGATAAACTTAAATCAGTGGCTAGTACTAGAAAAAGAACTAAAATTAATTCTTTAACTAATGATGATTATGATGAACATGAATATTCATATTGTTATGAAATAGAAGATATCAAAGAAATTATTCAATATGCTAAAGATAGATATATTGAAATCATTCCTGAAATTGATATGCCAGGACACACTACAGCACTAGTAGCAGCTTATAATGAACTACATTGTTTACATAAACAAATCGATGTTGAAACTAAATTTGGTGTGTTTAGCGAAATAGTATGTCCATCTAAAGATTCAACTTATGAATTTTTAAAGAAACTACTTAAGGCCTTATGTGATTTATTTAAAGATAGTAAATATATCCATATCGGTGGTGATGAAGTAGATACAGCTAATTGGAAACAATGCCCTGATTGCAATAAAAAAATACAAAAACTACATCTAGATGATGCTAAACAACTACAACAATATTTCATGAAAGAAATGGTAAGTTATGTTCAATCATTAAATAAAAAAGTTATTTGTTGGCATGATGGAGTATATGATTCTAGCGACAAAAATGTAATTATGCAATATTGGACATGGCAACTCGAAAAAGATAAAATCGAATATATGAATAATGGTAGAACTACTATTTATTCACCTTGTTCACAATTCTATTTCAATGATCCATATGCTGAACTACCATTAAAAACAACTTATACTAAAAAGATAAGTTTTGAAGGTCTTACTAGAACTGGACTTAGTAATATATTAGGTGTTGAAGGTTGTATTTGGACTGAATGGATTGATAGTAATGAACTCCTTGAAACCTTGATTTTACCTAGATTAGAAGCACTTGCTGAAAAGGCTTGGACTAAACAAAAAAACATTAATTTAAAAGACTTTTTAAAACGACTTGATAATCATTATCTAACTCTTGATTATTTAAATATGGCTTATACTCCAACAAAAATTGCTTTATCTAGTAATAAAAAGAAACGTGAATTGATATCTAAAGCCTTTCGTGATAATGATAAGAAAGTTGAGTTTAAATTATATCTTAAAGCTAAAAGAAAACTTTTAAAAAAATAAAGAGCACTGAGTGCTCTTTATTTTTATAATTTGTCGATAAAATCGATAATTTAACGGCTAACTAGTACTTTATTTATAATCTTTAATTCAAGGATATTAAAGTTAGTTTTAAATTGATTTAATTCATCACTATTTTTAAAACATACTTCATATAAAACATCAATATCATAATTTTTATTGAAAACAATGCAATCTAAATTCTTTAAAGCATAACTAATCATTTTATCCATTGAATAAGGAACTTTAAATTGATAAACATCACAATAAATCATATCAATGATAGTTGCTAATTTAATGGCTTCTAAACATGATTTGCCATAAGCTCTACATAATCCTCCGGCACCTAATTTAATACCACCAAAGTATCTTATAACTGCACATAAAACATTATTCAAATCATTTTGTTTTAAAGCATTTAAAATAGGAACTTTAGCAGTATTAGAAGGCTCACCATCATCTGATGATTTATAACATTGCAAATCATTTTCAAGATAAATTGAGGCATAACAAATATGCGTTGCATCTAGATATTGTTTTTTTAAGGATGCAAGGCTATCTTGTAAATCTTGTTTGTTATTTATAGGTATCAAATATGTGATAAATTTAGATTTATCTATAATAATTGTATTAGTAACTGTTTCTTTTATCGTTTTCATTTTATTTCCATTAAAAAAGCCATTTGCATGGCTTTTTCTCTTTCAGTTAAATTCTCTATTAAGCAGCTAAACTTTCTTGAATATCTTGAACTGCATTTGCCCAAGTTTTAATCTTAGCTTGAACTGTAGTATCATAGTAATCTTTTAAAACAGGTTCTTCTTCAACTACAGGGTTAGCAGCTTCAACTAATAATTTATAAATTTCTTTTCTTGTTTCAGCTACTTCTGCATATTCGGTTGCATGTTCTTCTGAACCTTTAATGATTTCAAGATACCAATAAGCATATTGTTGTTGTAAAGTAGATGGGGCATAGAAGTTTGCTCTCTTACTTCCTGGATCTAAAATTCCACGATATTCATCAGCACCTTTATCTCTTTGTGCTTGTGTACAAATAGAAGCTGCATGATCATCATCGATTGATTGTGTTTCATCACCAGTCCACCATTGCCATACTGTGCTAGCTTCTTGGTTAGTTAAAATCATATAGAAACCACCTTCAGGGATGATCTTTTCATAGAAGTATTTATCAGCAAAACCATTAGAATCTTCTTGAGTTACATCAAATGTAACTGGTTCATACATTCTAGAAACTAGTGTTTGTACGTTTGTTTCATCTTCTTCAAATAGAAGCGCTGGATTTTTTACTTTTGTTTCTGCAAATTCAGAATGTGAATACCATCTTGTTGTATGAGGATGTCCAGCTGCTGCTGTCCAAGAGTTATCTGGCATACAAAATGCCATATAAGCAATTTTACCATCTTTATCAAAAATCATTTCGGTACGCCATTGAGCTGCATCATAAGAAGCAAACATCCATTTCCATGATTCTTCTCCGGTTTTTTCACCTTTGTCATCAAGAACATCAACTTTATGTACTCTTGTATGTGGAGTAGTAAAAGCTCTTTCGTTTCCTGGAATTTCTGGATGTAATTCATATTGTAAAATTGAACGATTTGGATTGCTTGAATCAGCGGTCCAAATATCAACTGGACCAGCGCCTTCTTTATTTAATGAAGAAGTAGTCTTACTTCCAACAAATGATCTTAAAAGAGGGGCTCCGTCTTTATCTTCACCTAAGATTGTTTCTTTTCTTAATGTGTTTCTATTAAGATTAATTACTTTTGTTTCGTCGAAGTATTTGCTCATATCTCCATTTTCATCATAAATAGAATTTGCTTCAGCTGCAGCAGCTGCAGATTCATAAACATCAACTTCAACAGTAGCCTTTTCTGAACCAGCACTGATAGTTACTTTCTTATGACCTGCTGATTGGTTCCAACCATCATTTGCAACAGTGTAGTTTGATACTGTGTTATAGAAGCCTAAAGCTTCACGATATACTTCAACTTTTTGTACATCTAGACTTTCGCCTATTAAGTACATTTTTCTATTTAATGTAACTTTTACCGGATTTTCTTCTACCTTGCTTGAAGAAGAAGCCTTGTCACCGCCACAACCATATAAAGGTGCAGCAACTAGAGTTAGGACGAAAATACTAGCTAAAACTTTTTTTAACTTATTATTCATTTTTCATGCTCCTTTGCTAAAAAAATAATTTCTCTAGAAAATATTATATAATAATATTCACCTCTAGTCAAATACTTTTATTGGCTAAAATCATAGGGATTGGCCGCAACAAAAAAATGCAACAAGTGCATTTTTTTCTATAAATCTTCGACTAATTTATCATAAGATTTTAATGGATTTATGTAATTATTATTTACTTGAATTGCAAAGTGTAAATGTTTACCTAATTTAGCATTGATAACGCTTTCTCCAGCCTTACCTAAAATAGTGTTTTGAGTGATGTTTTCATCTTGCATAACATTTACTTCAGTAAGACCACAATAATAAGCTACAACACCACTAGTATGTTCAATTGCAATGCTAAGTCCATACATTGGATCATTTTTCTTAGCTATTACTTTTCCACTAAAAGCAGCCATTACATCAAAAGCTTCATCATTATAGGTGTAATCAACACCTTGACTTGGTAAAACTTTGTTTTGATAAGTTACAATTGCTTGGCTTTTTATTTCCATAGGATCTTCATCATCAAAGAAATAACGAGAAATAGTAGCGTCAACCTTAAATGGTTTTATTAGTTTTTCTTTAACTATTGAATTTATATAAGTAGAACTACTACTAGAACTAGTAGAAGAATTTCCAGTACTAGAACTATTTATTGATGAAGATGGAAGTTTAGCCACTTGATTTGTTTTCTTATTATTGGTAGCAATTAAAGAAATGCTTAATATAAATACAAATGCTATAGCACCTAGTATTAATCCAAACTTTGCTTCTTTACACCATCTTAAAAATCTTTTCATTGCTTTCACCTCAACATCATTTTTCCCAAATATCTAAAAACAATGCTTGATGGAAATAATTGGTAAATCTAGGATTTAATATTTTTGAATTTGTACTTCATCCATGCTTTTAGCAAAGATTATTTCATCGCCTTTGAGTTCAGTGTATGAATCTTCATAAACTATTCTATTATTCATATTTAAAAGATTTGTTGTAAAATTAGTTTTTTCATTATATGATGGATTTTTTACTCCACACAAAATGTTACTCTCTATATATTTAACATCATCACCTTTTGTAAGTTTATATGTTGCAAAGATATGATAATCTGTACTATCTTCCACTTTTCCAACTTGACTGGCAACTACAGTGAAATTATATCCTTCTAGTCTTCTTTGTTCCATTTCACCAACAAAAGAATTTGATTGAAGAAGATAACTTGCAGAGTCATAGTTTGCTACATAGTAAGTGTTTTTTATCGTTACACTTCTGTATCCAGTATTTATACAATCTGCAATTGATGAAACTTCTGTATTATATTTAATTTGTAATTTCATCATTTTATCAGTGCCATTTTTTGTAAAGTAGCAATTTGTGTATAAACTGTTATCTTTAACATAAGCACTAATAACTTTCTTTAAATCATTTGTTGGCAAAGCGTCATTTATATAAGAACTAACTTTTGAGTAAGAAAACTCATTGTTTAAAGTGTAGGTGTAAGTTTTTGACCAGCCTGGAGAAGCATATTCTCCTGTTGAATCAACTGGTTTAACTTTGAATTCTGTTTTGTTTGAAACGGGAACATAGTTCATTTCATTCAATTGAACGTTGTATTCTACACCATTTATGTTTGCAATATATGAATCCGCATGATTAACATTACTCCATGTTAACATGTTTGTTTTAGAATTAAATGAAACATTTTTAACAACAGCTAAAACTTTAGGTTTATCGGCATTAGATCCCACAAAATAACGGTTATAAATATGATAACCTAAATATGAAAAACCTCCGATAGAAACGGCAATAACTAATAATTTTAAAACTAATTTAAATGCTTTTTTCATAATATCTACTCTCACTTTCAATCTTAGTTTAACCCCCCCCCGACTGTGTCAAGAGTTTGCATAAAAAAAGAAGAATTTTATTCTCCTTTTCCACCAAATCGCATGATAACTTCGATTAAAAAATAAAATAGATAAATTACACTAACAGCAATGATAACAAGTGATGCTTCAGGACAGCCAAGTATAATCATCATTAAGATTGTTATATAAGTAGGAAGTCCTATAAGAAACTTATATTTAAGTCTTTTTTTTGCAATTATTTTATGTTTAGTTAACTGATTATATAATTTTTGAACAGCTTTATCATATGAAAAATCTTTTTTCTTTTCTTTATCATTCTTTGCAAGAAAATATACATAAGCAAATTCAGGATAATTTTTAAATAATTGAATGAATGATAAATATTCAACTAAACAAAAATATAAAAATATCAAATATAGCATAGGTAGTATATAAATAGCTGGCATGTATTTATTAAAACCTATGAGTAACAAAAATAAGAATAAAACTATTGATAAAATAAATGGTAAAAAGATAATTACAAAATATTTATCAAAAAAGTTTCTTTGATCTATTTCTTCAAACGTTTTAGGATTTTTTAAAAATGTTTGAATATCATATTCTAATTGTTTGTGTTTGGAATACATAATAGATACCTACATAAACATAGTAATTAGTCTAAATAGAAATTCCCCAATAATAAAACCAATCACACAAGTTAAAACAACATAGACAAAATAAAATCCTACTTTGTTTGCAGTATTCATCTTTTTTTGAAGTTCAATATACTTACAAAAATAAGCACCGATAACTAAACCTAAACCATAACATACTAGATTTAAGATAGCTTTTGTTGAAATAAGTAATGTAATCATATTTTTATTACTCCTTTGCTATTTTAATGATAAACGATTCATTGCTCTTTTTAAAGCAATTTCCGCTCTTTTAATATCACTTTGTGGATCTTTTAATCTATCTTCTGCTCTCTTTTTAGCATTTTCTGCTCGATTAAAATCAATTTCTTTTTTATTTTCAATAGCCATTGTAATGATTTTTGTTTCGTTTTCATCGACAAATAATACACCACCAGCTAAAGCATATAACTCTTCATTACCATCTTTTATAACTCTTAAAACATCAATCGTACAATTAGTTATTAAAGGAATATGTTTATTTAGAATAGTTAGTTCACCATTAGTAGTTTTAACAACAATAGCATCAACATCAGTTTCTAAATAAAGACCTTCAAGGTTTACAATTTTTAGTTTCATAGTTCTTATTCCATTGTTTTTGCTTTAGCAATGACATCTTCAATTGTTCCTACATATAAGAAAGCTTGTTCTGGTAAATTATCATAATCCCCATTTAAAATTGCTTTAAAGGAACGAATAGTATCTTTAATAGGAACATAGATACCTTTAACATCTTGGAATGATTCAGCAACATGTAAAGGTTGTGATAAAAAGTTACGAATTCTACGAGCTCTGTTTACTAGTTTTTTATCTTCTTCACTTAATTCATCCATACCAAGAATTGCAATGATATCTTGTAATTCTTTATATCTTTGTAAGATTTGTTGAACTTGTAAAGCCACTTCATAATGTTCTTTTCCAACAACTAATGGATCTAGCATTCTACTTGAAGATTCAAGTGGATCAACAGCTGGATATAAACCTAATGAAGCAATTCCTCTATCTAATACTGTTTTAGCATCTAGGTGAGAAAATGTAGTAGCAGGTGCTGGATCAGTCAAATCATCAGCCGGAACATAGACTGCTTGAACTGAAGTAATTGAGCCCTTTTTAGTTGAAGTAATTCTTTCTTGTAATTGGCCCATTTCAGTAGCTAAAGTTGGTTGATAGCCAACTGCTGATGGCATTCTACCTAGTAATGCTGATACTTCACTACCAGCTTGGGTAAATCTAAAGATATTATCGATAAATAATAAGACATCTTGTCCTTCAACATCTCTAAAATATTCAGCCATGGTAAGGCCTGATAAAGCAACACGCATTCTAGCTCCAGGTGGTTCATTCATTTGACCAAAGACAAGACAGGTTTTATTAATAACTCCTGATGCTAACATTTCGTTATATAAATCATTACCTTCACGAGTTCTTTCACCAACACCAGCAAAGACTGAAAGTCCACCATGTTCAGTAGCAATGTTTGATATAAGTTCTTGAATTAGAACTGTTTTTCCAACTCCAGCACCACCAAACAAACCAATCTTACCACCCTTAGCATAAGGACATAGTAAATCAATAACTTTAATACCTGTTTCTAAGATTTCTGATTCAGTTTTTTGTTGTTCATAAGATGGTGCTTGTCTATGAATTGGTAGTTTTTTAGTTGTTTTAACTGGACCTTTGTTATCAATAGGTTCACCTAAAACATTAAACAAACGACCTAGGGTTTCTTTTCCTACTGGTACCATGATAGGTTTATCAGTAGCAATTGCTTCCATTCCTCTTACAAGTCCATCAGTTGCTCCCATTGAAATACAACGAACAGTGTCATCACCAATATGTTGAGCCACTTCAACAACTAATTTTTGGTTATTAAAATTAATTTCAATGGCTGTATATAAGGCTGGTAAAACATCTTTGAAACGGACATCGACAACTGGGCCCATAACTTGTGATATACGTCCTACATGTTTATTTTCATTCATAGCTTACACCTCCTATTTAAGTGCATCGGCACTACCAGAAATTTCACTAATTTCTTGAGTTATCATTGCTTGTCTTGCTTTGTTATAAGCAAGTAGTAATTGATTTTCTAATTCATAAGCATTATCTGTTGCATTTTCCATAGCAGTTCTACGTGATGCTTGCTCGGATAACATTGCTTCAAATAAATATTTTTTGATTTCCATGTTTAAATAAAATGGAATTAATTCTTTTAAGACTTCTTCTTTGCTAGGTTCTATCAGTAATTCTTTAGACATCTTAACTTTTTGTTTTTTAGCATCTAAAGGAAGTAATGTAACCTGTGTTGGTTCAAAAGTTAATGAATTAATATATTTACTATAAACCATATAAATAGATTCATAGATTTGATTTTCATATTGTGATTGCACAATTTTAGCGATTCTATCGGTAATTTTTTCTTTTACATTGAATTGAGGTAATTCTTCTTGTTTATCAATGATTGAAAAACCTTTGTTAGCAAAATAATGAATTCCTTTAAGACCAAAGATAATTAAGTCATCATTATCTTTATTAATCTTATTTTCAATAAACCGATAGATGTTAGCATCATAACCACCACATAAACCTAGACTTGAAGTAACTATGATGTATAGTTTTTTCTTGCTATTTAGATTTTTATTGAAATAAATGTTCTTTTTATTGTCTAGATTAGAAACTACACAACTCATTAAAGTTTGCAATTCTTTTTCAAAAGGTGTCATTTTAAAATAGATATCTTTGGCACGTTTAAGTTTCGATGTAGAAACAAGTTCCATCGCTTTAGTTATCTTTTTTGTCGATTGAATCGACTTAATTCGATTTTTGCTTTGTTGCATACTTAAAGCCATTTTGACACCTCCTTTTTATTTATAAAACAAATTGATTAGTAAATTCTTGATATATTTCTTTTAGTTTATTTTCTATTTCTTCAGTTATTTTTTGTTCTTGTTTTATGTTTTCTATCAAATCTTGATGTTTTGCATGCATCATATCTAGTAAACTTGTTTGATATTCTTTGATTCTATGAATTGGTACAGGTTTAATAAAACGATGTCTAGCAGCAAACAAAACAAGAATTTGATCATACACATCCATTGGAGCATATTGTGGTTGTTTTAACATTTCCATAACTTTGCTTCCATGTTCTAGTGTTTCTTTAGTAGTTCTATCTAAATCACTACCAAATTGAGCAAATGCTTGCATTTCTCGATAGTTTGCAAGTTCAATTTTAAGTGTTCCTGATACTTGTTTAATAGCTTTTATTTGGGCATTTGAGCCAACTCTTGAAACTGACAAACCAGTATCAATTGCCGGTCTTTGGCCAGCATTAAATAGTTCAGTTTGTAAAAAGATTTGACCATCAGTAATTGAAATAACATTAGTAGGAATATATGCTGATATATCACCAGCTAATGTTTCAATAATAGGTAGGGCTGTAATTGAACCACCACCATATTCTTTACTTAACCTAGCAGATCTTTCAAGTAATCTAGAATGTAGATAGAAGACATCACCAGGATAAGCTTCTCTTCCAGGTGGACGACGTAAAAGTAAAGATAATGTTCGATAAGCAACAGCGTGTTTACTTAAATCATCATAAACAATTAAAACATCTTCACCTTTTTCCATCCATTCTTCAGCTAGAGTGATTCCAGCATATGGAGCAATGTATTGAAGTGAAGCCATTTCACTAGCAGTTGATGAAACAATTGTCGTATATTCAAGAGCGCCATGAATTCTTAACTTTTCAACTACTTGAGCAACCGTTGAAGCTTTTTGACCAATCGCTACATAAACACATTTAACATTTTTATTTTTTTGGTTAATGATGGTATCAATAGCTATGGCTGTTTTTCCAGTTTGTCTATCGCCAATGATTAATTCTCTTTGTCCTCTACCAATTGGAATCATAGAATCAATTGCCATGATGCCAGTTTGTAATGGTACACTTACCGATTTTCTTGTAATTACACCATAAGCAATTCTTTCAATTGGTCTAGTTTTAGTGCTTTCAATTGGTCCTAAACCATCGATTGGTTTACCAATAGCATTTACAACTCTTCCTAAAAAGCCATCACCAACAGGAATTTCAATGATTTTATTTGTTCTTGTTACAATATCGTCTTCTTTTATTTGAGAATCATCACCTAATAAAACAACACCAACGCAATCTTCTTCAAGATTTAAAACCATGCCATAGATATCATCTTTAAAGACAACTAGTTCACTAAGCATAGCATTTTTAAGTCCATGTACAACAGCGACTCCATCACCAATAGACATAACTTTACCAGTATCTAATAGTTCAAGTTTTTGAGAATATTGTTTGATTTGTTCTTTTATTAGAGTACTAATTTCATTATGATTTATTTTCATTGAAATCCTCCTTTCCGATTTTATCTAAAATATCTTTTTTTAGATTTTGAATTTTATTTAAAATGGAATTATCAAAAACTGTATAACCTACCACAATTTTAAAGCCACCGATTAAATTTGTATCAATTTGATTTTTAAGTTTTATTTTTGAATTCATAATTTTTTCAACTTTATTTTCAATCTTTTTGATATCAGTTTCTTTTAAAGGGATAGTTGAATAAATAATTCCAGTTTGAACATTAAGAGTTTTATAAGTATATTTAACAAATTCAGTTAATATTTCTTTTAAATATTTTCCTCTTTGGTTATCAACAACAACATATAAAAAATACAATAAATTGTTTTGAATTTTATCTTTAAAGATTGTTTCTAGAACTTTCTTTTTTTCATTTACTTCAATACCATAGTCTTTTAAAAATGTTATCAACGTTTCATTTTCGTTTATGATATCGATTAATTGATTTGCTTCATCTAAATAAGTCTCGATTTTATTTTCTTCTTTTGCAAGCGAAAAGAGTGCTATAGCATAACGCAAAAATATAGCATTCATGATTCATCTTCATCCTTTAAAAAATCTTCGATTAATTTTTCGTTATCGTCTTGATTAATCTCTCTATTAATAACTTTAGTTGCTGCTTGCATAGCAATATCAACGACTTCTTTAGATAATTCTTCTTGCATTTGTTTTTGTTGTTGAAGTATTTCTTGTTCAGCTTTTTGTTTTCTTAATTGGACTTCTTTTTTAGTTTCAAAGATGATTTTATCTTTTTCATTTAAAGCCGAAATTTTAGCTTCTTCAATGATTTCTTTACTTGTTTGCTTACTATTTTTGATTTCTTGTTCAGCCTCTTGTAATTTTTTAGTTGCTTCTTCTTGTTTTAATTTAGCATCATCAAGATTATTTTGAATATATTCTCTTCTTTTTCTTATGAAGTTCTTAGCAGGTTTTACTAAAAACTTGGCTAAAATAATACATAAAATAATAGTAGCAATTAATTGAATTAGCATTGTTTTCCAATCAGGAAACAATTTATCGCCAATAGTTTTAAGATCATCAAGGCCCGATAAAATAAGCCATCTAATCATAAAAGTACTCCTTAACTACATAACAAATATAATTAAAAAAGCAATGGCAAAGCCATAAATACCAGTGGTTTCGGCAAGTGCGATACCTAAAATCATGTTTTTACGAATAACATCAGCAGCTTCAGGATTACGGCCAATTGAATCCATGGCATGAGCGGCAATATTACCTTCCCCAATACCTGAACCTAAACCGGTTAATACTGCAATACCTGCACCAATGGCAGCTAAACCTTTTCCAACACTTAAATCAGCAAGCATTGGCATCATACTAACTAAAAATTCTAACATTGTGAAACCCTCGCTTTCTTTTTAGTTTCTTTATTTTTTTGCTACAGGAGCCGGAATTTCAACCGATATCAATAACATTGTTAATGTTACGAATATTAAAGTTTGAATAAATGCTGAAAAAATATCTAAATAAGCATGGAGAAATGGTGCTACAAAGACACCAACAAAATTGATACCATTAGCCGATAAATGTAAGGCATTAATGATACTATCTGATAAAGTTCCTGTACCCCAATAAACCAAGGTCATCAGCATATAACCTGCAATTGCATTACCAAACATACGAATTGATAATGATAAAATTGGAGCAATTTTTCCAAGTAAGTTAACTGGAGCAAGAATTGGAAGCCATGGTGGCAAAGGATCAGTGAATCCTTTTAAATAGCTCCATTTGTTATAATAAATAGATGATATTTGAATTCCTAAAAAGGAAACAATTGCTAAAGTTAAAGGAATTGAAAAATACATAATTGGAGAAGGTAAACTAAATAAACCACTAACAAAACAAAGTGGAATAAATAAAATCAAAAAGATATAGTAAGGAACAAATTTTTCATAAGCGGTTCCTAGTGTTCCATCTACTGAATTCATGCTATGTTCAACTAGAAAATCAGCAACAAAAGCTAGGCCTTTAGGTGCTTTTGTAGGATCGGCTTTTTTAATGGCGTGTCCTAAAATAATTGCAATAATAGCAATTATAAGCATGACGAAAAGAGAAACTATTAGTTCCGCAGGCATATCATGAACAATGTAATCCCAAATCTTTTTCATTTTTGTTTCTTCTTTCCACCCTTTAAATATATAAAAATAATCACTACTTTGTTTACTAAATAACCACAAACAGTAGCAACTACCACCCAAACATTTCGTTTAAATATAAAAAACAAACCAACCATACAAGCGATATATACAAATGTTCTAGTGATAAAATTAAGCCTTATAGTTTGTCTTAGCATTCGATCAGTGCTTTTACTTACTTGATAATCAAAAAAATAAAACAAAGCACAACCAACTAAACTAGCAATCAAAAAAGATAAAGCAATGGCATAATAAAATTTAAAAATTAAACTACAAATTAAAAGAATTAAAAAAATAATGCCGGTGCTAATTAAACTATATTCAATTATTGAATATATCTCACTTTTTAATCTTTTTCTTGACATAACTATTGATTTTCAAAATCAGTTATTTTCTTGACACGATTTTCATGTCTACCGGCTAAAAATGTAGTATTTAACCACGCTTTGATAATAGAAATAGCATGATTTAAATCAACATCATTAGCACCAAATGCTAGCATATTAGAATTGTTATGTTGTTTTGATAAAATAGCATTAGTTTCATTAGTTACTAAAGCACAACGAATACCTTTTACTTTATTTGCAGCTATTGACATACCAATACCACTTTTACAAATAACAATTCCATAATCACATTCCTTGTTTTTAACTTTTAAAGCTGTTTTAAAAGCAAAATCGGGATAGTCACAAGAATCTAGACTATATGTTCCACAATCTAGCCATTCAATTTCATCTTTTAATGTTTCCATGATTGCTTTTTTAAGTTCAAAGCCACCATGATCTGAACCAATTGCTAATTTCATTTGCTTTCCTCCCAAATAGTCATTACTTCTTGATGTGATATAGGTCCATCGCGAACAATAACAGGTTTATCATTTGATAAATCAATTATTGTTGAGGCCTGATTGCCTAGACTATCTTCAGCTATTAATGATGCTAATTTATCATTAAATTTGTTATAAACATCATTTGCTTTAAGTAGTGGTTCTTCACCCGATAAATTTGCACTAGTAACAAGTAAAGGAACATTTACTTTTTTTAAAATAGCAAGGCTTGTTGGATGGTTAGGAATACGAATACCAATAGTTGAATAACCAAGAGTCATATGATAAGGCAAATTATCTTTGGCTTTTAATAAAAAAGTTACTGGCCCTGGCAATAAAGCTTCTAGCATTTTAAGTTTTCTATTATCTAAAATAGCTAACTCTTTAATTTTATCAATGCTATCAACCATGACTGAAATAGGTTTAGTAATTGGTCTATTTTTTATAGCAACTAAAGCATCAAAAGCTTTACTACTATAACTTGAAATAGCTAGTCCATAAACGGTATCAGTAGGAAATCCCACCACTTTATCGTTTAATAAATCATCACATAATTTATCATAACAATTACTAGCATAAATCACGGTTTTCATACTTCTTCCTCCAACGATGTATATTATATCAAATATAATATACAAACTCAAATATTTTTAACCACCAACATAACTTATCCCATCATGTCCTAAATTCAAATTAGCATACATGGTATTAGTTAGTTTTTTACCATTTAAAGTGAAGTGTGTCATGATTGAATAATTACTATTTTCTAGTTGTTGTTTTATTTGAACTAGCAAGGCAACAGCATCAAATTTGTCGATAGAATCGATTAAATATACTTCTACCATTAAAGTATTACAATCAACTTCATAAGTATAATAATCAATTTCTTTATAATCTAATTCAAGATTAGTATTTTGATTACTAACCTTACAATATGGATTAGGACTATCTTCTCTTACAAGTTTTATTGAGATAACAAAAAAGGAAATAAGTAACATAACCATCAATTGCATTAAACTATAGCCAAGATTTGCTAAAAAGCGAAATACCTTTTTAATAAAAATCACCTCAAAAATAGTTTAAGCATTTTTAAATTTTAAATACGGTTTTTAAGTTCAAGATAATTAATTAAGCCTTCATGAATCAATTTAGCAATCTTATTTTGATAGGAATCCGATAATAGATTTTGTCTATCTTCGCTATTAGATAAAAATCCACATTCAACAATAATTCCATTGATTTGACCGGTATTTTTAAAGATATAATAGTCTCCAGTTTTTACTTTTTTATTCTTTTTATTTAGTGAATTTAGACTATCTTGAATACAATTAGCTAAGGTTTTACTTTCATTTAAATTGGATTTATAAAATACTTGAGCGCCACTAACATCACTACTGCTATAAGAATTCAAATGAATGCTTATAAACAAGTCAACATTACACTTTTTCATATATTCTATTCTTTTATTTAAGTCTTGAATCTTATGATTTTTAGCATACATATCACTTAAATCATAATCGGCTATTCTACTAATTATCACTCTAGCATTATCATCTAGTAATCTTTCATACACTTTTTTTGCTATAGCTAGGTTTATTTCATCTTCTAAAACATCATTAAAACTAGTGCCATTATCTTTTCCACCATGACCTGGATCAATAAAAATACAATATCCAGATAGACTAGAAACAATGTGTTCACTAGTCTTATAACTAATTACAAGAAAAGTATTAAATAAACTAATTAATAACATGAATATTAAGGTTATCATTATCTTTTTTGTTTTCATATCAACACCTCTTATAATTGTATGAAAACAAATATTAATTTATTAAAGATGCAAAAAAGCTCGAACGAATCGAGCTTTTTAAAATTACAATCAAATTTAAATTAACGTTTAGAGAATTGAGGTGCTCTACGTGCGCCTTTAAGACCATATTTCTTACGTTCTTTAACTCTTGCATCACGAGTTAATAAACCTAAAGCTTTAAGTGTTGGTCTATATTCATTAGAAGCTTGTAATAAAGCTCTAGCAATACCTAAACGAATTGCACCAGTTTGTCCTGAAAAACCACCGCCATAAACGTTAACGATAACGTCAAAACGTGCTGCATTTTCAGTTGCTGTTAAAGGTTGTTTTAAATCCATAATAAATGTTTGAGAAGGTAAATATTCTTCAACTTTTCTTCCATTAACTAGAATGTTTCCAGTTCCAGGAATCAAAGCAACTCTTGCAACTGAAGATTTTCTTCTACCAGTTCCACAATAGCGAACAACTTCTTGTGTTTTCTTTTTAGCTGCCATTTTATTTCCTCCTATAACTTAATTTTTAATTCAACAGGTTTTTGAGCTTCATGACGATGTTCATTTCCTTCATAAACAAATAATTTTTTATACATTTGTCTACCAAGTGAACCTTTAGGTAACATACCCCATACTGCTCTTTCAACCATTTCTACTGGATATTTTTCAACCATAGTTTTTGCTGAACGAGTTCTTAATCCACCTAAATATTGTGAATGATTGTAATAATTTTTGGTTTTTAATTTGTTGCCAGTTAAAGCAACTTTTCCACAGTTTAAAATAATTACATAGTCGCCTGTATCAACATTTGGAGTATAAGTTGGCTTATCTTTTCCTGTTAATACCATTGCTACTTGTGATGCAAGTCTTCCTAAAGGAATGTTTGTTGCATCAACGACATACCACTTACGGGTAATTTCTTTTGGCTTCGCCATTGTTGTTTGACGTTGCATTTTATATCCTCCCTTACAAATCTTAGTAACTGTACCGGGGCTACTAAGGCAAGCAAAGTGCCGATAAATATATTAGCAATCTTTACCTTAAAAGTCAAGATATTATTTATAATAATATCGGTCGGCTATTTTAGTGATTTTAGAAACTCTTTATGAGCATCACTTAGTGATAAACCTTTTTCGATATGTTCAATAATTTTAGCAAATAAAGCTGCCATTGAAAGAACTTCAATCTTATCACATTTCTTTTCTTCTGGTAGTGGAATTGAATCAGTGATGATTAGTTTTTCAAGACAAGATGTCTTGATTTTATCAACCGCATCTAAACTTAACACACCATGAGAAATAGCAGCATAAACCTTGTTAGCACCCATTTCTTTTAAAACTTGAGCTGCTTGACATAAAGTGCCAGCTGTGTCAACAATGTCATCAATGATAATTGCATTTTTATCTTTAACATCACCGACAACACTAACAACTTGAGCTACATTTGGTTTAGGGCGACGTTTATCAATAATTGCAATTGGTGCGCCACCTAATTTTTCAGCAAGTTTCCTTGCTCTAACAACACCTCCATGATCTGGAGATACAACAACTATATTATCAATTTTTTCTTTTTCAAAATATTTAACAAATACTGGAATAGCTGATACATCATCAACAGGACAACTAAAGAATCCTTGAATTTGTGGAGCATGTAAATCGGTTGAAACAACTCGATTAACACCAGCTACTTGTAATAAATCGGCTACTAAACGAGCAGTAATTGGCTGTCTTGCCTTGGCCTTTCTATCTTGTCTTGCATAACCAAAGTAAGGAATAATGGCTGTAATTTCTTTAGCACTTGCTCTTTTTAAAGCATCGCAACAAACTAACAATTCCATTAATCTTTCACTTACTGGTGCACAAGTCGATTGAATAACATAAACCTTATCCCCTCTAAAAGATTGTTTGCCTTCGAAAAGAATTTCACCGTCTGCAAAATGAGTCAACTCAGATTCCATAATAGGAGCTTCTAAAATTTCAGCGATTTTAGCAGTTAACTCTTGATTAGCACTTAAACATACTAATTTAATTCCATTAAGCATCGTTTTTTTCACCTGATCAAATCTTTGTTTGATACTACCCTTTCTTACTATTTTTTTGCTTGAATGTTGAGGTGTTTGTTTTCAACAACCTCGTTTTTTATTATAACACAATCTTGAAAAATAGAGTTATCAATATAAACATTTGGTCCAAGTTTACAATTAGCACCAATAATGCTTTTACCATAAATATGGGAATTAGGATAAATTATGGTGTCATTACCAATGCAAACATCTTTTCCTATATAGGTAGTAAGTGGATCAACAATTGTGACTCCATTTCTCATGTGTTTTTCATTAATTCTTTGTTGAATAACTTTTAAAGCATTTGCTAGTTGTACTCTATCATTAACTCCTAAAAACTCGTTTCTAACGACAGATTTAAAGCATTCAACTTTATTACTATCAGCAATCATTAATTCAAATAATTGTGTTAAGTAATATTCTTTTTGAGCATTGTTATTGGTTAATTTAGGAATATATTTTAACAAAGCGTTAGTGTTAATAACATAAACACCAGTATTGATTGTTTGAATCTTTTTTTCATCTATAGAAGCATCCTTTTCTTCGACAATTTTTAATAATTTAGAGCCATCTTTTACAAGTCTTCCATAACCAAATGGATTATCAACATCTGCTTCTAAAATAGTGGCATCACAATTATTATTTAGATGATAGTCAAGTAAAGATTTTATCGTTTCACTCGACAATAATGGTGTATCTCCACAAACAATAATAGCAACATCATCTTTTTTAAGTAAATCTAAAGTGCACATGATTGCGTGTCCTGTGCCCTTTTGTTCTAGTTGTTCAACATATTGGCTTTTATTATTAAGCAACGAAATGATTTCTTCTTTTTTATGACCAACAATGGTAATCAAAGAGGATATGCCTGCTTGATTTAAACTATCCACAACATATTCAATCAATGCATGATCAAAAATTTTAAAACAAACTTTGGCACTATCGTTATAAATTGAACGCATTCTAGTACCTTTTCCTGCTGCCAAAATAATCCCTACTTTTTCCATATAATTCCCTCTTTTCTATTAAAATAATGTCAATTGTTCAGCATCGTTATCAAAATCAATTGCCCCAATTTTTTCAAGTGTTTTAATGTTTGTTGTATTTAACTTTGTTCGATTCAACAAATCTTGTTTAGAAGTGAATGGTCTTTCATTTCTAGCTTCTACAATTGAGGTAGCAGCTTGCATTCCAAGACCATCAATAGTTCTAAATGGTGGAATCAAAGCATTATTTTCATAATCACAAACAAAGTTTTCATCCATTGATTTATTTAAATCAATATTAGCAAATTTATAGCCTCTTTTAAACATTTCAATAGCTATTTCAAAAACAACTATTAAGGCTTTTTCTTTATTAGATTGTTCTGATTTTTTCTTTACAATAATTTCTTTATATTTATTAGTTACTTCTTCTTCACCTTTAATCAAGGTTTCAATATCATAAGCATCAGCACGAACTGAAAAATAAGTAGCATAATATTCAAATGGTTTGTAATATTTAAACCAGGCAATTCTTACTGCCATCATACAATAAGCAACCGCGTGAGCTTTAGGAAATAGATATTTGATTTTCTTACATGAATCAATGTACCATTCTGGAACATGATGTTCTCTCATGATAACTTCTTGTTCAGGAGTTAAGTGTTTTTGGGCTTTTCTTACTGTTTCCATGATTTTAAAAGCATCAATTGGTTCAAGGCCATATTCAAGTAAATCAACCATAACGTCATCACGACAACCAATAACATTCATCAAAGTACAAATATTATTTTTAATTAATTTATCGGCATTTCCAAAATAAACATCAGTACCATGGGCAAGGCCACAAATTTGAACTAATTCTGAAAAAGTTTTAGGATGAGTGTCGTTTAACATTCGTCTAGCAAGTGATGTTCCAAATTCAGGAAGACCAGCTGCACCTAAAGTATCATTTAGTTCTAATACAGTACCACCTTGGAACTGACTTATAACATTTTTATCATTTAAAGGAAGTGTTTTTGGATCGATTCCAGTTAAATTTTGAAGCATTCTTAAAGCCGTTGGATCAACGTGACCTAACATATCAAGTTTCAAGACATTATCATGAATAGATTCAAAAGCAAAATGAGTTGTAAACCAATCTGACGATACATCATCAGCTGGATATTGAATAGGTGTAAAATCATAAACTTCCATATTAGCAGGAATAACGATTAAACCACCTGGATGTTGGCCAGTTGTCTTTTTAGTTCCTTCAATCATTTTAGCAAGTCTTGTTGCTTCTGCTTGTGATATTTCTATGTTTTGTTTTTCATAATAACGTTTAGCATAACCAAAGGCGGTTTTATCAGCCGCAGTTGAAATGGTTCCTGCTCTAAAAACATAGTCTTTACCGAACAATTCACGAATAAAGTTGTGTGCTTGATCTTGATTTAAACCCGAGAAATTCAAATCAATATCGGGTACTTTATCACCTTTAAAGCCTAAAAATGTTTCAAATGGAATGTTATGTCCATCACCCTTCATTTGATTATGACAAACAGGACATTCTTTATCAGGTAAATCAAAACCACTTTTAACTTTGGTTTCATCTATACTAAAGTCACTATAACCACAATGAGGGCAACGATAATGAGGCTTTAATGGATTAACTTCAGTAATTCCGGCACAAGTTGCAACAAATGATGAACCAACCGAACCACGAGAGCCAACTAAAAAGCCATCTTGTTCAGATTTTAAAACCGTTTTATTAGCAATTAAATAAATAACAGAATAGCCATTAGAAATAATTGAATTCAATTCTTTTTCAAGTCTTGAGGAAACTTCAATTGGTAAATCATCACCATACATTTTATGAGCATTTTCATAACAAATTCTTCTAAGTTCACTATCAGAATTTTCAAGAAATGGTGGATAAAGTTTATCATGAACTGGTTTAACTTCTTCAATTTGATCTGCTATTTTATTAGTGTTTTCAACGACAAATTCATAGACTTCTTCTTTACTTAAATATGGAAATAAAGTCAGCATTTCATCGGTAGTTTTTAAATCTTGCATAGGATAATGTTCGATTCGTTTTTTATAATCAAATAGTGGATGGAAGCCCCCTCCATTAGCAGGGGTAGCAATCAAAATATCACGAGCAATTGATTGATATTTATAGGTGTAATGAACATCGCCAGTAGCAACAATTAAAAGATTTAATTCTCTAGCAGCAGTTATGATGTTTCTTAAAATCATTTTTACTCTTTCCATTGATTCAACTTTTTTAGTAGTTACTAATATTTCATATTGATCTAATGGTTGAATTTCAATGTAATCATAGAATTTCATAACTTGTTTTAGTTCTTCAATAGTTTTAGTGCTAGCTATTTCAAATATTTCACCACGAGCACAACTACTTCCAACTAAGCAATCTCCACGATATTTTTCAACAACTGATTTAGGAATCAAAGGAGTTTCAGCAAAATAAGTTGTATTAGCAACACTTATAAGTTTAAACAAATCTTTTAAACCTTTTTGATTCTTAACTAGAATATTCGTATGATATGAATTCATTCTTTTAATTGCATCATCAGATTGTAATTTAGCTAAATCTTCATGATAATCAATAATGTCTTTTTGCATTGCATCAGCAATTAAACCATCAAAAACTTGTCTTAAGACATCAGCATCATAATCAGCTCGGTGCGCACTTTCTTCGTTATAATCAACATGATAACGACGTGAAACAGCGCCTAGATTATGTTTAGTTTCTTCAGGACTTAAGGCTCTTGATAAAGATAAAGTATCAATAATAGGGTTAGGTAAAGGATGGCCAAGGGCTGCTTCAATAAAGCCAACATCGAATGTGGCGTTATGAGCAACTAAAACACAACCTTCAATAAACTTTTTAATTTTTGGTAAAGCAACATCAATAGTTGGTTGGTTCTTTAACATATCATCAGTGATATGAGTAAGTTCAGTAGTAAATGATGATAGTTTAAACCCTGGATTAATTAATATATCAATTGAATCAATTTCTTGACTGCCATTAAATTTAACAGCGCCAAATTCAATAATTTTATCGAATTGAGCGGACAATCCTGTTGTTTCAATATCAAATGCCACATAGGTTGCATCAATTAATGATACATTACTTGGATTTTTAATAATAGGTAGTGTATTATTTACGACATTTGTTTCAAGTCCATAAATAATCTTGATGTCTTTTCCTTTTTTCTTTAAATCCTCTTGAATTCTTTGAGCATTTGGAAAAGATTGTAATGAATTATGATCAGTGATAGCAATAGCTTTATGATTAAAATTAGCAGCTTGAGTTACTAATTCTTCAATTGAACTAATACCATCCATTGCTGACATATCACTATGCACATGTAACTCTACTCTTTTAACAGGGGCAGTGTCTTCAAGTTTTTCATCAAGGCTTTCAATAACATCAATAGTATTTAGATAAATAACGTTTTCTTTTTCATAAGTGTCATAAGCAAAAGTGCCGGTCACTTCAAGCCAATTGCCCATTAAACTTTCAAGAAAAGATTCAGGCATTTTCTTTTCATCAGCAGTTATTAAAGTAATATATGATGCTTTGTAATTAGTTATATAAATACGAAAAATAGTTTTTTCGTTATCGTCTGTTTTGATTTGAAAAACCTTTCCTTTAGTTCTAATATCAGCATTATCACCAATATTATCTAATTCAACATCAACAAAGGTTTTTCCTTTAAAACTCATAGTAATCTTTCTTTTTTTATAGCCATTATAACCATTATAGCCATTATAAGTATTGTTTTGATAGATAGGTTCAAGTAATTCAGTCTTAGAAAAGATTTTTTCTAAGTCTTGTTCGTAATTAAATTCAACATCTGCTTCAACATAAACAAATTCAATATTTAATTTAAAGCCAGCATTACTTAAAAATCTTTCTAATCTTGTTTTAAGTTCTTTAAGTAGTGTTTCTTTTAACATGCTATCATAAGATAGACGAATAATGCCGTTTCTAACGGCAAAAGATTGATCTTTCAAAAATTTTAATTGAGGATTATCATCTTCATAAACTTCAATATATTTATTAACATATTCTTTTATTTTTGTTACATCTAGGTTTTTATTTTCAATATCTAGAATGATAGCACAATTTGCTTTCAAAGCTTCTTTTAAGTTTTTAGATAATAGAATAAATGTATCCGCTGGTATAAAATCTTTAAGTGCTAATTTGATAACATAATTAGGGTTATTTCCATTAGGATTATATAAAGTGACGTCTGAAATTTTGCCATCACTAAAATAAGTGGTATTGGATATTTTTGCTATTTTTAATAATTCGTTTAAATTCATAGTACCACCTCTTAATTTCTAGTTAAAATAGTTTAATAATATCTCGTATATTAATTACAATCATTAGGCCAAATAGTAAAATAAAACCAACCGTATGAATCCAACCTTCAATTTTAGGATTAACCTTTTTACGAGTTAAAGATTCAATTAATACAAAGACAATTCTTCCTCCATCTAGAGCCGGAATTGGCATTAAATTGAAAAATCCTAAACTAAAAGAAATAGCACCGGCAATATATATCATACCTATTGCTCCAGCACCAGTTCTTGCAGTTTCATCGACAGTTTTATAAATTCCTACTAGTCCTGATAATTGTTCTGTATGTCCTGTAAATAGTCTTCCAAAAGCTTTACATACTTCAACAAAGTATGTAAACATAAATTTATATGTTTGAGGTATTGCTTCTAAAACGTTATATTTTTTTATCACATAATTGATACCAATATTTTCAAACAAATATTTTTCTTGTTCACTTTTTTCATCTTTTATTGAACCACTTTTAAGCGTAACGTCATAGATGTTTTTATCTTTTTTAGACTTGCTGAATGTAATAATTAATTCTCTTGAAACGCCTTCTTTAGCAAACTTTTGTGAACCATTTAAAAGATTTGCTAAATCATCCCAATTTTCGATAACTTTATAATCACCTGTGTCACCAGTACTATAGTTAACTTCAATGTTTCTAATATAAATACTTGATGGAACTTTATCCAATAAATGATTTTCACTATCAACAAGTTCTTCTTGAATTTGATTAGCTAAAGCATGATTATTAATCACCTTAACAACAGGTTCATTAGTAATAGCAACACCATTGAAAACTAAAACAAAGAAGAAACAAACATAAGCAAGGATCATGTTAAAGATGCCACCAGCAGCTAAAATCATAATTTTTGGACCATTTTTAATGTTAGCGAAGATTCTTTTTTTCGATAATGGTTTATCATTGTTATCTAATAGTTCTTCACCATCTTCAAGACCTTCTTCACCAGCCATTCTAACAAAGCCACCTAAAGGTATTAAACGAATACAAAAATGAGTTTCACCTTTTTTATTGGTATAAATTGCTTTACCAAAACCAATTGAATATTCATAACAATAAACATTAAAATGTTTAGCAAAAGTTAAATGACCAAGTTCGTGAATGGATATAGTGATACATAAAATCACTAAAAAAATTAAAATATTTAAAATGCTTGAAAAAGAAAACGCAAATACCATTATTTTAACCTCCTTGCATAAACTCTAGCCTTTTTATCGGCTTCAATAATACTTTCTAAAGTTACTTCGTCATCAATTGGAATTGCTTTTAAGGTCTCTTTTACAATTTCAATGATTCTTACAAAAGAAATTTCTTTGTTTAGAAATTTTTCTACTGCTACTTCATTTGAAGCATTCATGATAGCAAAATAAGTGCCTTGTTTTAAAAGTCCATAATAGGCTAACTTAATTACTTCAAAACGATTAGTATCTACTGGATAAAAATCAAATGTTAAATGACTTGTAAATGAAATTGATTCACAAACATCATCTAATCTTTTAGGATACGTTAAAGCATATGAAACTGGAATTTTCATGCTACTAATTCCAAGTTGAGCTTTAATTGAACCATCTCTAAATTCAACCATTGAATGAATTTTACTTTGAGGATGAATGACTACTTCAATTTGATTTGGTTTTAAATCAAAGAGCCATTTAGCTTCAACTATTTCAAAGGCTTTATTCATCAAAGTAGCCGAATCTATCGTTATTTTTTTACCCATTTTCCAGTTTGGATGATTTAAAGCATCCTCAACTGTTACAGTTTCTAATTCCTTAAAAGACTTATTTAAAAATGGACCACCACTAGCCGTAAGGATTACTTTTTTAATAGGATTTTCTGATTCAAGACATTGAAAGATTGCTGAATGTTCACTATCAATAGGATAAATTTTAACATTGTTTTCTTTAGCAAGTTTGGTTACTAACTTACCAGCAACAACAAGGGTTTCTTTATTAGCTAAAGCAATATCAATTTTTGCTTTAATTGCTTCAATAGTTGGAACTAGACCAACAAAACCAACCAAGGCATTAACAAGTAAATCACAATTAGAAGTAGCAACTTTGTTTAAACCATCATTACCTTCATAAAATAATACGTTAGGATAGTCTAGAATATACTTTTCTACTTCTTTTAAGTCTTTTACACCAACCACTTCAATAGTCTTAAATTCACTTAAAAGTTCTTTTAAATAAGTAATGTTAGAATAAACACTAACAGCAACTAATTTAAACTCTTCTTGGTGTTCTTTAATTATTTGAATAGTGGTTTTTCCAATTGATCCACTAGCGCCTAGAATTGCAATCTTTTTCATTTTATGCTACAAACCATCCAAATCCTTGAACACAAACAAATAAAAAGCCAGCAAGTAAAATGCTATTAAAAATTAAAGAATCGATACGATCAAGTACACCACCATGACCAGGTAATAAATTGCTATAATCTTTTACTTGGAAATGACGTTTCACGCAACTAAAGATTAAATCACCAAATTGAGCCATAATTGTTAAAAGTAGTGTTAATGGTATGTAAATGTAAATTGGAAGATTTAGTTCAAAGTTACAAACTAATAAACCAAAAACTAATGAACCAAATAAAGTTCCACATAAACTACCAGTAATAGCACCTTCAACCGTCTTTTTTGGTGATACTCTTTCTATCAAAGGATGTACTTGCCATTTAGATTTTCTAAAAATCATGCCACCAAGCATAGCGCCAGTGTCAGTCATCATGGTAGTTACAAGTAAATAAATAGCAAGATAAATGCCATTTAATTTTTCATAACCATAACCTTGATAAATAACACTACCAACAAGATTGTCGTTTAATGGTAAACTACGGATGTACATAAATCCTTGTAAACCAAGACAAATAACAACAACCATGGTAAATAAATAACAAGCATCCATTATCTTAAAATTTTTAGAAACAACACAACCACAAAGAAGTAAAATAAAAAACAAAATTAAATTACTGATTGAAAAACCAATCGTGGTCATAATTCCTTGTTTGAAATCAAAATTGAATACAGCATTATTTCCATCAAAATGATAATTTAAAAATAACAAAACTAAAATACCGATAAAAACAAGAATATAAACGCCAATGGGATAAACTTGTTTTTCAGCGCCTTTAGCTTTGATAGATAATAATTCATAACCAGCAAATAAACCAACAATTGCAACTAAAGCCATTAAAAAATAACCGCCAAGAATTAATAATGGCACGCAAATTGCAAGTAAAATACCTGCTGTAATCAATCTTTGTTTCATAATAAAAGCCTCCAAAAAATAAATAAAATTCAAATAAAAAACATTGAATAAAAATACGTTTTAAGAAAACACATTAAACCTTCTAATGTGTTACACACATTAGTGTAGCAAAAAAGTAAAGATTTATCAATTAAAGATAATAAAATTATTATCTTTTGATTTTTATAGATTTTTTATAAAAAAAGAAAGGCTAAAACCCTTCTTTTTTGTCGATAGAA
Source organism: uncultured Bacilli bacterium (assembly GCA_947627355.1). Classification (GTDB taxonomy): domain Bacteria; phylum Bacillota_I; class Bacilli_A; order RFN20; family CAG-631; genus Caccosoma. The sequence goes on along the minus strand of CANQVX010000007.1, from coordinate 11,803 downwards.
TCAATGATTTTTAATTAAACAGTAGTTAATTCTTTTTCTTTTTCTTTAGCGATTTCATCGATTTTTTTAGTCGATTTATCGGTTAATTTTTGAACTTCTTCTTCTAAATTCTTTTCCATATCTTCTGGATATTTTTCTTTTTTAAGTTCTTGAATAGCATCACGACGAATGTTACGAATTGCAACTTTTGCATCTTCAGCCATCTTATAACATTCTTTAACCATTTTTTGTCTTGTTTCACCAGTTAGTTGAGGAATATTACAACGAATGATTTGACCATCATTAATTGGTGTAAAACCAAGGTCAGCATTGATTAAAGCTTTTTCAATTTCTTTTAGTTGATTCTTATCAAATGGTTTAATAAGAATTTGACTTGATTCAGGAACTGAAATAGATGCAACTTGATAAAGTGGTGTCATAGCACCCCAATAATCAACTTCAACATCACGAACTAAATTAGCACTAGCACGGCCGGTTTTTAGTTTAAGTAATGTTTCACGATAACTTTGAATGGATTTTTCCATTCTTTCTTCACAATCTAATAAGATAATGTTTTCTTCTTCCATGGTTGTTCCCCCTTTTATTTTACAATTGTGCCTACTTTTTGTTCTTGGCAGGCTTTTATAATATTGCCATCTTCATTCATATTAAATACAACTAGTTTCATTTTGTTATCCATACATAGTGAAACAGCTGTTAAATCCATAACTGCTAACTTCTTAGATAAGATTTCAAGATATGAGATTTCATCATATTTTTTAGCATTTTTATCTTTGAATGGATCAGCTGAATAAATTCCATCAACACCATTCTTTGCCATTAAAATAGCATCAACATCTAATTCAACAGCTCTAAGTGCTGCAGCAGTATCAGTTGAAAAATAAGGATTGCCGGTGCCACCACCTAGAATTAAAACTCTATTTTGATCTAAATGACGAAGAGCTTTTCTACGAATATAAGGTTCAGCTACTTCACTAATGGTAAGTGATGTTTGAACTCTTGTTTCAACACCGATTGATTCTAAAGCGTTTTGAATAGCAAGAGCATTTAAAATGGTGGCAAGCATACCCATATAATCAGCAGCCGCACGTTCAATGCCCATTTCTTCACCATATTTACCACGCCAAATGTTACCAGCACCGATAACAATGGCAATTTGAATGCCTAAATCATGAATTTCTTTAATTTCTTTTGCAAGGGCATTTAATTTTTTAACATCAATTGGTGCCTTACTATTTTCATCATTTAGTGCTTCGCCACTTAATTTTAATAGAATTCTTTTATACATGGTTACCATACCTCCATTTTTTAAAAAAGAACACTAAAAATAGTGTCCTTATTTTTTAATTTGACTCATTACTTCTTCAGCGAAGTTTTCTTCTCTTTTTTCGATTCCTTCACCAACAATGTAGCATACCATTTGTTTTACAGTAGCACCACTTTGTTTTAGATAATTTCCAACTTTCATCTTATCATCTTTAATGAATTCTTGTTCAACTAATGAAACTTCATCAGCAATTTTTCCTTTAAGGCCTTCAATTGCTTTAGGATTTGTAAGTTCTCTTCCGTTAGCTTTGCTTGCATCTAAACGAACTTTTAATTCTTTTTCGATGTATTCAGCTGGAACATCACTCTTATTAATGAAACTTGGAAGTGTTGCAACTACTTGCATAGCCATATCAAAAGCAACTTCTTCATTACCACCGGCTAAAACAACAACAGATGCTTTCTTACCACCCATGTGTAAGTAAGTACCAAAGATTTCATCAGGTTGTTTAGTAACAACTTCAAATCTTCTTAAACTAATCTTTTCACCGATAGTTGCTGTAGCAGCAACAATCTTATCATTTAATGTTTCACCATCACTTGCAGTTAATGCTAAAGCTTCATCTAATGTCTTTGGAGCATTTTTAGCAATAATTGCAACGATTTCTTTTACTAATGCTTGGAATTTTTCATTGCGAGCAACGAAATCAGTTTCAGAATTAACTTCTACCATTGCAGCAACGTTATCGCAAATTGCGATATCAGCGATACCTTCAGCAGCAATTCTTCCAGACTTCTTAGCAGCTTTTACGATGCCATTTTCACGAAGCCAATCGATTGCTTTTTCGATATCATTATCAGTTTGTTCTAGTGCTTTTTTGCAATCCATCATACCAGCACTAGTTCTTTCACGTAATTCTTTAATTAAACTTGCATTAACAGCCATGTTTATTATTCCTCCTTAGTTGTAACGTCTTCAACTACTTCTTCAGCTACTTTTTCTTCTACTGGAGCTGCTTCTTCTTTTTTATCAGCTGCTTGTTTCTTTTCTGCTGGTTTTTTTGCTCTGTTATAAGGGCGTCTTTGTTGATTTTGTCTTTCAGCTTCTTCTCTTTCTTTTTGAAGTTTAGCTTGTCTTTTAGCTTCTGCTTGAGAATCAGCAACTTCTATAACATCATCCATAGAAACTTCTTCACCTTCATCTTTAGTCTTAGCAACTTCTAATACGCCACCTTTTGCTTCACAAACAGCGTCAGCAATAACAGCAGTAATTAATTTAACAGATTTAACAGCATCATCATTTGCAGGAATTACATAATCTACAACATCTGGATCTGAATTTGTATCAACGATTGCAAATACAGGAATTCCTAATTTTCTTGCTTCAGCAACAGCATTGTGTTCAACGCGTGGATCTACTACAAATACAGCTTGTGGTAATTTACGCATTTCTTTAATACCACCGAAGAATTTTTCAAGACGTGCTTGTTCTTTTTTAATTAACAATACTTCTTTTTTAGGAAGGTTAGCAAATACGCCATCTTCTTCCATCTTTTCGATATCTTTTAGTTTTTTAATTCTTTTAACGATTGTTTTAAAGTTAGTTAATGTTCCACCTAACCATCTTTGTGTTACATAGAATGAGCCAGAACGTGTAGCTTCTTCAATGATAACATCTTTTATTTGTTTTTTAGTACCAACAAATAATACTTTACCACCAGCTAAAGTGATTTTATTAATTGCTTCATAAGCAGCTGTAATACATTCAACTGTCTTTTCAAGATTAATAATGTAAATACCATTTCTTGGTGCAAAAATGTAAGGTTTCATCTTTGGGTTCCATCTTTTTGTTTGATGACCAAATTGAGAACCAGCTTCCAATAATTTTTTCATTGTGATGATGGAAGCATTTTCATCAGGCATAACTTCTGCCATTTCAGATTTTGTTACTTCTTCAGCAACTTCTTTTGTCGCTTCTTCAACGACTACTTTTTCATTTTCCATTTTTTTATTTCCTCCTAATTTAATCCGCCACAGCTGCTTTTTATCTCATTAGTGGATGCGCTGTGTGTGTATTTGCTATGAATGGCCCATAGCGAAATAATTATACATGAATATATTTATATATTCAAGCATTTTTTTATGACTAGAAATCACAAAAAAACATGTACTTTTTACATACATGTTTCAAAAAAATTATTGTTTTTATCGACAGATTTTAAATTGCTCTAGAAGCAAAATAATCACAATCGTACATCATGTTCATATAGTTAGATTTAATGAGAAAATCGCTACAACTGCTACGATATTGCTTAATTTTTTCTTCATAAGCATCAATTTCTGCTTTTTGTTCTGGAGTAACATCTTTTAATTTTCCATCTTTATAAGCAACATAATTAGGATCAAGATTAGTTATATTGTAACCATCTTCACTGAAGAATTGATTATCAAAGAAACCACCTTTTCTTGAATTAATAAAAGTATGTTTTTCATTAAATAAATCTTCACCAAGATAAACTGCACTATCATATTCAATACCAAATAGATTTAATAATGTTGGAACCATATCAATATTATTAAAGAATTTGTTACAACCAAGAATTGGTTCATTTGCATATTCATAAGTTCTAGTTTCAATTAAATATTTTTTTTTGCTAGCATCATCTAATTTATTGATTTTATCGACTAATTTTTCATCATAGATGATTCCTGGAATATGATATGTTTCTGGATTATCTTTATTTTCATCATTCTTTTCTAAGCCTTTTGAAGATAAACAATAATCATGATAATAAGCATAGTGATCAGATAAAATAACAATAGTTGTATCTTTTAATCTATCTTCTCGTCTTAAAGCATCTAGTAGATAACCAATTCCTTGATCTAAATCCATAGCACCTAACATATATTCTCTAGCATGGTCATTAAAATCAGGATCAATATCTTCAACAATTTCTACTGTTTCAGCCGGTGTATTTTCATCAACTAAGAAAGAATAACCAAGATAATCAATAGGATTTGGATGAGTTAATAGATATTCATCTAATTTTGCTTCTAAACTTAAATAATGATTATAGTAATCTTCGGTAACGATTTCATCATCAAGTCTACCTTCAAATGGGCCATGTGTTGAAAATGTTGCAACATAAGAAAAGAAAGGAACATCACTATCAACTGGTACCATTAATGGCATCTTTTTATCGGTTTCTTGATTAGCAATCTTAAACATTTCACTATCACGATTAATCCAAAAATCAGGATTTGCTTGAATACCCATATCAACCATATCAACGTGTTCATCAAAACCAAAATGAACATGGCTAGTATTACGTTTATAATAAGTTCCAACATTGTTATGGAAAGAAACAATTTGAGATTGTTTTCCATATTCTTTTCTAAACATATTAGGAAGAGTAAATGGATATTTATTTTTTAAGAAATTGTAATTTAAAAAGCCATCATTTGGATAAGAACCAAATAAGAATTTACCTTCTGAAATGTTTGTTTGGTCTTTTCCATAATATTCATTTAAAGCTAAGCCATGAGAAAATAGATAATAAAGATTAGGGGTTAAATCCTTGTTAAGTCCTGAAAAATCACCAGTTTCCCATAAAATATAAATCAAATTATTCCCATTAGAAATACCGGTAAAATCGTTTTGATTTTTCTTATTTGAATTTTTAGCAAAATATTTATCCAGATTTTCTCTTTGATTTCTAGCATGAGATTTTCTTGAAACAACATTTTCATTAATACTACGGATACCTGAAACCAAATAATAACCAAATGTACCGAATTTTTTAAATCCTTCTTGATGAGAATAGAAGGTATCATATAAATAATTATCATTAACAACGGAATCTTCTTTAGCAGCGATTCCTTCGATATATAACTTTTGTCCACTAAATAAAATAGAAGCTATTAAAATAACAATAACTGTAAGCATTGATTGTTTTTTAAAATGTTCAATATTGCATTTTTCTTTAGGTTCATTTTTAGTCCAATAAATAAGTAATCTAATTGAAAACAAAATATATGTTAATAGAATCGGAATTGAAATTAAAACGAAACCAAAGGAAAAACCAATTCCTTTACCAACAGCTCTAGTAGCTTCATTAATAACACTTAACATATCCCAAGCAAATACTTCGCCAGTGATTAATAATAAGTTGCAGTTAGCAATAGAAATAGCAACTTGAATAATCAAAACGCAACTTGCCACCACAATATTAGCTATATTATTTGGAATAATCATCAAGATAACAACGAAAAATAAAATTGATGCAAAATCAATTAAGAAATATTTTGGTAAAAAACCTATCTTATTAAAAAGAAAAGTTGATATTTCAATTAAAAGAGCTGTTACAACAAATAAGATGATATTCCACTTGTGAAATAATCGACGTTTGTTTTCTTGCATATCATTCCACCCCTTTTCCTCTATTATTTTACAATATTTTTACCATTTGTAAAGCATGTTATTACAACATTATTGTAATAATAACCCATTTTTTAATAGTTTTTGTCTATTTTTTAAACTTTATTTGAAAAAACATTGAATTTGAGTGAAATAATAAACAATTAACTTAATTAAAAAAATGCTGATTTTATCGATGATTTTTTAATTTTTGTTCTATTCTATCGGTAATTTTATTGTTATCTAAATAATTATTTAACATTTGAATTTTTATCGGTTAAATCTATAAAAAACCACCATTTATATTTGGTGGCTACTTATTAACAAAAGTATTTCGTTCAATTATATCTATAATAATATCTATTTCATCCTGACAATTATTTTCAATCCATTTTTTTATGATCCCTATAACTCCTTGGGTATAAAAAGCAAAAATGTATTGTTTTTCTTTTTCTTTAACATCAAAATTGGTAAGCGCAACATCAAAAACCTCTTTATATAATTCGTTAAATGTTTCATTTAGTTTAAATAGATGAGGCTTATCATGCATTAAACGATATATTTTCATGTTTTCTTTTATAAATGATAAGTAAGGATATAAATATTTCCTACTTGTTAATATTTCATTTTTTATATTTGATCTATCTATTATTTCATCTAGTTTTTTATTAAATTTATCACTAACATATTTAACTGTTTCTTCAAGTAAATCATCCATTGTTTCATAATGAAGATAAAATGTTGAACGATTTACACCAGCTTTTTTACAAATTTCTTTAACCGTGATAAATTCATAATTTTTAGTTTCAAGTAAAACTAAAAGGGCTTCATCCATATATGAAGCAGTATTGAAATATTTGCTTTCATGTTTATTCATAAATGAGCCCTCTTTTCTTTAGTTTTCTTCAACTATTTCTTTTGCTAGCTCAATGATATCATTACGATATTTCTTTTTTCCATTATCCAACATTTTTTTATAAATTGGATAAGTTAAAGAAACACCAATGATTCCTAAAACTCCAAATACAATGCCTAGAATGAACCATAAAGTTGAACCATCACCAATAACTTTTAATGATAGACACATTCCAACACCAAGTACTAAAGCCATACAAATTCCAAATGTATAACTAAATATACTTGCCGGTAATTTGGCCTTTCTATCGAGTTTTTTTAAAGCAACAACCTTTCTTGTTTCTTTTGTAGCATATTCGCTAGCAATTCTTTCAGCATAAGTCTTATCAGTATTCATTTTATATTTCCTCCTTGTTTTTACACCCGTATAATATCTTTTAAACAAGTACAATCAAACAACAAGGAAGTCAAAAAGTGTTGATTTTATTCTAAACTTAAAAGTATGTTTACAGTTGGTTTATCTAATAGTTTTACTAATTCATCTTCAGATAAATTAATGTGTCCTAATCTAGTATATTCCCATGTATTAGAACCATAGAATAAAACAATTTGATTAGATGAATATAAAACAATATCTCCAGGACTAGTAGTTATTCTTTTATCATTGCTTGATATTGTTGTACCTATTGGTCCATATTGTTCAAAATCACCATGGTTAAGTAAACCTAAGTCTAAGCCAACAGTTGCTAACTTTTTTAGTTCGTTGGTTGATTCATTATCTAACCAAGTTACATCAACCTTAGTATTATCAATTGTTAAAGTTAAATTTTTATTCATGATTTTATCACTTGTAGAAAAATTAGAACTTGTAATTGCTGAAGTTGTTTCATTTTTATTACAAGCCGGTAGTAAAAAAACAAGAAAACTAATCATTAAAATTGTTCTTATTTTTTTCATTTTTTCTACTTCTCCTTTCTTTATGTAACTTTTAATTCTTTTAATAAATTTATAGCATCTTCAAAGTTTTGACTTGCTGATCTTTTAAGATACATAACAGCAGTTTTTAAATCTTTAGTTACACCTATTCCATCAAGATAGCAAACACCTACCATATATTGAGCTGGCGCATAATTATGATTGGCTGATGATAAAAAGTAAGAATATGCTTTCTTATCATCGATTGGTGTTCCATAACCATGATAATAACAAACACCAGTCCAATATTCTCCATTAGAATTGCCTTGACTTGCAGATGCTTGATACCAATAAAGCGCTTTTTTATAATCTCTTGCTACACCGGCGCCAAAATAATAACAATTTGCCAAATTGCTTTGAGCTGATGCATTTCCTTGATTTGCTGATTTTTCATACCAATACACAGCCTTAGTTAAATCTTTTGTTGTACCTGCTCCAATATCATAACAATACCCTAACCAACATTGAGCATCAGCATCATTCAAATTTGCAGCTTGTTCATATAATTTAAAAGCTCTAAAGTAATCTTGTTTCACCCCTCTTCCTTCATAATAACAATTTGCCAAATTAGTCATGGCAGTGGCGTTTCCTTTACTTACAGCTTGTTCATACCAATAAATGGCTTTGTTTGAATCTTTTGTTGTACCTGCTCCAACATCATAACAATAGCCTAACATACATTGAGCACGAACATTATTCATATTGGCCGCTTTTTCATATAATTCAAAGGCCTTGTAAAAATCTTTTTGAGTTCCATGGCCATAAAAATAGCAATCAGCTAGAAGTTGATGGGCACTTTCAAAGCCTCTATTACTTGCTTTTGTAAGCCAATAAATTGCTTTGCTATAATCTCTTTCCACCACTTCAGCATAATAATAACAAACACCAATCAAATATTGAGCTTGAACAATACCATTTTTAGCTGCTTGTTCAAGATAACTATAACCTGATTTATTATCTTTTGGTAAACCTTTCCCTTGGATATAAGCACTAGCTAATAAAAATTGTGCTCTTGGACTTCCTAAAGTAATAACTTCTTTTATCATTTTTACAGCTTTAGCGTAATCTTTATCAACACCTTCACCATAAAAATAGCAATACGCTAAACCTTCTTTCGCTCTAGCATCATCAAGTGCTTTTTCATAACAAATAATAGCATTTCTAAAATCTTTAGCTGTTCCATTTCCATACTGATAGCAATAACCTAAACTATATTCTTTGGTATTACTTTCTGGTTGTTTTAAAATAAATTCAAACAATTCTTTTGAATTAAAATTTTTTAAATAAATGTTTTGATATTCATAACCTTCAGTTAATTTTTGATAAAATTCTTGAATTGAATTAACTTCTACATAACTATAATTATATGTCATTAGATATTCTCCTTTCTTATTTTAATCAATGTATTCAGGATGTTCTAGATTCATCATACACAATAATTGTTTTTTTAAAATTATCATTGAGACAATCAAATGATTTTTTTCTTGAGCCATTTTATAGGCATCTTAGATAGAATAAGCCGATTGAATGTTGTATCTTTTAGCCTGATTAACTAAAAAATCATCTTCGAAATATTCACAATATTTTTTGATTGTATTAAAACCAACATTTACATTCAAAACATTTTTAAATGTGTCAGAGAATTTTTTAAAATTCTTTTTTTCTTGGAAAAAACATAAAAACGCCACAAATTCTTCTACCATAATTATAATCCAAAAAAGCAATTCACAACGCACTTGCGTTAATAAATTTTGGTATTTGGTATTATTTTAAAACTTCCCAAGCACCATTTTTATTTGCTCCAACCCTAATTATTAAACCATTATCCTTTAATATTTTTAAATTTTTTTTGACACCTGGTTCGGATAAACCAGTAATTGCCATCAATTGATTAATAGTAACATTTGGATTTTTTTTCATCGAACTCATTATTTTATTTTGAGAATTATTAATTTTATTTAAATCTTTTTTGGTTTCTTTATTAGATTCGATTTGAAAATTATTAATTCCAATTTTTTCAAATGGTATTGTAACAATAATTCTATTTTTTTCGATTTTAATTGTTTCTTTTCCATATTTTTTAACGATTTTAGGAACTCCTCTGCCAGAACGTTCACTAATTCTTAATTGTAAAAATATTGAAGCCAAAACATCGTTTACAGGAATACTTACGCCAGAATAAAATTTGCTTTCATCTTGATCTATTGCAAGTCCACCATGTGACAATATTTCGATTCTATCGGTAAAAATTGATATTTGAGGAGCATTTAATGTTAGCCATTTGTTGTGAATAAACGCATTTAGAATTGCTTCATGAAAAGCTTCATAATCAAATAGTGGAACATCTTTTCTTTCAGAAATTCTATTCCTTTCATCAACTTGAATAATATTAATTGCATCTCCATATTCTAGGATTTTATCCATTGCATATAAAATGCAAGTATTACCAAACTCTTTTACAGAAAATAATGGAGCCGCTTTATCTAAACCACTAAATATTGAAACCCTTATAGGAATTGAATTTTGGTCAGATAAAATATATGCCATGATATTATATTTTCCACTTTTATTTCTTAGTTTCAAACTTCTTTCAAATGTATTTTCTTTTAAGGCTATTCCTTTTGCGGCATAGTACATAAATAATTTTTCAAATGTTAATTCTTGTGCATAATCTGGCGCTGCAACATTAACAATGGTAGGCGTTGTATTTAATTTCAATTCTTTATTATAAAACTTATCCATTTTTTACCTCCAATTCAATTATTATCATATCAAAAAAGAAGCAAAAAGTATACAATAAAGTAAACAATAAAGTATACAATAAAAAATGAATATTTAGTTAAGTTGGCAAACAAAAACTACTCTATTAAAAGAGTAGAATTTTTGTTAAATTTATCGGAAAAATCAAATGTTTTAGTTGCTTCTAGGTGGATATGAATATAACCCTAGTATATTGTAAATACATCCTTCTTCAACGTCTTCTTTACGATAAACACCATATAGTTTTGAATCATCTACGATTTCCTTCAATTTAGAAATTGTACTTTCTTGATTCATAGCATTTTTAATATCATCGTATTTTAAATATATTGTATTGTCGTCTTCTGCTGATATTAAATGAGGAGTTTCAGATTCATCTCCTGGATTTTTAACCTTTTGAAGTTCTATAACCCCAGCTTCATCAACAACAATTTTATTAATGTTATTTGAATCATCGTAATATACTTCTAAATAATCGCCAACAATACAATTTGAAATTTTCTTATTATTTGTTTTGGAATAAAAATTCATATCATTAGAAATAGTAAAGTCTCCTGTGTTAAGTGAATAAACATTTAAATCATTATCATAATTTACATCAACATAATATCTTTGCATTGTTGCATCTTTATCAGCTTTATTAGAACATGAACTAAAACTCATAGATGCCAAAACTATACCTAATAAACCAAATAATTTATTCGTGAAACTTGCACCTCACTTCTTTAATTTCATTATAATCCTTTTAAAATTTTTTTTAAATATTATTTCATTATTTCCCAATAGCCACCTTTATCAGGGCCATTGTGTCTTATTATTCCTTCTTCTTGTAATTTTTTAAGTTGATGTCTAATACTACCTTCTGTAGTATCTAATAAGACAGTCAAATCTTTTCTTGATAACTTACCATTATTTTTTAACAAATCTATTATTGATTCATTAATATTTTTTGATTTTTTTCCATTTGTTTTATCAAAACCATTTCGATTAAATGGAATGACAACGTTTATAAAATGTTCAGAAAACATATATTTTTTTCAATTATATACTTGATTACTCATTTACAGTCAAAAACAACCAGAAAACAACCAGAAAAATATATTAGTTTTTTTAAAATTTGATGACACAAAAACATTATTATCATAGATAAATAATTACATTATATTTTCAGCACAGTTTTTAATTAACTATATTTATTCATCCTTTAAAAATATTATCATATATAATGGATAACATTTAATTTTAGGATTAGAACAATTTATATTATTTGTTGACAAGATAATTCCATAATCTAAGGCTTTGCTGCTATATTAAAAATGAACACACAATCGGAAAAAATATGCAATTTATATGTTTAAAAAAACCGCAAAATATGCAAAATGTACTTTGAAAAATGCCGCAAAATATGCATTTTTTAAAAACCAACTATAATTTGACTATAAAGCAAAATAAAAGTATACGTCAAAAATTAACACCCTCCAAATAAATATAAAAAAATGGTATCCTCTTTGTGCATAACAAGGAGGTTTT
>CANQVX010000006.1 GCA_947627355.1 uncultured Bacilli bacterium | reverse complement strand
GTGTAGGTTTTGGACTATGGAAAACAAGACATATTTAAATGAACAAATAATAACATACCTAGGAAATAAAAGGTCTCTTATAAATTTCATAGATGAAGCAGTAAAGATTGTTAAGAAAAATTTAAAGAAAGAAAAAATATCAACATTTGATGTCTTTTCAGGCTCTGGCATAGTAGCAAGATATTTGAAACAACATTCAAGTGTACTTTATTGCAACGACTTAGAAGGCTACTCTAAGACAATTAATACATGTTATCTAACTAATTCAAGTGAAATTGATATGAATGAATTAGACAAATGGTATCATTACCTACTTGAAAATTTGTCGGAAGAAAGGCTAATTTCTAATGGTTTTATTAGAAAACTATATTGCCCTAAAGATGAAAAAAATATTCAAGAAGATGATAGAGTTTTTTATACTATTAGAAATGGAAAATATATCGATACAGCAAGACAATTACTCGAAAATGTTCCAGAGCCATATAAAACATTATTTTTAGGTCCATTGCTCTATGAAGCATCAACAAAAAATAATACCGGTGGAATGTTTAAAGGATTTTATAAAAATTCCAAGACAAAATGTGGACAATACGGTGGCAATGGAGAAAATGCATTAAAAAGAATATTAGCAAACATTGAAATAAAAAAACCAGTGCTAAGCGATTATGAATGTGAAGTACATGTCTTACAAGGTGATTCTAATGAAATTTGTAAAACATTACCCGAAATTGATTTAGCATATCTAGATCCACCTTATAATCAACATCCATATAGTTCAAATTACTTTATGCTTAATTTGATTAATGATTATGTTGAACCAACAACAATATCTAAGGTGTCGGGTATTCCTACTGGTTGGAATAAATCAAGTTACAATAAAAAAATGGAAGCCTTAAAATCTTTAAAAGAATTATGTGAAAACCTAAAAGCAAAGTATATTCTGATATCTTTTAATTCTGAAGGTTTTATCTCTTATGAAGAAATGATTAATATGCTAAAAGTTTTAGGTAAAGTTAAAACTTTTGATAAAAAATACAACGTATTTAGAGCCTGTAGAAACTTAAAAAATCGAGAAATTCATGTTTATGAATATCTATTTTTATTAGAAAAAGGAGTAAAAAAATGATTGGTGATGTATTAAAAAATAACTTAGATAAACTCAAAAAAACTTCTACAAATAAATATGCAAAAGATGCATTTTGGGTGGTTTTAAAAGAAATCGCCGTCGAAGAAATAAAAGCTTATCCAAGTTCAATTGGTAGCGATGAAATAATTCCAATTTATTATGAAATTCTATGTGATAATCTCGAATATGTTCCAATCTATTTTCAAGAAACATTGCCAAGCAATAAACAAGAAAGATTTAGAGTTATTATTAGAAACTTATTCAGTAGTAATGCATTTCATTCTGATGGACTAGCAAATCATAAAGATATCATTGCTTATAAAGATTGTAATTATAATAAAAAGGGCGAACGAATTATTTATAAAGCAAAGTGAGGTAATAAAAAATGATTGTAAAAAATAACACAATAACAACAAGTTATGAAAATGTTTATCAATATTTATCTAATAAAGAAATAGGAATTCCTATTTTTCAAAGATTTTATGACTGGAAAGAAAAAGAAATAGTTCAACTTAAAGAAGACTTATTAAGAATAATCGATGAACAACAAAATCAATTATATTTTTTAGATTTCATTTATTATGAAGAAGATGAAAAAATCAAGTTGGCTGATGGTCAACAAAGACTTGTTACTTTAAATAATTTGATAAAAGCAATTCAAGATATAGCAGAAGCAGAATCAGTTAAAATAGACAACATCGAATTATTTAAAATAACTTATGACATTAAACAAAACGATGCAAAATATGAAACCCATTTTATGCATTATGAAACAGCACCATTCAAAAAAGTTTATTTAAGTTTTAGAGAATTTATTAAAGAACACATTAATAGAATTAACGACTTTGTAAAAGTTATCAAAAATAATATATATGTGTTTTTCAAAAAATGTGCTAACGCCGATGATGCATTTACGATTTTCCAACAAATCAACACTGGTGGAAAACCATTATCAAAAGATGAAGTAATTAAAACAGCATTAGAACAATACTCAAAAATTTATGATGTTAAAATAAACATTAATAAAATAAGAGATATCAGACAACAAATTGTTAGTTATTATAAATACCTATCAAAAGATTATGACAAAAACTTTGATAACATGGAAATTATTACTTTCTTGAAAAACCATGTTACTAAAGATAAGACAACTTTTAGCGATTTTATCGATAAAATTAACATGATGAAAAAAGTAAATGATTCACCAATAAAGTATGTAATTAACTACATTAATAGAAATACTTTGCTTGATATTTTAAACATTTCAATAATGAATAAAATAAATATTGAAGGTGCAAATTATCAAAAAGACATTATTATTCCTTTATGTATGGCAAGTATCGTTTTAACTTTTAATGGGGGCAGTCCTACAACATATAGATATTTGCTAAACATAGTTATTGATTCAATTAAAGAAAGCAAAAAATTTGATAAAATTAACCAAGAAATCATAGCTGAACTAAAAAATTATCCGGCATATACTATTAGCTTATCAGATTTTACTAATAAATTGGGTGACAAAGATACATCACCATCAATTAAAAAAGCACTATTAGTTCTAGACATTATTATTAACAACACATCAAGTACATTGAAAATTGATAGCATTAATCTAGAACATATCTATCCACAAAATCCATGTACTGAATGGCTTCAAAATGGTTGGCCATCTACAAGTGATGACTTATATAAAGAGTTAGTTAACAATATTGGTAATTTCATCATATTAAACGAAGAAATAAATAAGAAAATAAAGAATAAATACATTATAGATAAAGTTAATGAATATAACAAAATTATTCCAAAAGATAAATCATTACAAACAAGCATGAATACTGTTGACTTTGTTAAATTTGAAAACGAAGGAAAAGATTATATTAAGAAAAGACAAGAAGATATAGCAAAAGAAATACAAACTAAATTTCCACTAGGAAGAGTTTTAATCAAATAACATTAAAATCTGTCGATAGATTCATTATCATAAAACACTAAAAAAGTCCGGTAGAAACGATATTTACCGGACTTTTTAATGTATTTTTATAATTATTAATTATTTAACATCAATACGAATTAAATTACTATAGATTGAATGAGCTTCAACAACACCACTATTATCAAATGATGATAAGTTTTCAATTACCACATAAGCAGTACCTTTTTTAATACCAGAAATCTTATTACCATTAGTAACTGAAATTACATCACTACCAGATACAACCTTAACAAGATAATTAGTTTCAGAAATTAAATCACCTTTATAAGTTTCACTATTAGCAACGATATCAACACTTTGACCAACAGTTGTTTCATATAATTCTTTATCTGTATTTAAACGAATCTTCCAACCAGAACTGATGTCAACACGGTTAGTTGTAAAGCCAACATTACCTGCTTCAAAATATCTCATGTATTCTGTTTGGTTAGGATTGAATGTCCATACCCAGTGGTTAATACCACGAGCACCACTAAGTTTGATACCAGTTTCATCAACACTAGTCATTACTGGAGAGAATCCAATACCTTTGTTGAAAAATTGTCTATTATCATTTGCAAAATCTGTAGCAGTCTTTAATGCAGGTGGATATAGATAACCTACATGTAAGCCTGGTTCATTTCTCTTGATGTAGTTTAATGAAGGTAAACTAAAGTCAATTACTAGACAACGATCTAACATATCATATTCTTTAAGAACTTCTAATAACTTTTTAGCAATTCCATATTTAGTAGCTTTGATTTCAATAACAAATATTAAATCACTATCATCATCTAAGATTTCAAATGCTTCTTGTAATGTAGGGAAAGTATAATCAGTTTGAACTGCTCCTCTTTTTAATCTACATTGTTTGATTTCAGAAAGTGTTGCATTAGCAATTGTTAATGAACAGTTAGAAGTTGCAGTTGTATCATAATTGTGGTTAATTAAGATTTCACCATCTTTAGTTAAATGAATATCAATTTCAACAGCTATAGCACCTTGTTCATCAGCCCATTTAATAGCTTCTTTACTGTTTTCAGGATAATACATATTAGCACCATCACCACGGTGACCAGTAACAGCTGGTTTTCTAAAGAAACCATTAGTGTTAAATACATTGCTATCCATTGCTTTTAAAGCTTCTTCTTCACTAGTAGAAATAAAGACATAAGCACCAGCTAAAGTAGCTTTATAAGGAGCAAGTGTATCAGTTTCATCAAAGTTAATAGCCCAAGCACCATAACCTCTAGAAGCAATCATATGAATAGCATCACGAGTTATCATCTTAGTATCTAAAACAACGATTGAAGCATGAGCTTCACCAGCTTTGAAACATTCAGCAGATGCTTGTTTATAATCATTAATAGCACTAGCAGAAGAAATATATGCTAAACGAACATTAGGGTTATATTTATATACTTCATTTAAAACATTTGGATCTTTTGATAAGATTGTTGAATCATCAGCACCAACACCAGCAGTTAAATCAGCAACTCTTTTAGCAAGTTTAACATCATCAACTAGAATGTTAGCAATCATATTACCACGATAACCTTGAAGTAAAGTAGCTAAATCAACAATTGTTTCATCCTTAAATGTTTTAGCAACTAGTTTACCCTTATCATCACCAGCCTTAACTGAATAAGAAATAAGGTTAGTGTTAGTTAATTGATAAGCTGCAGCTAGTTTAGATAAATCTTTATAGTTAGGAGATAAAACTGGAAAAGATGGATTAGCTTGAACCTTGCTAGAAAAAGCATCAGCTAGACCAACACCAGTATGAATGATGTTAGCACTTCCCATGGTAATCTTAACGTTTGAAAAACGAACTTTACCACTAGCAACTTGGAAACCAATATTACCATCAGTCACATTATTTAAAACTGTATCAATCATAAGTTCTTCATCAATATAGAATTGAGCTCTCATGTTTTCTACAACAACTTTAAATTTTGCAGGTCTATCAGTAGGTAATGGTTTTTCAGCATAGTTTCTATCAGGATAAACATAACCATTACCTGTTTGTTCAGTACATTCAATACCTGATTGACCATTGTTATCAGATTGAATATTTTTACGAACATCCATTTGATACCATACGTTAGGATTTTCTCTATTAATTCTAAACATCATACCAGAATATCTAGTATCTTCTACTGCTGCTAAGAATTCAAAATCAGCTTCAATTGTATAATTGTAACCAAAGCCTTCATCAATAGGATAATCAACTCTTACAACAGTTCCAGCCATACCATCAAGAGTAAATGATGATGTTTCAACATCGATATCTTGAAGAGCACTAGCAGGTTTTAATGAGTTAACGTTAAAGAATTCATAGACATATCTAACATCTTCTCTTGAGTTAACAGATACATTTAATTGATAAGTATAAGAACCATATTTACCTTCAAAACTAGTTCTTCCAATACCATCATAGATGATCTTTGAATCAGCGATATGCGCTGATGTATCACTATCATCCTTTTTAGTCCAATCGATTTCATTACCATTGATAATAAGTCCATCATCAACATGGAAACGAATATCTTTTAAAGAATAACTTTTTTCACTTTGAATACCATAAATGTTTATCACATCATTAGGACTATAAACTTCTAGATATTCTTTAGGTGTTGTTTCTTTTTTGGTTTTATCACCACAGCCTACAAGCGATAAAGTAGCCATAGCAATTGCACATGCTAAAAATTTCTTTTTCATAGTTTGTCACCTCGTCAAAAAATATTATACATTATTTTTTAAAAAGTGCTAATAATATATTATTATTTTATGTAAAAATAGTTATAATTAATATGAAATGAGGAAACAACATGGAAAATGATAATAAATACCTTGAACTAGCCTATAAACAAGCATTACTTGCTTTAAAGGAAGATGAAGTTCCAATTGGAGCTATCATAGTAAAAGATAACAAGGTTATAGCTAGAGCTCACAACAAAAAAGAAACAAAAAAACAAGCAACAAGACATGCTGAAATTGAAGCAATTGAAAAAGCTAGTAAAAAATTAAATAACTGGCATTTAGATGATTGTAGTTTATATGTTACATTAGAACCATGTATGATGTGTGTTGGAGCTATCATTCAAAGTAGAATCAAAAGAGTCATTTATGGGGCTAAAGATAGCAAGGGTGGAGCTATTGAATCAAACATTTTATTATCCTCAATCAAGGGATTAAATCATTATCCTGAAACCAAATATTTAGAAAACGAAAATTGTTCAAAAATTCTATCAAATTATTTCAAAAACAAACGAAAATAAGTTATAATAAAAAAAGGAGTGATGACCATGGCTTATAAAGCACTATATAGAACATACCGACCTATGGATTTTGAAAGTATGTCGGGACAAAAACATATCATAACAACATTAAAAAACGCGATAAAAACGAATAAAATCGCTCATGCTTATATTTTTAGTGGCCCTCGAGGAACAGGAAAAACTTCAACTGCTAAAATACTAGCCAAAGCTGTAAATTGTCTAACTGAAGGTGAAAATAAGCCATGTAATGAATGTGAAAATTGTAAAGCCATTAATGACAATACATTCCCTGACATTGTAGAAATCGATGCTGCTAGTAATAATGGTGTTGATGAAGTAAGAGAACTAATTGAAAAAGTTAAATATGCTCCTATCAAAGGTAAATATAAAGTCTATATCATTGATGAAGTTCATATGATGACACCAGGTGCTTTTAATGCTTTACTTAAAACACTAGAAGAACCACCTGCACATGTTATTTTTATATTAGCTACTACTGATATTCATCGTGTTCTTCCAACCATCTTATCACGTTGTCAAAGATTTGATTTCAACAAGTTATCATATGATGATATCAAAGAAAAAGTAGAATACATCTTAAAACAAGAAAACGTTATTGCTGAAGATGGTGTTACATCTTTGATTGCTGAACTTGCTGATGGTGGTATGAGAGATGCTTTATCTGAATTAGATCAACTTATCAGTTATGCTGGAAACGAAATCAAACTACAACATATCTATGATATGTATGGTATGATGTCAGCTGCTGATATGATTCAATATTTGATTCTTATTTCTCTTGCTAAGACTAGTGAAGTGTTTGAATTAATTGAACAATATATTGAAAAAGGTATTGATGTTAGACGTTTAACATATGATTTAATGGTTTGTTTAAAAGATGCCATTATTTATAGTTCAACTAGTGATGCTTCAATCCTTGAAAAACTAAATGAAGAACAAGCAAAAGAAGTATTGAAATACTATTCAAAAGAAAAAGCCATTGCTGTTGTCGATTGTTTGAATGAAACATTAACTAACTATCGTCAATCTAGTAACTATCGTTTATTTTTTGAAATTGGTTCATTAAAAGCAATTGAAAAAATAAATGCTAACGCAAAAGCACCCAAGGTTCAAGAAACAGTTGTTAAGCAAGAAGAAGTTAAACCAAAAGTTGAAGAAAAAGTAGTAGAACAAGTAAAACAAGAAGAAGTTAAACCACAAGTTGCTAAACAAGAAACTGTGGAACAAAAGCCTGCTACAAATAATGTTGTATTTAATAATCTTCCGGTCAATTCAATCATTAAAAAAGTTTATCTAAAGCCTGAATCTTCCGAAAGAATCGAATATTCTATCGATGATTATGTAAACATTGTTGCTCATGGTGATAAAAGATTTAAACTTGAATTGATTGATCAATGGAAACAAATCAATGAATATCTAAACTATGATCAAACTAAATACATCGCTCAATTACTAGCTGAAGCTAAAATTGGAGCAGCTAACAAAGATTTCTGTGTTCTTGTTTATGATCATCGAATTGTTTCATCAAGAGCTCAAGAAAAAAATAACTTAATCTTAATTAGACAATTCTTAAAAGAATTATTCAATTATGATTTTGAAATTTATGTTTTAGACCACAGCTTATTTGTTGATGTAACTCATACTTATATGCAACTAATCCAAGCTCATAAACAAATCGAATTAAGAGATTTGCCAAAGCTTGAAGTTGATAAACCAATTGAACTTCCAACAATTGAAGAAACTAAACCAGAAACAAATGAAACCATTGAAATTGGTAAAAGTGTCTTTGGTGATTTATTAAAGATAAAGGAGAAATAACATTATGAACATGAATATGTTAATGCAACAAGCTCAAAAGATGCAAAAAGAAATGGAAAAGGCTCAAAGAGAACTTGAAGCTAAAGTATTTGAAGTTAAAAGTGCTGGTGGAGGTATCACTATCACTATCAAAGGTAATAAAGAAATCTTATCAATTGACATTGATGAATCTATGATTGATCCAGATGATAAAGAAATGTTACAAGATATGATTGTTGTTGCCACTAATCAAGCAATTCAAACAGTTTTACAAGAAGAAAAGAAAATCTTATCTAGTCAAGCCTCTGGCTTAAATATTCCTGGAATGTTTTAATTATGGAATATCCTGAAAGTTTTCAAAAACTGATTGATTGCTTTAGACATTTATCAGGGGTAGGTTTAAAATCTGCCGAGAGAATGGCCTATGATATCCTTAGCATGGAACCCGATGATGTAAATGAATTCATAAATAGTTTAGAAAATGTGGCTAACATTAAACATTGTTCTATTTGTGGTAATTTAAGTGATGATGATTTATGCCCTATCTGTAATAATATTAATCGTGATAAATCAACTATCTGTGTTGTATGTTATCCTAAAGATGTCTTTGCTATTGAAAAGATAAATGAATATCATGGAACATATCATGTTTTAAATGGAGTTATTGCTCCTAGTAAACAAAAAACAGAAGAAGACATCAATTATCAATCATTACTAGATAGAGTTAGTAACGATAATATAAAAGAAGTCATTCTAGCGACAAATTTAACAGTTGAAGGTGAAATAACAGCAATGTTTATCGCAAATCAACTTAAAAAATATCCAGTTAAAGTTACTAGACTTGCTCATGGGCTTCCAATGGGAGCACAACTTGATTATGCCGATGAAATGACCTTATTTAAGGCTTTAAGCAACCGCAAGGAAGTATAAAACCCACTTGATTTTTAAAACTTTTAAACTATACTAATATTAAGGCCATAATAAAAGACGAAAACAAAGGAAAATGCAAAGCGAGTTTTAAATGGTGAAAGAAAACCTTGAGTACTTTATTTATCTAACACTTTTATTGCTGAATGCAAAACATTCCGTATTTCTGCGTTAAAGAATTAAAGAGCATAGATAGTTTATCTATGAACTAGGATGGCACCGCGTAATTTACGTTCCTAGATGGGGACGTTTTTTTATTTTTAAAGGGGGATTTTACATGT
Source organism: uncultured Bacilli bacterium (assembly GCA_947627355.1). GTDB lineage: Bacteria > Bacillota_I > Bacilli_A > RFN20 > CAG-631 > Caccosoma. Next base: position 84,849 of record CANQVX010000006.1, on the reverse strand, counting down.
TTGAATTTGTAACCGCAAGAGAATTATATGATTTAATTCTTGGTGATTTGCACGCTCAAAAGGACCATTTAGAATATGTTGAAATGGAAGGTTGGGTTAGAACTAACCGTAACAATGGTTCAATTGGTTTTATTGAATTAAATGATGGTACTTATTTTAGAAATGTGCAAATAGTATACACTAAAGAAGAAACTCAAAACTTTGATGAATATGCTAGTTTAAATACTGGTGATGCTATTAATATCATGGGAAGTCTTAAAATCACTGAAGGTGGAAAACAACCATTTGAAATCGTTGCTAGTAGCCTTAAGTTACTTGCTAAATGTGCTGAAGATTATCCACTTCAAAAGAAACGTCATTCCTTTGAATTTTTAAGAGAAATAGCTCATTTAAGACCTAAAGCAAATACTTTTGCAGCAGTCTTTAGAGTTCGTTCAGCCTTAGCTATGGCTATTCATGAATTTTTCCAAAACCAAGGATTTGTTTATGTTCATGGTCCAATTATAACTTCAAATGATGCTGAGGGTGCTGGTGAAACATTTACAGTTACAACACGCACTGATGGTGATTATGAAAAAGACTTCTTTGCTAAAAAAGCAAGTCTTACAGTATCAGCTCAATTACATGCTGAAGCTTATGCTCAAGCCTTTCGTGATGTTTATACTTTTGGTCCAACATTTAGAGCTGAAAAATCAAACACTGTAAGGCATGCTGCTGAATTCTGGATGATTGAGCCTGAAATGGCTTTTGCTGATTTAGAAGATGATATGTTATTAATTGAAGACATGGTTAAATATTGTATCGATTATGTGTTAGAAAACTGTGAAGAAGAAATGAACTTCTTAAATACCATGATTGATAAAGAATTAATCGCTAGATTACAAAAAGTTAGTGGCTCTGAATTTGCTAAAATGACTTATACTGAAGCCATTGAAAAACTAAAAGAAGCAGTTGCAAACAAACATCCATTTGAAAACAGTGATATCTTCTGGGGTATGGACTTAAACTCAGAACATGAAAAATATTTATGTGAACAAGTTGTAAATGGTCCATTATTTATCATTGACTATCCAAAAGAATTAAAGTCATTCTATATGAAATTAAATCCTGATAACAAAACAGTTGCTGCTTGTGACTTATTAGTTCCTCATATTGGTGAACTTGTTGGTGGTTCACAAAGAGAAGAAAACTATGATAAACTAGTAGCTCGTATGAATGAATTACACATGAACCAAAAAGGTCTTGAATGGTATTTAGATTTAAGAAGATTTGGTGGCGTCAAATCTGCTGGTTTTGGTCTTGGTTTTGAAAGAATGGTTATGTATCTAACAGGTATGCAAAACATTAGAGATGTCATTCCATTCCCAAGAACTGTTAAAAACTGTTTGTTCTAATACAAAATGGTCATTTGACCTTTTTTTCTTTGTATTTAACTGTTTTATACCTTATAATATTTTTAGGAGTGATAAACGTGCTAACTATTGTAAAACATCCATTAATTGAAACAAAATTATCTATTTTACGTGATGAAGAAACTAAAACAAAAGAATTTAGAGAAAGTCTTGATGAAATTGCATCTCTTATGTGTTTTGAAGTTTTCAAGGATTTAAAAACCTATGAATCAGATCAAAAATTTAAAACACCAACTGGAGTTGAATTAAACCGCATCAAACTTGAAAACAAAATTGTCTTAGCTCCTATTTTAAGGGCTGGTATTGGTATGGTAGATGGAATTAAAAAGATGTTACCTACCGCTCGTATTGGTCATATTGGTTTATATCGTGATGAAAAAACATTAAAACCTCATGAATACTACTTCAAATTACCAGTTGTTAACAATCCATTAGTATTAGTTGTTGATCCAATGCTTGCTACTGGTGGTAGTGCACTAGCAGCCATTGATGCAATTAGAAAAAGAGGCTACAATAACATTCGTTTAATGTGTTTAGTTGGAACTCCTGAAGGAGTTAAAACTATTGAAGATAAATATCCCGATTTACCTATTTATCTAGCAGCTTTAGATGAAAGACTTAATGAAAATGGTTATATCATTCCAGGACTAGGAGATGCTGGAGATCGTATCTTTGGAACAAAATAAAAAAGCTTGAAAAAAGCTTTTTTTATCATTCAAAATAGAATATTTTATCGATAGAATCGATAATTTTCTTAACATCATCCTTACTATTAAAATAGTTTTGAAGTATTGGATTATTATTAAATTCTTGTTTATATTCTTCTAACTTATTTTGATATTGTTTGTATAAAGCAATATCATTATTTTTTAATGCTTGTTTAGATTTTAGTTGAATATCTTTAATATTATTAAGTAATTCTTGAATTTCTTTATCTTCAGATACTATTTTTTTATATTTTTGATATTCTTTTACTTCATCTAATTGTTTTATTTTCTTATTGATTGTTAAGGCATCTTGTTTCAACCATTTCACCTTCTAACGTGAAAGTCTTACAATTGGTAATCATAACTGGTACGATTTGACCGATAAATTTTGCATTTCCTTTAAAATTTACAAGTTTCATATCTTCAGTATATCCTGATAAAATAGTATCATTTGTCTTAGAATAACCATCGACTAAAACATAAACAATCTTATCTTGATATTTCTTATAGATTTCAAGTTGAATCTTACTAATAAGATCTGTTAAACGATTGAAACGTTCTTTTTTAGTTTTCATATCAACGTTATCTTTTAGTTTAGCAGCAGGTGTTCCAACTCTAGGTGAATAGATAAAGGTAAATGCTCCATCATAACGAACTTTTTCTGCTAGTTTCATAGTGTTTTCAAAGTTTTCTTCGCTTTCGTTAGGAAAACCAACAATAATATCAGTAGTTATAGCAACATCTTTTATCTTAGATCTAATTTTATCTACTAATTCTAGATATGTCTTAGAATTATATCTTCTACCCATTCTTCTTAAGATATCATCATCACCTGATTGAACTGGTAAATGAATATGAGGCATGATGTTATCATATTTAGCTATGACATCAATTAATTCATCACTAAAATCCCATGGGTGACTAGTGGTAAATCTAATTCTATCAATGCCAATTAAAGCTATCTTTTCAAGCAACTTAGCAAATGAAATATCATTTAAATCTTTACCATAAGCATTAACATTTTGACCTAATACAGTGATTTCTTTATAACCAGCATCTTTTAATTCTTGAACTTCATTTAAGATATCAATAGATTTTCTACTTCTTTCTTTTCCTCTAGTATAAGGAACAATACAATAAGTACAAAACTTATTACAACCATACATGATATTAACCCAAGCCTTAGTTTTACTAGCTCTAATGGATGGTAAATCTTCAGCAATATTGCCTTGATTTGATAATACTTCTACCACTCTTTCTTTAGAAAAATAAGCTTCTTTAAGTAAGGTTGGCAAATGATGAATGTTATGAGTACCAAAAACTAAATCAACATGTTCACATGTTTCTAAGATTCTTTTTACAATGTGTTCTTGTTGAACCATACAACCACAGACACCGAAGATTAAATCAGGATTAGCAAGTTTTAATTTCTTTAATAATCCAATTTCACCAAAAACTTTCTTTTCAGCATTTTCACGAACAGCACAAGTATTTAAGATAATGACATCAGCTTCATTCATATCTTCTGTCTTTTCAAATTGCATTCTAGCCAGTATTCCTTCGATCACTTCGCCATCACGCAAATTGCCTTGACAGCCATAAGTGCGAACAAAAAATTTCTTGTTTTTACCGATAGATTTCATTGTATCATCGATTTCAACACTTTGATAAATGAATTCAGGTTTAACATTTAGTTCACGTTTAGCTGCCTCTTTTAAATTAGGCACTTCTTTTACTTGAATTGTTCTTTTCATTTTTGCTCCTTAAAAATCTTCTTGATTAGTGTATTTTTGGTTCTTTATATCACCTGGAATACAATAAACAGGTTTATTTAATAGTTGTTCTACCATCATTGAATCATCATTGTAGTCTTGATTACTAGCAAGTTCATGAGCCTTTTTAATTTGACTAGTTAGAAATCCTTGAGGTGTTTGAACTAGTTTATAATCATTTCTATTTAATGATTCAACAACATAGTTATCATTAACTTTTTTAATGCTATCAGTTAAGTCTATAACTGGTATAACACAATCATGATTTACTAAATTTTCTTTGATTCTATCGATAAATTTGTTATCGATATGAGGTCTAGCGCCATCATGAATTAAGACATATTTGCTATCAATTTTGTTAAGTCCTAGTTTAACACTTTCTTGTCTGGTGTTTCCACCATAGACATAACTAACTTTATCATTAAATATTTGTCTTAACTTTAATTCGTCTTCTTTTTTTATAACTAGCACTATTTTTTTACAATCTTTATCATTTAAAAAAGGATTAGTTGCTAATTCGATTATTGTTTTATCTTGAATTTTATAAAAAATTTTATTGTAGTTTAACTTACTACGACTGCCACTTCCTGCAGCCATGATAAGAACTTGATATTCCATTAGTTTTGTTCTTCTTTGTTTAGATATTTAACAAAACGCATATAGTATTTAAATGCTTTAAAGCCTAATTTTTTATAAAATTCGACATCTTTAGTTTGTTCTATCATAATCTTTTTAGAACCACGCATCATAACATAATGAATAGCTTCTTGAGTTATTCTTTCAGGATAGTTATCAGATAAATATTCTTTATCAATTGCCATAACGCCAATTGAACCAACTGATTTATCTAAAAAGAAATTAACTTTTATGCTACTATGTTTTGAATCATAGATTCTAACAAAACCAATTAGTTTATCATCAACATAAGCAAGAACGACTCTTCTACCAGATCCACCTGATTCAAAATATTTTTTTAGAATATAAGTTTGTCTTAGTAAATCATTATCAAGACATAACTTCAAGATTACTTCTTTATCTTCTTCAGTAGCAATTCTAAAATGAATCTTTTTAGGTGTTTCATAAACTGTTTGTTGAGAGGTATCTTTTTTAACTATTTGAATCATATCAACATAGCCTTCTTCTTGTTTGAAGTTTTGATTCATAAAGAATGGGGCATATTTATTCAAGTCACTAGGAAGACCTGAAAGTAAATTAGATAGGTCATGACCTAATTGTACTTTTTCAATGTAAGGATATTCTTTTAGTCCTTGCATTGCTAGATTTAATAGTTCTTTACCTATTCCCATATTTCTTACATCTTTTTGAACAAAGAATAAAGAAATAGTTGCTGTTTTAGTTTCGCTATAGAATAATTCTTCATTCATCCAACGTTTGATTAAAATAAAACCAATTGGCATTCTTTCATATAAAGCAACATAGGAATTTTCTTTATCAAAGTTAGCATCATCTAGAATTCTTTCTTTAAATAATGTCGATGAAATCGGATAACTTCGTTTAAATTCACGATTCCACAAACGATATAAATGTTTGCCACCTTTATAATCTTTAAATGGAATATACTGTAACATTTTATTAGTCTCTCATATGTGGAAATAGAATAACATCTCTAATTGAAGCACTGTTAGTGAAGAACATAACAAGTCTATCGATTCCAAGTCCAACGCCTCCAGCAGGTGGCATACCATATTCTAAGGCTTCAAGGAAATCATAATCGATTTCATTTGCTTCATCATTTCCAAGTTTTCTTTCTTTTAATTGATTTATAAATCTTTCTTTTTGATCTAATGGATCATTTAGTTCACTATAAGCATTAGCGAATTCACAACCACAGATATATAATTCATAACGATCAACATAACGGCTGTCATCATCACATAGTTTAGTAAGTGGTGACATTTCAACCGGATAACGACAAACAAATGTTGGTTGAATCAATTCATCTTCACAATAAGTATCAAAGAATAAATTCAAAATATGACCAACACCAGTATGATGTGGTAACACTTCAATATTTCTTTCAAGGGCTAATTTCTTAGCTTCTTCAAAATCAGTGATTTTATCAAAATCAATGCCTGTTTTTTCTTTTACTAAGTCAACCATAGTAACAACTTTAAATGGCTTAGATAAATCTATTGTTTGGCCATTCCATTCAAATTCATAACGGTCAAATACGTTTTTAGCAATGTTTTTAATAGCATTTTCCATTAAAGACATCATATCACGTAAATCAGCATAAGCTTGATATAATTCAACAGTTGTAAATTCAGGTGAATGTTTAGTATCCATACCTTCGTTTCTAAAGATACGACCAATTTCATAAACTCTTTCAAGACCACCAACTAACAATCTTTTTAGATTTAATTCAGTAGCAATTCTTAAATAAAAATCACGATCTAAAGCATTGTGATGAGTGATGAATGGTCTAGCTGCAGCACCACCTAGAATTGGTGATAAAACAGGAGTTTCCACTTCAATAAAACCAAGGCTATCAAAATAATGTTGTAATTCACGAATAATCTTAGTGCGATAGATAGCATTTTCTTTTGATTCTTTGTTAGAAATCAAGTCTAGATATCTTTTACGATATCTATCTTCAATATTAGTTAGTCCATGATATTTTTCAGGTAATGGACGTAATGACTTAGTTAAATGAGTATATTTTTCACATTTAATAGTTAATTCACCTGTGTTAGTTTTCATGATGACACCATCAATACCAATGATATCTCCAATATCACTTAACTTAAAAATTTCAAAGGCTTCTTCACCAATGATATCTTTTTTAACATAGACTTGGATATTACCGTCTCTATCTTCAACATTGATAAAAGCAATTTTACCTTTATCACGTTTAGCTACTAATCTTCCAGCAATAGTGGCTCTTATTTCAACTTCATGAAGTTGTTCTTTATCCATGTCTTGATATTTTTTTACTAAATCAACGATTTTATCTTTAACTTCAAAACGTTCACCATAAGGTTTAACACCTTTGTCTTTAAGTTTTTGAAGTTTTTCCATTCTTACTAATGTTTGTTCTTGAATATTTTCTTTATTTTGAATGTTTTCATCCATAAATTGGTCACCTCTTGGCTTTTTATTATATCATACTCTTGAAATTAATCATAGGGATTTAGAAAAAATCACTTCTTTAATAAGAAGTGACTTTCAATTATTTAATTAAAGATTTGCCGGTCATTTCGACAGGTTTTTCAAGATTTAATAGCTTTAACATGGTTGGAGCAATATCTCCTAGATTTCCATGTTCAGCTAACTTATAACCTTGTTTACATACGATAAATGGAACCGGATTAGTGGTATGACTTGTAACTGGTAAATCATTATCATCTAGTAAACAATCAGCATTTCCATGGTCAGCTGTTACAAGTAAAATGCCATCTTTTTCTTTTACTTTTTGATATAGTTTTCCAACACATTCATCAACAACTTCAACTGCTTTTATCGTTGCATCCATCACAGCAGTATGTCCTACCATATCACAATTAGCAAAGTTAACGATAACTACATCAAAGATATCTTTATCTAATTCTTTTAACAATGCATCACATACTTCATAGGCTGACATTTCAGGTTTTAAATCAAACGAAATAACATCAGGTGATTTAATTAAAATACGTTTACAATTAGGAATTTCTGGTTTTTCAATTCCATCAAAATTAATGGTTCCATCGAAGAAAAATGTAACATGAGCATATTTTTGAGTTTCAGCAATTCTTAATTGACTTAAGTTATTTTGAGCTAAATATGGGCCTAATATGTTATCTAAAGCAACCGGTTTAAAAGCAATTAAACCTTTTACTGATTCAGCATATTTCATAGTGCATACATATGTTAAATCATTTAAGATTGTATTTGGTACATAAGCCTTAAATTTATCAGTTTCTTTTGGTTTTGAATAGAAATATGGATTAGTTAAAACTGTAGATATTTGAATTGCTCTATCAGGTCTGAAGTTAGTAAAGATGATACTATCATGATCTTTTATTTTAATGTTGTAATTTGCATTATAACCAGGTTCTACAAATTCATCGATAACTTTACGATTAGTATCTTTAAGTAACTTATATTGACTTTCTAGAAATTCTTTTTCATCAGTATAAGCATGTCCAATATTATCCACCATACAAATATACGCTTTATCAATCATTTGCATATTATTATCTCTATCCATAACATATGAACGACCAATGATAGTTACAATTTTACCAATGCCTTCTTGTTTAAATGTTTCATTTAATTCAGATATATATTGATAAGCTGTAGTTGGTTCAACATCTCTACCATCTAAAAAAGCATGGACATAAACATCATTTAATCCTTGTTGTTTAGCAAGTTTTATAAGGGCTTTGATATGATTGATATGTGAATGAACACCACCATCAGATAATAGACCAAAGATATGTAAATGAGAATGTTTTTCTTTAACGTTGTTAATTGCTTTTAAATAAGCTTCGTTTTGATAAAATGAACCATCTTGAATAGCTTTGTTAATTAGTGTTAAAGATTGATAAACAATTCTACCAGCACCAATATTTAAGTGACCTACTTCTGAGTTTCCCATTTGGCCTTCAGGAAGTCCTACTGCCATTCCACTTGCTTCAAGTAACATATTTGGATATGTTTTAAATAAATAATCTAAATTTGGTTTCTTTGCAGCATAGATGGCATTTCCTTTAACTCTGTTTGTGATTCCAAAACCATCCATAATACATAAAACTAAAGGTTTTTTCATATAAATTCCCCCAATCCATTAGTATTTTATACCACATTTTTTTCGATAACAATATAAATTTAATATTTATTTATATTAGATATATCTCAATTGTTTTTTATTTATTTTGGATATAAAATATTCTTGGAATAGATAATAATTAACTTTTGATTAGTTCTTAAATAAATCTATTTAAGCGGGTGATTGTATGGTTTTTGATTTAGATGGTTATATTCATATTTTATTTATTATGCCTTTTATGGTCGTGCTTTTTGATTGTGCTTTTTTAATAGCTGGTATAGTTTTACTTGCAACTAAATCACGTTTCATACAAGTTATTTTAGGATTCAAATTAAAAAATTTTTGGCGCATTTTTATTATGGTTGCGTGGCTTGGTGGTATTTGCTTTACGATTGTCAACGAATCGATTAGTTATTTATCAATAGGCGTGCCACTATTATCTGAAAGAAAAGCTCAACCACAAGTAACAACAGGAATGGTTGAAAAAACACAAAAACTTCTTCACCATCGTTATAGAACTGAATATAAAAAAAATGATGATATGAGTGCTTATTGGATTACAATATCCGGAAAGAAATATTATTTTATGGCTAAAGGAAATATTCGTATAGGTGATAATGTTGAGATTGCATATTTACCTAAAAGTAAAGTTGTTCTAGAAGTAAAATTTATGGATTTGATGTGATCGGCTCTTTAAAATTAAAAAGAGCCGATTCTATCGACAAAAAAGCAAATAAAAAACTTCTAAGTTAGATTAATAATTGTCGATATAATCAATATTATTTGTTATCTAATTTAGAAGTATAAATCAAACAAATTTAATTGTTACAAAATTACATTATTTTTCTTGCAAAGCAGAATTATTTAGAATTTCATTGAATCTTTTAACTATTTTTTTCCAACCAACGCAGAAGAAAAACATGCTTTCGTCATTAAAATAAATTTCGTTTGTTTTTTCATTTATTAAATAATAAACAACAAATGTATCTTCTCCATTAAAGAATACTAAATCTTTTTTGTCAAATTGTTCATCTGTATAGGCAACAACTATTACTGATTTTTTTTGATGAAAAGTTATATTAAAACTTTTATTAAATACATCTAATAAAGTTTTTGCATTTTCTTTATTAATTTTTTCATCATAGAAAATAACAAATCTTCTTTTAATAATTTGATAACATTCAAAAGAACAATCAACTTTTTTTGTTAATGGATATTCGTTTATTAATTTATCTTTTATGCTCATAATGTTTAATCCTCCTCTTAATTAATCAAATTATTTTTTATTTCTTTTAAAATTTCTTTAGCTCTTTTATATCCTTGGTTTGCTGCTTTTTCAAGCCAATAGATAGCTTTTTCATAGTCTTGAGGTACTCCATAACCATAATAATAACATTGACCTAATTTGGTTTGTGCATCTGCAACACCTAGATTAGCTGACTTTTCAAACCAATATACAGCTTTGTTGTAATCTTCAGATACACCCTCACCATTATAATAACAATAGCCTAAAGCACATTGTGCATCACCGTCTTCTTGATTGGCCGCTTTTTCAAACCAGAAAACGGCTTTTTTATAATTTTTAGCAATACCATAGCCACAATAATAACAGCATCCCACTCTATATTGAGCACGAACATTATCTTGATTTGCTGATTTCTTATACCAATAGATGGCCTTTTTATAATCTTGGGTTACGCCTTTCCCAAAATAATAGCATTCACCAATTTTGAATTGTGCAAGATCATATCCTTGTTTTGCTGCTTTTTCATACCATTCAAATGCTTTCTTATAATTCTTTTTTACAATATTACCATAATAGTAGCTAACCCCTAAATTGTATTGTGCAATTTCATATCCTTGATTAGCAGCCTTTCGATACCAATAAAGTGCTTTTTTATAATCTTTTTCTACACCATAACCATTTTCATAACAAACACCTAAATTATTTTGAGCACGAGCATCTCCTTTGTTAGCAGCTTGTTCATACCAATAAACAGCTTTTTCATAATCTTGTTCTATTCCATTACCTTTTTCATAACTGTAAGCTAAATTTGTTTGAGCCCAAGTATTTCCTTGGTTAGCCGCTTTTTCAAACCAGTAAAATGCTTTTTTGCAATCTATAGTCACTCCATAACCATATTCATAACAAGTGCCTAAGTTAAGTTGGGCCCCATCGTCTCCTTGCTTGGCTGCTTTTTTAAGCCAATAGATAGTTTTTTTATAATCTTTTGGTACACCTATACCATAATAATAACAAGTGGCTAAATCATTTTGTGCAAGGGCATATCCTTGTTTGGCTGCTTTTTCATACCAGTAAAATGCTTTATCATAATCTTTAGAAACACCTTTCCCATAACGATAACAATCGCCTAATTTGGTTTGCGAATAATAATCATCTTGGGTTGCAGATCTTTCATACCAATAAAACGCTTTTTTATAATTTTTAGTGACACCTTTACCAAATTCATAATAAATGCCTAATTTGTATCGAGCATATGAATCACTATTATTTGCGGCTTGTTCATACCAATAAAAAGCTTTTTTATAATTTTGTTTTACTCCTTGACCTTTAGCATAACAATCAGCTAATTTGCATCGTGCTTGATTATAAATAAAAAGACTATAAATATGCGCCCTATTGGATGATGCTTTTTTATACCAATAAAATGATTTTTGATAATCTTTTGGAACTACCAAGCCCAATTCGTAACAAACACCTAAACAATATTGTGCTTCGCCATCTTCTTGATTGGCTGCTTCTTCATATAAAGATATTGCTTTTTGTTCATCTTTAGTTACACCTAATCCACGAAAATAACAATTCCCTAAATGAGTTTTAGAAATAGCATCTCCTTGTTTAGCAGCCTTCTCATACCAATAAACTGCCTTTTCATAATCTTCATCTACTAAAACACCTTCATAATAACATGTACCTAGATGTTTTTGAGAATATAATTCTCCACCATTTGCTGCTTTTTCATATAAAGATATTGCTTGGTCCATGTCTTCTTCTACACCTAAACCACATTCATAAAGTTCAGCTAAACTTGATTGAGCATAAATATATCCTTGATTTGCTGCTTTTTCATACCAATAACGAGCCATTTCATAATCATATATTCCGTATCGATAGTTGTCACCTAAACTAAGTTGTGCATCTGCATTGCCTTGACTTGCTGCTTTTTCATAACATTCAGCAGATTTATCAAAGTCATACTTGACTCCAATACCATAATAATAGAAATAACCTAATGCATATTGTTTTATATCACTATCTGGTTGTGAATTTATGTATTTAAATAAATCGTTGTGTTTATTCTCGTTAATTTTGATATGACCAATAATATATCCCTCTTTTAGTTTTTGATAGAATTTTTCAACAGTTTTAACAGTAACACTATCATATCTAAATTTCATATGCACACCTCCTCAAAAAACTATATTAGTTTAATTAACGTTTATCTTTTCTAAAATTTCTTTTGCTTTTTTATTTCCTTGATTAGCCGCTTGTTCAAGCCAATAAATAGCTTTTGTATAATCTTGAGGCACGCCTTCACCTACTAAATAAGATGCACCTATAGCAAATTGGGCATGACTATTTCCTTGATTTGCGGCTTTTTCATACCAGTATGCAGCTTTTTTCTTATCTTGACTTACACCTTGACCTAATAAGTAACAAGAAGCCAAACCCATTTGAGCATAATCATGTCCTTGATTGGCTGCTTTTTCATACCAATACATAGCTTGCTTATAATTTTTTAAAACACCACAACCATTATAATAACAATCACCCATTTTGCATTGTGCATTAGCATATTCTTGATTGGCAGCTTTTTCATACCAATAAAAAGCTTGGTTTTCATCTTTATCTACACCATTGCCAAATTCATAACAAACACCTAAATCAGTTTGTGCTGATGGGTTCCCTTGGTTTGCAGCTTGTTCATACCAAAAGACTGCTTTTTTAAAATCTTTATTTACTCCGTTTCCACTTTCATAACATGCTCCTAAATTGGTTTGTGCTTTATCATTTCCTTGACTTGCCGCTTTTTCAAACCAATAAACAGCTTTTTTAAAATCTTGAGGCCTGCCTATACCCAATCCATAACATGCAGCTAAATCGGCTTGCGCTTCATCATTTCCTTGAAGGGCTGCTTGTTCATACCAATAGATAGCCTTTTCATAGTCTTTATTTTCACTAGAAGCATAATAACAAAAGCCTAATTTATATTGTGATTCTGAATCACCTTGACTAGCAGCTAGTTCATACCAGTGCAAGGCTTGTTTTTCATCTTTAGTTACACCTATACCATTAAAATAAAAATCACCCATTTTTTCTTGAGCCTTAGCATAACCTTGAAGGGCTGCTTGTTCAAACCAATATGCTGATTGTTGTAGTGTATTATTTTCATAATACATTTCACCCAAATTATACTTAGCATACATATGTCCTTGGTTAGCAGCTTGTTCTAGAAAATAAATGGCTTGTTTATAGTCTTTAGTAACTCCTAAACCATATCTATAACATGCACCTAAATTATACATTGCATCGACATTTCCTTGACTTGCTGCAGTTTTATAAAAACCAACAGCTTGTTTGTTATCGTGGATAACACCTACACCAAAAAAGTAACAATCACCTATGGCCGATTGTTTTATAGCACTATCTGGTTGTGATTCAATGAAGTTATATAAATCATTGTTTTTATTTTCATCGATTTCAATGTTACTAAAAATATAACCTTCATTTAATTTTTCATAGAATTCATCGACAGTTTTTACAACAATTTTATCGTATTTATATTTCATTTTTGCTCCTTCGATTCATCTTATTATTAATTTTGTTGCATCTTTTTTTGCAATTTTTTAATTTGTGAATCTACATTTTTTTCACCATGTTCTTTTGCTCTTTTAAACCAATACATGGCTTTCTCATAATCTTGTTCTACTAATCCACCACTTTCAAAAAGAAGACCTAATACAAATTCACTACCTGAAAATCCAGCATTTGCTGATTCAGTATATAATTGTAAGGCTTGTTTTAGGATTCTACTTGAAGCATTTTCATCCATGATATATAAACTTGCTAATTGATATTTAGCTTGAACATTTCCAAGTTCAACAGCTTTTTTATACCAACGGATAGCGGCTTTTTTATCTATTTCTACTCCTTCACCATATTCATATAAAGAACCTAGTTTTAAAGCGGCATCATCATTACCATTTTTATAAGCTTTCTTTAACCAGTAAAGAGCTTTCTTGTTTGCATATTCTTCTTTTTTGTTTAGATATAATTCAGCAAGTAAGAATTGAGCCCCTGGATGATTTTGCTTAGCAGCTTTATATGCCCAACTAAAAGCGTTTGGATTAGACTTTCTTACATCAATTCCAGCATAGTAACAATTAGCTAAAGCATATTGAGAAGTAGCAGAGCCAGCTTCTGCTCCTTTTTCAAGAAAATTAAACGCTAAGTCAATATCTCTTTTAACAAATATACCTTCGCTATAGAAACGATATAAGTTAAAACATGCATCATAATTACCGTTTTGTAAAGCTTTCATATTATAATCAAATGCTTTTTGTAAATCTTTTTTAGTACCACAATCACCATGTTCATAAAATAAAGCTAGAAATAATTGAGCATCAGCTGCATTATCATCAGCAGCTGCAGTGAAATATTTTAATGCTTCTTTGTCGTTTTGTTTTGCACCTTGGCCTCTAAAATAACATAAACCGGCAAAAAACTTACAACCTGTATCACCAAGTTCAGCACCTTTTTTAAATGCTTCAAGACCAGCAACTGTATCTTGTTTTACAACATTTCCTTCGACATATAAAGCACCAAGTATTCTATAAGCTGGAGGATATGATTGACTAGCAGCTAACTTGAAAAGAGAAAGTGCTTTATCATAATTTTCTTTTTCATGTCTTTCTATATAAATGCTTGCTAGTTTATATTGAGAATGAGCATGTCCTAAATTGGCTGCTTTTTCAAAAAAATGTTTAGCAATGTTAATATCTGCAGCAACACCTAAACCATAATAGTAACAAAAACCTAGACAATAATATTGGTTTGCATCAGCTTTTTGTCTAGCCACATAAGCAAAAATATCATCGTAATTTTTGTCGGCCAAATCGATGTTTTCAAAAGCATAACCATCTTTTATGGTGTCATAAAAGCCTTCAATTGTTTGAGCCATAGCTACTTCATCAACATAAAATTCCATATTATCCCTCCTACTATTCTCTTATTTCTTTCATAGTATCTTCAATATATTCTTCGGCTATTTTAGAGCCGGCATCTTTAGCTTTATAAAAATATTCCAAAGCAGCAACTAAATTTTTAGTGACATGCATACCATATAGATACATTCTACCAACATTACACATGCCACTTGCTGAACCTAATTTAGCAGCTTTTTTATAGTATTCAAAGGCTTTAGCATAATCTTGTTCTACACCATTACCATATTCATATAAAACACCTAGACAAGTTATAGCATTAGGATATCCTTGCTCAGCTGATTTTTCATACCAATAGCGAGCCTTTTCGTAGTCTCTATATGTTCCTTTTTCTTCATCATAACATAAACCAACATAAAATTGAGCACGAGCATCCCCTTGTTTAGTAGCTCTAGTAAAATAACCAAAAGCTTTATCATAATCAACAGCCCTACCTATACCTTCATAATAAAATCTACCAACAGCACTTAAACAATCTTTTTCTTCTTGATTTGCCCCTTGTTCATAATAATAAAAGGCTTTGCTTATATCTTTTAAGGTTCCATATCCTGTTTCATAACAATAACCAACATCATAATAAGCACGAACATAACCAAGATTGACAGACTTTAAAAAATAATCGAAGGCTTTTTTTAGGTCTTCTTTGACAATTTTACCAAGAAGATAAAATCTACCAATTATATCCATAGACTCAGCGTCTCCATTATCAGCGGCTTTTTCATACCAACTAGCAGAAGCTTTTAAGTCTTTTTCAACACCTTTGCCATAATAATAGCAATAACCAAGCATATTTTGAGCTTTAACATTACCTTGATTTGCGGCCTTTAAAAAATATTCAATGGCTTTATTTATGTCTTTTTCAACCATAGTACCATAATAATAGAATCTACCTACGTTTTCCATGGCATCAATATTTCCATTATCTGCTGCTTTTTGATACCATTCAAAAGAAGCTTTTGAATCTTTTTCTACTCCATAGCCATAATAATAACAATAACCAATCATGCCTTGAGCAGCAATGTTTCCTTTGTTTGCAGCCTTATAATAATATTCAAAAGCTTTGGTTTCATCTTTTTTAACACCTTCACCATTAAGATAAATTCTACCAAGTGTATACATTGCTTGAGAATAACCAAGATCAGCTGCTTTTTGATACCAATAGATAGCTTGTTTCATATCTTTATTAGTTCCTGTGCCTCTTTCATAACAAGCAGCTGCATTAAACATAGCTAAGTCATAATTATTAAGTTTAGCAGCAGCTAAAAAAGATTCAAAAGCTTTGGTGTAATCCACTTCAACACCATATCCATGTAAATAACAAGTGCCTAGATAATTCAAAGCAACTGAATCATTGCTTTTAGCAGCAATATTAAAATAATAAACAGCCTTTTCATAATCAGGTTTATCACTATGGTAATATATTCTACCGATTAATGTAACAGCTTTTAATGAGCCTAATTTAGCAGCTTGTTCATACCAATAGATAGCTTTTTGTTCATCATATTTAGTAACTATTCCATTTATATAACAATTGCCCATTTCAAATTTAGCTTCACGATCATTAACACTAGCAGCTTCACTATACCATTTAAAAGCATTGTCATAATCTTTAGCAGTACCTATTCCTTTTTCATATAGATAAGCAACAGTCCTTTTAGAATATTGGATTCCACCTTTAGCGGTTTCTAAAAACCATTTAAAGGCTTCTTTTTCATTAACTGGAGTACCTTTTCCATTGATATAACAATTAGCTAGATGTAATTTAGCTTCTAAACTGTCATTATTACTAGCTTCTAATAAATATTTAAAAGCTAAGTCTAAATCTTTTTTAACACCTAGTTCATATTCATAACAAACACCTAGTAAAAATGTTTTAATAACTGAATCGGGTTTAGCATTAACATAATCATATAAACTAGATAAAATACTGTTATCAAAACTCATGTTAAAAAAGAAATAACCTTCTTCTAACTTTTGATAAAGTTCATCAGCATTTGCTACTTTAACATAATCAAATTTATATTCCATAGTTCCCCTCCTATTATTTAAACATTTCTAAAGCCTTGTTATAATCATCGATAGTATCTATTTCAATCCAAGGAGTGTTAACAATATAATAAGTGAAATATTGTTTATCAAGAATAGCATTTAAAGCTAATTCACTCCAACTATTTTTATCTTCTAACAACCAATTTTTTATCGTTAGAAACAGGTTTTTTGATGTTTCTTTTGATATCAAATAGATATCAATGCTAGTAGCATAATAATCATTTTCTTTGATTAGTTTTGATATCTCAATTACTTGTTTGCCATTTGTTTTTATTTTCATTGATTCATTTAGATATAGATTTGGTATACAAGCAATGACATTTTGATTATTACATTCAAGCATTCCTTGAATCACATCTTTAGTAAATAAAATATCACCATTTAACCAAATAAAATCATGACCATTTAAATAAGGTTCAACCAATGATAAAGAATACATGTTATTAGTTGTTAGATAATCAAAATTATCGAGTAAAACGATATTTTTATAAGGTAACTTGGTTAATAATTCGTTGATCTTATTTATTTTGTAACCACCTACTAAATAAATAGTATCAAATTTAAATTCATTTAATATCTCTAGTTGTCTTTCAAGAATAGATTTGTTATTTATCTTTACTAGGCATTTAGGAATTTCTTTTGTTTTTTCTTTTAGTCTACTACCGATTCCGGCAACTAAAATAACAACATCCATTATAATTCCTCACATAATTCATCATAGATTTTAGCTAGCATTTCATCATTTAATTCAACCATGTCAAGAATAGTATACTTTCCTGGTCTTAATGATTTAGCCTTGCTCATACATAAGATGAAATCATCTTTACTAATTCCTAATGTTTTAGGATTAATATCAACATCGAATTGTTTTAAATATTTAAGTAAAAAGTTATATTCTCTATTTTGTAACTTAGCCATTACAATACTACCCAAAGCCACTTGAAAACCATGTAAAGTAGGATGAGGTAGATAATAATCTAGGGCATGACTAAATAAATGTTCAGCACCACTACAAGGACGGCTAGTACCAGCAAAATCCATAGCAATGCCTGATAAAACTAATGATTGTACTAAACTTTTAGTAAAAGAATAGTCAACCTTATCAAAACGACAACCAAGTAAAGTATCTAAGGCTGTTGATGACATTAGATAAGCTAAATCTTTCATTGTTTCTTTTTTTGCCATACAAGCAAGTTTCCAGTCATATAAGGCTGTATAGTTAGATAAGGTATCACCAATACCTGCTTTGATATATTTACTAGGGCTATTCATAATAACGCTTAAATCAACAAATAAAGCATAAGGAATGGCACAACCTAAACTCTTAGGTTTGCCATCTTGTCTTTTTAAAACGGCAATTGGACTTGAAATACCATCATTAGAAATAATGGTAGGAATTGATATAAATTTAGTCTTAGATACATAGGCAGCATATTTACAAACATCTAATACCTTGCCACCACCAAGACCTACAATATATTGAATATCAGTAGCTATGATTCTTTCTGCAATATCCATTGCATATTCAATAGTATTGTTATCAACATATTGAGTCTTCAAGACTCCATATTTTTCAATAACAGGTTTAATTCTATCACCAAATAACTTATCAACATTTTCATCAGAAACATATAAAATCTTTCCATTTATATGAACTAATGAAGAAAAATAAATATCTAAATTATCCCAACAATTTTTTTCAATTTTTAATATACATTCCATAATTATATGCACCTTTCTGGTTTCTCTATCTCTATTATAAAGTTTTTTATAAATAAAAAAAACTTTTTTATTGAAAAAGTTGTTGCTAAAAAGTACAATTTAGACAAAGGGGAGAAAATATTTTATGAAAAACGGAAAAGTTTTAGGTCTATGCGCTTATATTTCTTTATTTTTAACAGCAGTATGTAAGTTTTTAGGAATGTTTTTAGAAGGCTCAACAGTTTTAACTTGTCTTGACACTATCGGTGATCTCTTTTTAATCATCACAGTTGGTCTAGCAGCCTTTCCATTTCAAAAGAATACTAAACACATTGCTTGGAAAGTTATTTACTGGGTTGTAATTATATTAGCTTTATCTGGTTCAATTGGAAGACTAGTTACTATATTTACTAAATAATTTCAAAGTATAAGGACATTTAAAAACGAACTTCAAGGTTCGTTTTTTTATAATTTTTTTATAAATTTACATTTTGGATAATTAGAACAGCCAAAAAATTTTCCATATTTTCCGTTTCTTTCGACTAATTTTCCACCACATCTAGGACAAATACCATTTTCAAGTTCTTGTTTGGTTGCATTGATATTTCGTATATGTTCTTCTTTGGTTATTCTTGCCGCATGGTTCAATAGAGTTCGTTGTATAGTATCCATTTCTTCATCAGACAAATGAGTACCATCATTAAAATTATCTAAATATCTTTTTAATTGATTTAGATTTATTACATAAGGAATGCCGAGCCCATCAGCATTATTTCGAACAAACACAATAACCGAATTAATCTTATATTTATTTCCTAATATCTTATGCAAATGATAAATATGAGACTTATTTTGCTTAACTGGATTGATTAGTTGATGTCTTTCTCCACGAAAAAGGCATTGAGTCCATTCTTTTTGGTTTTCGTCACCTAAAATCAATCCTTTATAATTTTTAGTTTCAATACAAAAGATGCCATTTTTTCTTATTTCAATATGATCTATTTGATGGCTTTTATTTCTTTCATCTAATATTATTAAATTGTTTATTTGGCGGTGATTTACTTTTCCAAATATTAATGGATTTAAAGCGGCATTGACTCTGTATTCGCCCATATTGCCGCGCATTTCGTTTCGATATTCTATAAAACTACGATGTCTTTCATTTCTATGTTCTTTTGTATTATTAATAGGCGTACCATTTTTAGAACTTGTGACTATAACAATTATTATCATCAATACAATGAACAACGATAACGATATAATTAATATAATCATTTTATCACTTCCCAACGGCTTATTTTTTTCAACTGCCAATTTTATTACCAACCTTATTATATGTTAAAGTTGGTAATAAAAACAAGGATTAAAAAAGCCTCTTTCGAGGCTTAAATAACAATTTTATTCTCTATAATTTGAACTATGTTTTGCTCTATCTTCATCAGCATTGAATTTCTTTGCTGCAAGTCTTTGTCCAAAATATAAGATAACAAATACAGCAAACACAAATAATAAGATGATGATAGGAAAAGTTGATGTTTTCCAATGAATTCTTGCTACCAATGGAGCAAGTTGAAAAATCAAAATCAATACGGTTTGAACAATTTGTGTTGAGAAACGAGCATTAGGTAAAAGGCAACAAACAATATGACCTAAAAAAGCTAACAAAACAACAATCTTAATTACTAAATGTAAAGTTTTCATCCCTTCGTAAGCTTCACTTTTGATAGGCCATAATACTGTACCAATTAATCCAGAGATTACTAATAAAATACCTAACACTACGCCAACAAAAAGTTTGGTTGTCATATCTTTTTTCATAACTCAGAACCCTCCTTTGCTTTTTCTATCAATAATTATAGATTTCTAATGTTTGATTTGTCAAACAATTTTTAATACGTCTATAATTCTTGGTTGTCAGTAGTTTTCTTCTTATTCTTTTTTTCGATTTTAGCGGCATTTTTTGCTGCTTTTTTAGCTTGTTTTTCTTCTTGTTTTTGTCGATTTTTGTCGCTTGTTTCAGTGTTTTTTACTATTTCAAAACTTTTAAAAATATTTTTTCCACGTTTCAAAGCAAAGTAACCAATAACAGCAAATATAGTAGCACCAATAGTATCTAAAATTAAGTCCTTCATGGTGTCTTTTAAGGCTTCTCTACCAACAAATGGTTCTAGTGTTACTGAATGCATATAACGTTGCATATTAGTAGAAAAGATACCATCTGCAGCATATTCAATGATTTCCCATAATACACCAATAGTGACACTGAAAAAGACAGCAAAGAAAGCAACAAATATTGGTGATAATTTCATACCTTCTAAATTATCGTTCATTAAGTTTAATATTGAAAATGATAATATTGATAAACTAACTCCAGTAAATGCATGAAGTATTGAATCCCAGATTTTAACATGAACATAAAACTCAAATATTTCACCTAATATAAAGTGACAAAAACAACATACCAAAAAGATAATTAACATGACACTAGACATATATATCTTAGCAGCTCTTTCAATAATATATGGAACACATAAACAAACAAGGAATAGTAATGATTGAACTGCATTAAAGATAAATCTACTTCTTTGACTATCATCTTTAGTAAATATTATTCCAACAATGCTTAACGCAAAAGTGATGGCAATTAAAATCCAACTAATATTGTAAAAGATTTTAGTTTTCTTATTTCTATTTTTTTGCATATCGTCCACCCACTTGATATTATATAATATTTTATCAAAAATGGTACATAGAAATATTATGATAGTGTCTTAAAAGTTTCACGGATTCGCTATACTTTTACCTTTTGACCAATGTATAAACCGGCATCTTTATATATATCAACTTTATCTTCTAGTCCAGCAATGATTTCATCAACTTTTAATGAAACCCCGCGATCGACAAGTTTAGTATTGTTAATGTTAACACTGATTGCATCAAGTCCAGAAAGTCCTAAGCCAGTTGTTAACCCAAATGAATCTAAATAATCATCAGTGGTTTTTGAAACACTTATTACAATATTTTGAGTGATAGCAAAACTTATACTTCCACCACCCATTGTAATTGCATCTTTGTTTAATGTTATTGTTAAGGTGTTTTCGTTAGTTGCAACAGAAGATAAAACATTCTTATAATCAACGCTCATTGTGGTGCTTCCGGCATTCTTAGTAACAGTGTCTGATGCATTAATTAACCAAAAGATATTGTTCATTATGTCTTCTTTAAATTTTTCTGTGGTCCATGTTTGATAATCTGCTTGTTGATAATGCTTTTTGTTAATTACGCCTTCAGTTGTAAAAGTTACTCTTTTAGCATAAAGCATTTCTTTTGAACCATCATAGTATAGATAAAGATCTGTGTCATTTTTAAATAATTGTTTTAATGTATCACATTTCAAACTTAAATAAATTGAAGCAAATACTTGATTCTTTTCATTGATTGAAAGTTTTACATCAAATGTGCTTCTTTTATTTCCTAAAAGTGATATATCAAGATTTCCTGTTATATGGAAATTTTTCATTTGAGCAGTATTTGAAATAGCTTTTGCAAAGTTAAGTAATTGATCAAAATAATCTAATGTGTTGTCATGTGATATATCACAAACAAAACCTTCACCATTATTAGTTGTAACAGTAATCTTTTCATATAGAATCTTTAATTCTGCTGATTCTATCGAATAAATTCCATTTTCTTTATTAAAGATAACACTGCATTGTAAGTCTTTTCCATAGAATGGATTAGTATTTCCATTGACTTCACCAGTGCCTTCTTGATAATCATTTCTAACTATGGCAGTTAAAGTGGTTTTATTTCCTTCTTCTACTAGAGTTGCTGATTTAGCTTCAACATCACTAGCAATGAAGTTATCAAGAAAACTTGCTACATCAAAGACATCTTTAGGTAAAACTTGAAGTAAAGTATTATATGTTTTAAGTAGGTTTAAGGTATAGACTTTTCCAAATACTGAAACATAAGTATCAGTTGGAGTTACTTCTAGATAGAAAGTGTCCTCTTTATAAGTAACTGATGCTTGTAAAGTTGCTGATTTTAATAATGATTCTATCGATAAATTTTGTCTTTCTTCATTAGTTAATTCATCTTTATGTAATAGACTGTTGAAAACATCTTTATCAATTTGGAATTTTAAGTCTGTTGTTAGATTAGCTTCGCCTTCTAAAACAGCATTCATATAAACAGCACGATTATTTCCAAGTGAATCAGATAACATATTTATAACTTTGTTATGAACTTTTAGTTTTCTTGAATATGTTGCTTTGATATCAACATTTTCAGTTAAAACTTTTAGATCACTAGGATTCCAACCAGTAAATGTGTATTCATAATCATTATCATCATAAGTAGGATTATTAGTTGGATAAACAATTGTTGAACCATAATCAGCGGTGGTTGAAGAAATTATACTATCATCATAATTCTTAAATGTATAAGTATATTTATTAGCTATGAATCTAGCTTCTACATTAATATTTGATGTATAAGTATATGGTAAGATGCTTTGTCCAATAGCATCGGTTAATTTGTTATTTTGATAATACCAGCCATCAAAAGCATATCCTGTTTTAACTGCAACAGGTAATTGATAACTAGCGTTATATTTAACCTTATATGTTGAATTGCTAACTGTAGCGCCTGCTCCAGCATCTAAATTAATGGTATATTCATTTACATCCCATTTAGCAACTAAAGTAATTGAATCTAATAAAGCAAATTTATAAGTTGTATCAGTTGATTTTAAAGCGTCAGCTTGATACCAACCAACAAAATGATAACCATCATTAGCAGTTGCTGTTAATGTAACCATTGTTCCATAATCATAATCACCATTTCCAGTAACTGTTCCGGCCGTATTGTTTTCATTAGTGATATTTACTTGGTATTTATTAGGTGTCCAAGTGGCATATAAATCTAAGTCACTAGTAACAACATCAGTTTCAAAATTCCAATAATCAAAGCCATTGTTTACTCTTGACCATTGATTGAATGCATGACCTGCCTTAGTAGGCTTTTTAACACTATCTATATTAATTGTTTCATTTTTATTTACTTGTATTTGATAAGATTGTGATTTGTTATCAAATTCACCACCATTAGCATTAAATGTAACAACATAAGTAGTAACTACTGGTGAAGAAGAACTACTAGAACTATCTACAGATGGAGTTGTACTATCTTGACTGCTAGATGAAGAACTACTAGAAGATTGAGAAGTACTACTACTTGAAGATGTTTGAACATCTGAACTAGTTAGAGTAGAACTGCTTGATGATTGTTGAGTACTTGAACTTGAACTAGTAGATGTTTGAACGTTACTGCTGCTTGATGATTGGGTTGAACTACTTGATTGTTGAGTTGTTGTACTACTACTAGATTGTTGAGTACTAGAACTAGTAGATGTTTGAACATTACTACTGCTTGATGATTGGGTTGAACTACTACTTGACGATTGGGTAGTTGTACTGCTACTTGACGACGAACTAGTTGTTGTACTAGAAGATTGAGTTGTACTGCTAGAAGATGATTGAGCAGTAGAACTACTACTTGATTCTTTACTAATACTTGCTGATTGTTCATTTGAAGAAATAGATGTTTGAGTTGTTGTACTACTAGAATTTTGACTACTAGAATTAACACTAGAACTATCTTTACTAGAAGTAGAATCGCTAGAACTAATTTCACCTAATAAATTAGTTGTTGAATCAAATCTGCTAGATGAAGTTGAATCAATTCTATTATCAACAGTTGAACATCCAACAAATGAAAGTAAGAAGCAAAACAAGAAAAACTGTTTAGCTTTTGATTTTTTGTTTGACATAATACACAAACCTTTCTTTTTTTATTTTCTTTCACGCATTCGATATTATAAAGGCCAATTTTTAGGATGTCAACAAAAAAATATAAAGTTTTGTTTTATATAATAAAACAAAAAAGTTCGTTTTTAAAAAATCAATTGCGATTTGACCGACAAATTTTGCACATGATGTTATATAGTTTTAAATTGTTGATTTTGTCGATAAAATCAGATATTTTCTATTTTAATTTATTTTTTATAAATAAATATGATATACTTTAGCAAGGATGTGAAAATTATGGACAAAGCAATTTTAGATTTTATAGCTGATCATTTAAGAGCAGGTTGGCTAAATGGCATTATGAAAGTATTTACATTACTAGGTGAACTTGGTATCTTTGGTTTAACCTGTGGTATTGTATGTTTAATATTTAAAAAGTATCGTCGTGTTGGTTTTGCAATCTTAATTTGTATGGCGATTGGCTTTTTAGTAGGAAACTTATTTTTAAAAAACATCATTGCACGTGATAGACCATGTGTTACATTTGATTATTTAACATATTACATTAAATGTCCTAACGAATACTCTATGCCTAGCGGTCATACCTTACATAGTTTTATACCAGTCTTTTTACTATTCTATTTTAAGAAATGGAAAGTCGGTATTCCTACTTTGATAATAGCTTGTCTAATTGCTTTTTCTAGAATGTATTTCGCTGTTCATTATCCTAGTGATATCTTAGTTGCTATTACTTTAGCATTTGTTTTATCAACTGTTGTTTATATTTGTTTAAATAGAATTCCTAAACTTAAAAATTTGTTTTTATATAAAGAATAAAATAAACACTAACCCATATATTAGTAGTATGAATATAGGGTGGTACCATGAAAAAAACATCAATCAAAGATGTAATTAAGTTTTTAATCTTAATTGCATTTTTAATTACAATGATTACTTGTAGTATTGTATTTGCAAATAAACTTAAAATCTTTTCTAATTTTTCTTTGATTCGTGATTATATTAAAAAATATAAAAACTTAAGTTTTTTAATTTTTATCTTACTCCAAATAATTCAAGTAGTTATTTTTGTTTTACCAGGTGATGCTATGAATATGATAGGCGGCTTTATTTTTGGTATTTATGTTGGTGCAGGCTTATCTATAATTGGCGTTTTTATCGGTACAATCATTGCTTTTTTCATTTCAAGATGGTTAGGTTATGGCTTTGTATCAAAATTCATAAAACCTCAAAAACTTGAAAAGTTTAATCATTTGCTAAACTCAAATGCTGGAGCCTTATCATTATTTGTTATCTGCAATCTACCATTTGTACCAAAAGATATTTTAATGTATTGTGCTGGTTTAACACCTGTTAAACCTAGTAGAATATTAACCATCTATTGCCTTTCAAGAATTCCTGGTATTATTATTTGGACTTCTGTTGGTGCTCAAGTCTATAACCAAAGCATATTAGGACTTGTAGTAACCTTTTTAATACTAGCAATCTTTTTAGTAATTATCTTGCTTATCAAAAAAAGAATTAACCTTAAAAACAAAGTAAAAGTACCTCAATAACTATCAATAGATAGTTATTTTTTTTACTATATGATTGTTTTTAAAAATTAAACAAACTATAATGTTTCTAGAAACACAATTGGAAAGGAAAAATTAAAATGAAAAAATTAAGAATTGGTGTTATTGGTAATGGAGGTATTGCTAAGTATGTGCATCTACCAGCTTATAAAACTATGAGTGATGTAGAAATCGTAGCAACTTGTGATATCATCCCTTCTAGAATGGATGAAGCCGAACAAATTATCGGTCATTCCTTGAAAAAATATGAAAACTATGAAGATTTAATTAATGATAAAGATATCGATGCTATCGATATTTGTACACCTAATTATCTTCACTCAATCATTGCTTGCAAAGCATTAAAGGCTAATAAACATGTCTTTTGTGAAAAGCCTGATGCAGTATCAGTAGAAGAAGTTAAAAAGATGGAAAAAGCTGCTAAAGAAAGCGATAAAGTCTTAATGGTTATGAGAAATAACCGTCACTTAGTGACTGCTAAATTTGTAAAGCAATACATCAAAGATGGTAAGATGGGTGAAATCTATTGTGGCCGTTGTGGTTGGATTAGAAGAAGAGGAATCCCTGGACGTGGTGGTTGGTTTACAACTAAAGCTATGTCAGGAGGAGGTCCACTTATTGATTTAGGTGTCCATATGATTGACCTAGCTATTTATTTAATGGGAAATCCTAAACCAGTAGCTGTATCTGGTTCTATTTATAATAAATTTGCTAATGATTCAGCATCTAGTGATTCAGTTCATTCAGTATTTGGTGATGCTAAACAAGATGGTACATTTGATGTTGAAGACTTAGCTATGGGCTTTATTAAATTTGATAATGGTGCTTGTTTACAAATTGAATTTAGTTGGGCTTCTAACATTCGTGAAGAAACTAATTTTGTTGAACTTAGAGGAACTAAGGGTGGAGTTAGTTGGAGTCCAAACAACTATGCCATCTTTAGTGAAGAAAATGGTCAATTAATTGATATTGAACCTAAAGGAAATCTAGTTTCTAATGGACACGCTGCTAACTTACAACACTTTGTTGATGTAGTTAATAAAAAGGCAGAACCCGATTATGTAATTGGTCAAGGTGTTAATATGATTAAGATTCTAGAAGCTATTTATGAATCAGCTAGAACTGGAAAAGAGGTTCTATTATGAAAATAACTGTTTATAACGAATTTAACATTCATCATAAATCTGGAAAGATCCTTGAAGCTTATCCTAATGGTATCCATGGTTCACTTAAAAAACTATTTGAAAAAAATGGTCATGAAATAAGAACTTATACTTTAGAAACCATTAATGATATCACCTTAGATGTTTTAAAAGATACTGATGTCTTAGTATGGTGGGGCCATATGAATCATAATGATGTTAAAGATGAAGTGGTTGATATGATAGTAAATCAAGTAAACCTAGGAATGGGCTTTATTGCCTTACATTCATCACATTTATCTAAACCTCTTAAAAGATTATTAGGTACTCCTTGTACTCTTCAATGGCGGGAAATGGATGAAAATGAACGTTTGTGGGTGGTTAATCCAACTCACCCAATCGCTAAAGGTTTACCTAGTTATATTGATATTCCTCATGATGAAATGTATGGTGAACCATTTGCTATTCCAACTCCAGATGAATTAGTATTCATTGGTTGGTTTAAAGGTGGTAATGTCTTTAGAAGTGGCTGTTGTTATAACCGTGGTTATGGAAAAGTATTCTATTTCCAACCAGGCCATGAAACAAATCCAGTTTATGAAATACCTGAAATCAAGAAAATCTTGTTAAATGCTATTGAATGGGCTAAGCCAACAACTAGATTAGAATATTTAGATTGTCCTAATGCTACTAACCCACTTGAAAAGATTTAAGGAGGAAAAAGTATGAAACTTGCTGTATTTAGTCCAGCCTTGGCTGATAGATCATTAGAAGATATGTTAATCTTTTTAACTAGTCATGGTGTTCATAGTGTTGAAATGGGTTGTGGAGGTTTTCCTGGAACTGCTCATTTAAATGCTAGAGAACTAGTAAAAGATAGTAAAAAAGTAGAAGAAGTAAAACAATTATTTAAAAAATATGATTGTGAAATCGCAGCTTTATCATGTCATGGAAATCCTATCCATCCAGATACTAAAATAGCTAGTGAATTTCAAGCTGATTTTGAAGCAACTTGTAAACTAGCAAAGATGTTAAATGTCGATAAAATCATTACTTTTTCAGGTTGTCCTGGTGATAGTAAGGATAGTAAATACCCT
Source organism: uncultured Bacilli bacterium (assembly GCA_947627355.1). Lineage (GTDB taxonomy): Bacteria > Bacillota_I > Bacilli_A > RFN20 > CAG-631 > Caccosoma. The sequence goes on along the minus strand of CANQVX010000006.1, from coordinate 56,550 downwards.
AACTGGGTAACTTGTCCTTGGCCTGATGATTATAGTAAAATTCTTGATTGGCAATGGAATGAAGTATTAATTCCATATTGGAAAAAAGCCGTTGAATTTGCAAAACAATATGGCATCAAATATATTGCTTTAGAAATGCATCCTGGTTTTTGTGTTTATAATCCAGAAACATTACTAAAACTTAGAAATGCTGTTGATCCTATGATTGGTGCTAACTTTGATCCATCGCATCTAATTTGGCAAGGCATTGATATGGTTAGTGCTATCAAATATCTAAAAGGTGCTATCTATCATTTCCATGCTAAAGACACTGCTCTAGATAAAGAAAATGTCGCTAGAAACGGTGTTTTAGACACTAAGCACTATAGTGATGAATTCAATCGTTCATGGATATTTAGAAGTGTTGGCTATGGTAATGATGATAAATATTGGAAAGATATTTTCTCGGCCCTTAACTTAATTGGTTATAATGGTGCTGTATCAATTGAACACGAAGATTCAATCATGACACCGCTTGAAGGTTTAACTAAAGCAATTGAATTCTTAAAGAAAACAATGATTAATGAAGCTAAGCCTGGTACTATGTGGTGGGCATAAACCATTGATTTAACCGATAAAAAAAGCCGTCTGATTAGGACGACTTTTTTATTTTCTTAGTTCTAGTGTTATAAATAGCACTAGCTATTATTTCTGATAAATCTATGTTATAGATATCAACGTTTTTCCTTTTTCTAGGAAGACCTGTTGAAAAGTTAATAATGATTTCTATTTTTAACGATACTAGTTTATTGATAGTTGTTTCTAGCTGTTCTTTGCTTACGGCAAGAATGGCTATTTTTGTATCTCTTGGCATCTTCTTTGCTAGTTCATCATACCTATAAACAGGAACACCATTTATTTTAGAATTAGCTTCTTGATTAGTAACATCAAATGCCGCTACAATCTTACCATATCTATTAGGTGTGAAGTTATAACTCAAGATAGTACTACCAATAACACCAATACCAACTAATATAATCTTTTCATTTTTATTAAAGCCTATTTCTTTTTCTAGGTTATCAATTAGGTTATTGACATCATAACCATAGGCTGATTTTCCATTTAAAGAGGTAAGATAGGCTAAGTCTTTTCTAACGGTGGCATCACTGATATCTAATAGACGACCTATTTGATAAGAACAAATATGGTCACTACCACGTTCTTTAAATTCTTTTACGATTCTTAAATATTGAGGAAGTCGAGTTCTAGTTGCGTTAGGCAGGCTAGTTTTCATAGACTATTCTCCAGCAACATAACTTTCAATCGAAGATAGATAACGGTTGTTAACAATAATCGATAAAGAATCGCCGTGTTGTAATACTTCACTAGGAGTTGGAATGAAAATCTTTTCTTCTCTAGTTATAGCAATAATGTTAGCACCAAATTTTTCTCTAAATTCAGTGGCTGATATAGGTTGACCTACAATCTTTGCATTTGCAACATCGATACGAATAACTGATAAATCAGCACCTAGTTCAATGAAATCTTTAAATGAAGTATGAGTTAATCTTTTAGCAACTTTGTTACCTGATTCAAGTTCAGGGAAAACTATATCTTGAATACCTAGATGACGATAAACTTTTGATTGAGTTTCACCACTAGATTTAACTGTGATATTTTTAACTCCCATTTGTTGTAAGGTAACTGTTGTAAGTAAACCATTTTCAAAGTCTGAACCAATTGCCACAATTACATGTTCAGCATTTTTAATGCCTACTTCTTTTAAAGCACTTTCATCAGTAGCATCTAATGCTGCAGCAAAAGCAACTTTATCACGAACTTTGTTTATTTTTTCAAGATCTTTATCAAGAACCATAACGCTTCTTTTTGCTTTTATCAAAGCATTGGTAACACTCATACCAAAACGACCTAAACCAATGACTACAAAATCCGTTTTATATGCCATAAATAACAACTCCTTTTCATGTATTCATATTATAATTAAAATCAAAAATAAAGTAAACTTTTTAAAAAAGCGTATCAAGGATACGCTTAGTTAATATCTTATTCGCCTTGACTTGCTTTATAAGCAGCAATGATTTTTTCAGCAGTCATTAAAGGCACTTCTGCATAACGAGCAAAGCTAGAAGTAAATGATGCTTGAGCTTGTGTCAAAGTCTTTAATTCAATAACACATTTAGAAAATTCAATTTGTGGAATTGTAGCATTGATGATTTGTTCATCATCAACACTTTGCATTTCACCTACTGCACCACGGAATTTAGAAATGCTACTCATAACATCACCAACATAATCACTAGGAACAGTAATAGTTACATTTAAGATTGGTTCAAGTAATACTGGTTTTGCTTTCTTGCAGCCTTCTTTGAATGCAAGGTTAGCAGCAATCTTGAATGATAATTCGTTAGAATCAACTGGGTGATAACTTCCATCATATAATGTAGCTTTTAAACCAACTACTGGATTACCAGTTAATACACCAGTCTTACAAGCTTCAATTAAACCTTTTTCAACAGCTGGAATGAAGTTAGTTGGAACTGCTCCACCAAAGACATCATTAACGAATTCAAAATCTTGTTCAGATGGTTCAAATTTAATTCTTACAACACCAAATTGACCAGCACCACCAGATTGTTTTTTATGACGTCCTTCAACATCAGCAAAGCCTTTAATTGTTTCACGATATGGAACTTTAGCATCTTCTGTAAAGCAAGATACATTATAAGTTGTTTTAATCTTATCCATAATAGTATCCATATGCATTTGACCTTGACAACCAACAACTAATTGTTTAGTTTCAGGGTTTCTTTCAACTGAAATTGATAAGTCTTCAGCGGCAGCTTTCTTTAAGCCTTCGCCAACTTTAGCATCATCATTTTTATTATTTACGGCAACGCCATAAAATACGATTGGTTGAGGAAAAGCGATAGGATCAAAGCAAACTTCTTTAGCCATATCACAGAATGTATCACAAGTATCTAAAGAATTAACTTTAGTAACAATACCGATATCACCAGCAACAATTTCAGTTGCTTCGATTTGGTCTTTTCCAAATGGAGTGTATACTAAACCTAATTTATCTTTAAGTTGTTTAGTGCTGTTAAAGATTGGTAAATCTCTTTTTAATGTTCCTGAATGAACTAGAACATAACTAATCTTTCCAACAAATGGGTCAACGATTGTTTTAAATACTTGAGCACTGAATGGAGCATTTACATCTACCTTAACATCTTTTTCAACTTTTGAATCAGCGCTTGGTAAATAATTAACAATGTAGTCTAGTAAAACATCAATACCTAGATCTTGGCGTACTGAACATGCAAGAACTGGAATAATATTTGCTTCACTAACACCTTTTTTAAGACCATTTCTAATTTCTTCAGGTGTAACTTCTTCTTCCATAAGAATCTTTTCAACAAGAGCATCATCGTTTGAATATGTTGAAATCTTATCTAATACTGAAGCATAACGGCTATCAGCACTGTTATTTAAAACATCAACAACACCTTTAAATGAACTAGCGATTCCATCAGGATAAACTACTGGAACTACTTTAGCTCCCATTAATTCATTTAGTTGTTCAACAACTCTATCGAAGTTAGCGTTTTCTTTTTCACATTTGTTTACTAAAATCATGGTAGGAAGATTTAATTTTTTAATTTCTTTCCATGCTTTCTTTGTTCCAACTTCCAAGCCTTTAGTTGCATCAACAAGTAATAAAGCGCAATTTGCAACATGTAATGCAGCTTTTACTTCGCCAACATAATCAAAGAAACCTGGAGTATCTAAAACATTTACTTTGTAATCTTGATATTCAACAGGAACAACTGCAGAATAAATAGAAATAGCAGCTTTCTTTTCTTCTTTTGTATAATCTGAAACGGTACTACCTTCAGTTATATGTCCTTTTTTTGCAATCTTTTTAGTAGCAAATAATAAAGACTCAATTAATGATGTTTTACCAACACCTTGATGACCTAGTAAAACCATATTCTTAATAGTACTAGGTGTATACGATTTTCCCATAAGGGCTTCCTCCTTTATATATAAAATTGCGTTGCGAGTACATTGTAACATTAATTTATAAAAAAATATAGTTTTTTTTACTTTAGTAAAAAAGAAATTATTCGGGTTGTAAAAAATCGTTTAAATGGCTATAATAGTACTACCATCGTGATAGGTAGTTTCGAACCAGGTCAGAGTCGGAAGGCAGCAGCCTTAAGGAATCAACTATGTGCGATGGCCTTTTTTATAAAAAAACGAGGAAAACCTCGCTTTTTTAAATATAAATCAAATTATTTTATTTATTAACTTTTGTTGTTAACTTAGCTTCAAGAATTCTTGTTCCAAAGATACAAAGTACCATGATAATTAAATTAAATGGAATGCCAAGTCCTAAAGTAAAATGCATAGACTTAGAAGCAATAACATAACCAATTAAAACAACGACTTCAAATAATACTAATAGAAGAGAACCCCAGTTTAATAAAGACTTAAGTAAACTTTCTTTAATCAAAGCATCTTCTTTTACAACATCAAACTTCTTTAAAATACCAAGGACACAAACAAATATTAAACCAAGAAGCAAAATAATAAAGAAGATTTGGAAAATACTTTGTAAGATCATACCACCATTACTAAATTTAATACCGGTAAATCCATTACCTAAAGAATGGAATATTTTCTTAGCATCATTAATGGTTTTGGTAGGATCATAGTTAATAACTTCGTTTGTGTTATAACCATAGGTTGAAATAAATAAACCAATGAATGTAACAACGCACATTAATAAACCTAGAAGATAATTAAAACTGGCTTTGATTTTTTTCATATTACTCCTCTTTTCTTTGAAACGTCACCTAAAGGATAGCATTTTTTTATTATATTTGCAATGGTTATATATAATAAAAAATTAGTTCTAATCCATTTTAAAATTTGCTTGATTTTTCTTAAAAATATATGATTCTATCGATAAATTCATTGATTTAAAGTTTTAAAACAATTTTCTATTAATTTTATCGGCAAATTCAATAATTTTATTTAAAATTTGTCGATAGAATGAATATTTTATTGTTTTTGATACCAATTAGTTTTTTCTAAATGTTTTAATAGTTTTTCTTTAGCTTCTTCATATTCTTTTGGAGTTATATAATCACAATTATTTAAAGCCACTTCTTCAAATTCATAGATTCCCCATAATGAACATAAAGCTTTCAATTCACCCGCTGCACCATCTAATTCTGAATATGGTTTAACATTCATACCACGTGTGGTTATAAAAATCATTTTTCTAGCCTTACAGTTTCCTTTACATGTATCTTTAACAGGTCTAAAGGTAATTTCAGGAATTGAAATGTTTTCAAAAAATGTTTTTACCATGGCTGGCACACTCATTTCCCAGATTGGAGAAACTAGAATTATGATATCAGCAGCTTGAACCTTTTTAGCGTGTTTTATAACACTTGGATTACATTTGCCAACCGATCTTAAAATATAAGTTTCATAGTCAACTGGTTGAAATCCTAGTTTTTGAATGTCTATCCATTCAATATTGGCATTTTTAAAATTTTTAATGATTTCTTTGGCAAGCGATAATGTCCTAGACATTTCTTTTCTAACACAACCATTTAAAACAATTATTTTATCCATTTATTCTTCACCTTGCTTCGTAAAGATTATACCATTTTCTAAAAAAAAGAACCATTCATAAAATTGAATAGTCCTTAATCTATGTAACACTTAACTATTTTCTTTGGGAAGCATAGACATTTTCTTTTATTTCTCTAGGTCTATTTAGATTGATAAAGAAAATGCCAATATTAATCAAGGCCGCTAAAGCAATCAAGACATATAGAATTCTTGTAAAGACACTCATATTACCAAATAAAGTGGCTACTAAGTCAAACTTAAAGATACCTACAAGCCCCCAGTTAATTGCACCAATAATGGTAAATGCTAAAGCTGTTTTTTGTACAATATTCACGATGACTTTACCTCCTTTTATCATTTGTTATTGTTTGCTGTTTAAGATTTTTTATGCAAAAGTGGTATATCTTGGAAATCTATTTCATAACTTGTGTTGAAAGAATATTTTGAGGTGAAAGAAAATGAAAAAGAAGTGGATAAAAAGAATTGTTTTATTAGTTTTAATTGTTGTTTTAGTAGGATTTGGTATTTTTAAATTAGTTTCATGTAAAAAAGATGGCATTGATTCTAAACTAGATGATGTTCAAAAGAATCTAACAGCTTATCATATGGAAGCTAATATGGAGTTTCATAACGGCGATGATATCCGTGATTATCTAGTAAAAGTATCTTATAAAAAAGATGGAACCTCTAATTATTTTAGAGTTAGCCTACTAGATAAAGGTATCAATCAAGAACAAATCATAATTCGTAATGGTAATGGTGTATTTGTTTTAACACCTGCTTTAAATCAAGTTTATAAATTTAAAGGTGATTGGCCTTTAAATGGTGCTAAACCATATCTATATCAATCGATGTTAGATGTCTTACATAATAAACACGAACTAGCAAAGACTGAAGATGGTTATTTAATAACATCAACACCTAATTATAAAAATTCACCAAATTGGACTAGACAAGAAATGAAAATGACCAAACAACTAAAACCGGTTTGGGTTCATATCTATGACAAAAACAATGATGTGGCTGTAAAAGTAACCTTTATCAAAGTTGAATTTGATCCTTCGTTTGCTGATAACTACTTTGAAGTAAGTGATAATATGACTCAAGCACGTGTTGATTTATCATCAACTACTACATCAACAATCAATGATTTACCACTATATCCAACTAACGCTATCATATCAGCAACACTTAAAGAACAAAGCGTAATACAAGTTGGTGGCATGACTCAACACATTTTAACCTATGAAGGAGAAGAAGCCTTCACTGTTGTGCAATATATTTTGACTAGTAACGAAGAAATGGTAGTGAGTGAAGTAAGTGGAGAACTTGTAGAAATTGCCGGTCAAATGGGCATTTTAAGTAATCAACAACTCATTTATGAATACAACGGAGTGCGTTATCATATCTATAGTGAAAAGCTATCAGTAGCTAAACTTATTGAACTTGCACTAGGTATGGAAGTAGTAGCTGCTAAATAGTTTCAAAATCATATCAAAACCGTCTCATATTTTTCCTGACGGTTTTTTGTTTTTATCGATAGTTTTTATCATGCGTTTCCCATTTTATCGGCAAAAATTAATGCTTGATGTGCAAATTTTGTGACATGTGTCTGAAATACCCTAAAAAGCCCTATTTTTAAGCACTTTTTGTGTATTGACTTTTATAAAAATTGTGGTATTATTGATATATATTTATTAGGGAGGAATACGGATTATGAAAAAATCTAAAAAACTAATTATGCTAGTCGGTATGTTATTTGGAAGTGTAGCCCTTGTAAGTGCCGGTTTTGCTGCATGGGTTATTGGCGGAAACGAAGTATCAAAAGAAGTTGACGGAAACATTAAGGCCGATACCGTTACAGATAGTACTATTGGTATTGAAGCCAAAATGATAGATGGTAACATTTGTTTTGGTTGGAAAAAAGAAAGTACTACTTATGATTGGCTATCAAACAGCGATGAAGAAACCGGAAATTATGCTGAAGATTTGGAAGCTAAGTTCACAATTAAAGTAACAAACAAAGACAATTTGGATAAAATCACTTTAACATTTGCTTCTGAAACAGGCAATTGGACTCAAGCGGTTTCTGGTGGATTAGTTACAGAACCTACATACACATGGGCCGGTGGTACTGGCAGTGAAATTTCTAAAGGTGCTGCAACAGAATTAGTTGAAGGCGATACAATTACTGTTACAATGACATTTGGTTGGGGTTCTCTTTTTGATGGCAAAAATCCAATGAAATATTTCAATGATTTAGAAGAAACAAGTGAAAACATTGAAAATGCAAAAACACGTCTTGGAAATCTTCAAACATATCTTGGCTCTGCAACTTTTAAAGTTACAGTAAAAGCTACAGCAGCCGCTTAATTGAAATCAAATTGATACAATTTAGGTGATTTTTAATGATCAAAACTGAAACAAAAAAGTCTTATAAGAGAAAGAAAATCTTTCTTGGCATAGGAATTTTTGCTTCTGTTGCGTTTATATCTACTGGTTTAGCTGCTTGGGCAGTATCGTCCAAGGCTGAACTAGGTGTAGGTGGAGATATTAGTGTTGGTGCTATTCATGATGCCACCATTACAATCAGTGAATTAACATTAAGTAACGAATCATTTCTATTTGAGCCAAAAGAAAGCGACATCTTTGGTAGAGTTAGAAATGATGGAGAAAACTTTGAAAAGTTAAATGTTACCGTTAGTGGTACATTTACATCTCCCGAAAACGTTTCTGCTACAATCTCACTATCTGTTCCAGAAAGTGTAGCAAAAGCAGCAAACGAGAAAAATTATATCGTTTTACCTGATTGTGCTATCTCACCTCAGGCTCTTAAATATAGTCCTCAACTCGATGGAAATGGTAATGTTATCAACTATTTCAGCTACACAATTAAATTCGGATGGGGAAGCGTATTTAATTACATGAATCCTGGAGAATATTACGATAACGACCCAAGCGGAAGTGAAGTTCCTTACGAAACGGTCATTGCAACATTAATTGACTTACGTGCTTCTATGTATGGATCTACAGAAAAAGATTCTAACGATCCACTCTTTACAGTTACAGTAAGGGTTAGCAGTAATTAGTTATGTTGCTTTCGGCTATGCAAATCGTTTCTGTTATCATAACACTACTCGGTGTTGCAAGTTTTTCAATTGTATTCACTGTTTTATATAGTTCATATGTTCATTCATCAATTAAAGAAATTCAGTCTGGTAAGAAAGACATTGCTCTAATTGATGAATACTTAAAATCACAACAACCAAAAGAAAAGAAGAAAAAGAAAGCGATATCTATCGTTAAATCCGTCTTTTTCTATCTTGCCTTAGTTATCATTGTTCCTTTGTTTATAGCATCTATTGTGCATCGAATTCAAGGAAACACATTGATGATCCATAATAGCGGCATTATGGTTGTTACATCTGGCTCAATGAGCGAAAAAAATAGCGCAAATGATTATTTGATAACTAATCATTTAGATAACCAATTTAAAACTTATGATATCATCGTACTCGAAAAAGTTAAAAAACCAGAACAACTAAAACTATATGATGTAATTGCTTATCGAAACAATAAAGGTGTTAACATCATTCATAGAATAGTTGAAATCCATGAAAATGGTTCGTTTACTACTAGAGGCGATGCTAATTCAGAAAGTGATTTATATCATCCTACAATTAACGACGTTATCGGAAAATACAGTAACAAGAAAATACCATTTATTGGTATGTTTGTCTTGTTTTTCCAATCATATCCAGGAATCATTACAATTGTCGCACTTATCTATTGTCTTATAATGTTTGACCGTTATAGTACTAATTACAATAACGCTCAAGAAAAACGACTTCAATTTTTGCAAGAAATCATTGACTACACTAAAGATCTTGGAAAAGTTGAATTAAATTCGGATTTTATCGAAACCATTTATTATCAAGGTTATGCTTACCAGTTTAATGATAAAGGTTTGATACAAAAAACTAAAATGGACGATAACAATCCTGAAACAAACAAAGCTATTAAAGTGATTAAAAATGGAAATATCACTGAAACAACCGAAATATTAACAAACACAACAAATGAGGAAGGAAACAAAAAACATGAATAAACACAACTTTTTTACCCGTAAGAATTTTCTAGTTTGGTCTTTTTCTTTCTTCTATGCTTTTTTACTTATCTTTGTTGGTGCTTGTTTAGATGGTTCTCATACCTTTGTTTTAGAAGGTAATCCTGTTGAAAATATTGGACATGGATTACATTTTAAAACAATCAATTGTGGTCTTAGTGGCTACATTGCTCTAATTTTAGTTGCTATTTATGTTATTGCTTGTGTTGGTTTTATTATCTACGAACGTAGAGTTGCTCTTTTAAATCAAAAAAATCCACATAATTACAAGATGGTTCTTATCTATCTTGGAACTGTAGTGGCATGTATTATTTTATCTTTAGGTGTTGGTATTCTTATTCAATCTCCATTAACTAAGAAAAACATCGGCATGGTATTAAGATTTATCGGACAAACAGTATTACTAACTACTTTGTTATACATTGCCTTAGCAATTTTTGTTAGCGCTTGTCTAATGTTACTAATTAACTTTATTAACATCGATAAACCATTCCGTTTCTTTAACGCTAAAGACCTATCTGAATTTGATGAACCTACAACTAAACAAGAAGAAAAAACTGCTGCTACAAACTCAAACAGTTTAAGTAGTAGTTTCGAAGGAGTTAAAAACGTTGAAGAAACCACCACTCCAAGTATTGTTAGTGGTGAAACAACTAGCCAAGCAAAAGATAGTGAACCAAAAGAAGAAGAAATCATTAAAGATAGAGAAAAAGTATTCCCAACTCTATCTATGATTGACCAAAAATATAGTGGTTTTGAAATTACTGATTTTGAAACAGATGATTATTCACTTGAAGAAATCTGTAACAAATTTAGAAACTACTTAGCCAAAGTTGAAAAATTATATTTTGACATTGATACCATTAGATTCTTTGTAAGTGGCTTTGCTACTTCACATTTAATGATTCTAGAAGGTTTAAGTGGTACTGGTAAATCATCATTACCTCGTTACTTTGCTAAGTTTATCAATGCTAAAGTATGTTTTATTCCAGTTCAAGCCACTTGGCGTGATAAGACCAGTATTCTTGGTTATTTCAATGATTTTTCAAAGACTTATAGTGAAACTGACTTTTTAATCGCTTTATATGAATCTAATTTCAACCCTGAACAAATCAACTTATTTGTTCTAGATGAAATGAATATCTCCCGTGTTGAATATTACTTTGCTGATTTCTTATCAGTACTTGAATATCCAACAGAATCATGGAAGTTAAGAGTTATGCAACTTCCATATCAATTCATTCCACCTATGAAATTAGAAAATGGATATGTTTCAATTTTACCTAATTCTTACTTTATCGGTACAGCTAACAAAGATGATTCAACATTTTCTATTACTGATAAGGTTTATGATAGAGCCATCACTATTGATTTTGAAACTAGAAGTGAACCATTTGAAATTGATGAAGAAGTTTCAACAATTCAATTAAGTTCATCTAAGTTCCATCAATTATTATCTGAAGGCTCAACCACAGAAGAATTCAAGTTAACAAAAGAAGACTATCAAAATTTCAAAGATATCACTGACTATATTTATAAAGAATTTGATATCACATTTGGTAACCGTATTCTAAATCAAATTCAAATCTTTGTACCTACTTTTGTTGCTTGTGGTGGTAAAAAAGAAGATGCTTTAGACTTCCTACTATCTAGAAAGATTCTAGTAAAACTTGAAGGAAGATTTGAAGAATATATTAAAACAGGTCTAAAACGTTTATTAACGTTATTAGATAAAACTTATGGCGCTGGTACATTTGTTCGTAGTGAACAAGCCATTCAAAATTTAATTAGAAAGTTGTAATGATATGAAAATTAGTGAAAAAAAAGATTTATTAGCAATTGTTAAAAACATTAAAACATATGCAAGTAAGAATACTAACTTAGCATCGTTTTATGAAAACATTGAATCTTTAAAAATAAAGTCATTACAAGATAGTTCTTTAGAAAATGATTTAACTTTCTTCGCTAATTGTCAATTTGTTTTAAATGTCATTATTTCGATTCTAAGTCATCCCCATTTAACTACTAAAGGGGAAAACGTAATTTTAAGAGTAGATCAAGTTCATTCTTTATCAAACGAAATGTTTTTAAGAACAGTAAGAGATCCTCAATTATGGAAAAAGCAACATAATGAATATATTCCTGAATATGTTCATTATAGGTTAAATGTTGATGAGATTAAAATCTATGAAAATATCTTTTTAATCAAACTCATTGACTTGATTGAAATGGAAACCATTCAATATGCTTCATTTTATGAAACAATGATTAAAACATTAACACATAACCAACAATTATCCGAAAATGATGATTCTGTCCAACGTGCTTTTGAAAACTTATCTCATCTAAAACAAAAGCTACAAAAAATTAAAAACACCTCGTTTTATAAAGTGGTAAGTAAAGCTAAATATAAGTTTAAAGCATTACATCCAACTAACATCTTATTAAAAGATCGCGCTTACAATGTTTGCTTTAAATTCTATAAGTACTTAATTACTTACCAAAATCAAGAAGATTTGCATAAAGATTTCAATTTGTATTACTTCTGTTTAATGTTACAAGTATTGAAAACTAAAAAATTTACATTAAATAAAGAAGCAAATGAAGTTGATGCCTTAACAACCAAAAAATTTACCATTAAAAATAAAGAATTCAAATTAAACTTTATTTATGATGATAAATTAAACGGTTGGCAAATCAAAATAAAACCAACTAAAATTGACTATCAAGCAGTTCATTTTTTAAGGTTTGATATGCAAGAACTTGATTTATTTAATAAAGTTGATGATAGCTTATTTGACTCAGCTGAAATCATCTCATTATGGAGTTTAATGGATGAAAATTATCAAAGATTGAATAATAGTTTCTATTCTGAATATGAACTAATTCAATCATATCTTGAATCAAAGATGAAATTTGATAAAGCTAGTTATCGCATCTATTCAAGCTATTGTCCGATTTGTAAAGAAAAAAATTTAATGTCCTTAGATGATATTAATTTCAAATGTTTTAATTGTCATAGTAAATATATCTTTGACAATTCAAAACAAGCAGTATGGTACTTAAAAATAAGGAGGTGCTAAGATGGAAGAAAATACTGAAAGAAAAATTGCTATAGAAATAAAAGATCTTCATAAATCATATGGCAATAAAGATGTTCTGCTTGGCATCAACTTAGAAATCTATCAAGGTGAATTATTTGGCTTCATAGGAAGAAACGGGGTAGGAAAATCTACCACTATCGACTGTATGGTTGGTTCTAAACAATTTAATGAAGGTAGTATTTTATTAAATGGTTATGACATTTTAAAAGAACCAATTGAAGCTAAAAAATGTTTTGGTTACGTAGCTAGTGAACCAAATTGTTATGAAGTTATGACTGGTTATGATTTTCTTGAATTCATCGCAAGTATTTATCAAGTTGATGAACAAACATTTTCACAAAATTATCATTTCTTATTAAAGAAACTTAATTTCCTTGAAAGTGATTTGAATCTGCCTATTTCTACTTATTCACACGGGATGAAACAAAAGATCTGTCTAATGTCAAGTTTACTTCATAACCCTGATATTTGGATCCTAGATGAACCCACTGTTGGTCTTGATATTATGGCTGTCGAAGCTGTTAAATCAATGATGCTAGAATATGCAAGACATCAAAAAACAGTCTTTGTTACTTCTCATAACATCGAACTAGTAGCCAAAATTTGTGACAGAGTAGCTATTATTAATAAAGGCGTTGTAGTTGCTCTCTTTGATTTAAATAAAGATCCTAATAAACGCCTACAACTCGAAAGAATATTCTTAGAATTATGTGGAGGCCTTGATTAGTATGTTAAATCTTCTAATGAAGGACTTCAAACTAATGTTTGCTAGTGAAAGTAACATTAAAAAAAGAGTTGTATCCATTTTATTTAGTGTCTTTATCTTTATTGCCTTTGTCTTTGTTGAAACATTTGTGTTCATAACTATAATTCAAAAGATAAAGAACCATCAAAATGCTCCTAGCACATTTATGTCGATCTTTCTTTCCATAGTTTCAGCAATTATGGTCTTACTTGCTATAATGCAAGCAAGAAAACTATTCTTTAACAAGAAAGATATTGAGCAATTGACGATACACCCAGTAAAAAGTAACCAAATAATTTTATCAAAAATTATTATGTTATTTTTTAGCCAATATGTCTTGGGATTCTCATTCACGTTTCCTTTGTTTGTGGCTTATGGGGTTATCTTTCATAAGTTTGCATCGTTTTTCTATCTAGCATTATTTTATCCAATGCTTTCGTTTATTTTTGAAGTAGGGTTAGCTTTGTTATTAGTTTATCCATTTCATTTATGTATCGACTTTTTAAAGAAACATTTAGTTATTCAATTTATTGTTAGTGTCGTTATTATATTAGGTTTCTGTATTATTTATGGCGCTGCCTTAAATATCTTTATGAACCTAGTAGCTAAAAATCAAATTGACCAAATCTTAAATGTTACTTCAATCGATAAACTAATAGCTATTAAAAAATGGCTCATTCCAATGAATTTTCTAGCTGATTTATTTATTCTAGGACAGCCATTAAAATTCGTGTTTTATCTGTTAGTAGCGCTTGGAGTCTTCACTCTTGGTTTATCAGTATGTCTTGTTAGTTACAACTACTTTAGAAATGTTAACATTCAAAAAAGAGTTAAGACTAATAAAGTTCATAAGTTTAGATTTTCAAAGCCTACAACAGCGTTAATCAAGAAAGAAACAATTCTTCTGTTTAAAAACTCGAATTACATCTTTTCATTTACTGGCTTACTTATTATGCAACCATTTCTTATGTATCTTGTTATCTCAAGTATGAATACAATATTTACGACAGGATTGTTTGCATACTATCTATCATTCATGCCAAGCTTTTTACCAATGATAGATTTATTACTTATTATCTTGTTTTCACTTATTATTAGCCAAGGAGCTAATAGATTTCTTGAATCAGAAAACAAAAATGTTAGATTGATGAAGACTATTCCAGTTCGTTTTAAAAGACAACTTTATGTAAAAACATTCATTCCGTTTATGTTTTCTGTTGTTTCTTTATTGATTAGTGTGTTAGTATTATGCATTAGCAAAGTAGTTAGTTTTAAATATTTTGCTTTCGACTTAATTATATCCATGATTGTCTTATTCATGTATACTTATGTAAGTCTTTATGAAGAACTAAAAACCAAAAAGGATCATCAAAGAAATTACTTATTATCTTCCTTATATGGTTATGTTCTTCCTCTAATATATATTATCGTTATGATAGTATTATCTTATTTTAGAGTTTCTATTTATGTATTATATGGTATCGGCCTTTCCTTCTTTATTTTAGTAGGCCTACCATTTATAATAACCTTTCCACGAAAAGTGGATGAACTATTCTTAAAAATGGAGGTAGTGAATTAGTATGAAAAAGAAAAACTTAATTATTCTGTTATTAATGCCATTTGTTATTTCTCTTTTAGGAATCGTTGCTGTTAATGTATCTTTTCACAAAGTAGACAATGATATTGCTGCTATTGAATGGGAATACAATGAAAAAGAAGCTTTTGGTACTAAAGGTAGAATGAAGCTACAAGCTAACGCAATTGTAGATAATGACTACCAAGTAAGCGAAGGCAACGAACTTGTTTGGGAAGTAAAAAATGCTGACGGGGCGACTGAACCACATGCTAAAATCGAACAAATAAATGGTGAATACTATTTAGTTCCGATTTCAGCAGGCGAAGTAATTGTTACATGCCGTAACCAAAAAGGCAATGTATCAAAAACTATGCGTGTAACTATCTTTGATAGTAGCGTATCTGGTGGGGCTATTGTTATTAACCCTGCTATCCGTAGTTCTAATGATAATATCGATGTATATTATCGTAAAGATGAAGAAAGTAACCAAAATGTTTTAGAAAACAATGTTTATTATGGTGAATATGATTTGAAAGATGGACACAAAGTATTAGCATCTTTTAACTTCAATATCACAACTCAACCAGCTGAATTAAAGACATCTTTATTCGTTAAAGCTAAAAGTGATAACATTGATTTCGATTTAACAACCGGTAAAGTAACTGTTAAAAAAGAAGGGGACGCTTATTTTACTATCGGCTGTGGAAACGATCTAGCAGCTGATAAAACTGAATATTTCAAAATCGTAAACGACGGCATTAACGTTTATAGTTTTGAAGATTTGATGTATTGTACAAATAAATCAACAAATGGTGAAATCGTAGTTTTAAGAAAGTCATTTGAATCTAGTGATACATTTACTTCTAGTGTTGCTAAAAAGTACAACAATGTTGCTTTATTTGGCACAAATACTAAAAAAGATGACGCTTATGGTTTAACTGACCAAGTTTATCGTTTTGAAACAACTTATAACCATGAATACATTGATAAATGGAATGAATTTGTTAAAACAAAAACAACTTATAAACCTTTATCAACTGAAGTTATTACTGGTTTACATGTTCAAAAAGATTTCTATGGAAATGGTTATACAATCAACTTCCATAACTTAACTTATCCTTATGGTGTTCAAAAGATCACTGATGAAGGATCAAATCAAGTATTTGATGTAGCAACCTTAACTGATAAAAACTTATTCAGAGGTCCGCTTTCATTCTATACTTTAGGTGATCCTGCTAACATGCCATTAATTACTGCTTTTGGTCAAGATAACAGTGGTATGTATGTTGATGGTAACAACATTGTTATTAACGATGTTAATATCAAAAACTGTGATGATGTTAAGATTTTCTCTAACTTAGATTATGTTGGAACTGTTATGGATATCCATGGTGATAACGTTACCGTTAAGAATTCTCGTTTAGCAAATGGTAAAAACGTTATTAGAAGTTTCTCATCTATGAACTTAACTTTAGATAACTGTGCTTTCAGTCGTTCACGTAACTTCTTATTTGTTACAGGTAGTAATGAATACGAAAAGATCGATGAAACAGCAACTAAAGAATTTGTTTTGGAAGATGGAACTAACACTAATGCATCTGCTAAAGATTTCTTAAAACAAGTTGAAGGTAATGAAGTTAATGGTGATTCAATCCTTAACAATTATGTAATGGGTGAATTCACTGATAAAGAAAAGATGGAAACATCATTATTATCAATTCAAAGTGCTTTAAATGATACTACAGGCATTGCAAACAACTTCAAAGGTGAAACAACAATCAACAATTGTTATTTCTATCAAAGTGGTATTGCAAGTATTGCTTTAGAATCATTATTCAATGGTCCATTCTTATATTCTAAAGTTCCTTCTGGAATTGAAAACATGTTAGGAATGCTAAGCATGGATGATACTCCTGTTATTCCTTACATTGCTGAAAACATTTCTGGTGTATCATATCCTGTAAAAGTTAAAATCAGTGGTAACACTTCATTCTATGATTACAAAAATAGATCTGGACTTGATTTACAAGGTCTAATTAGTGAAAACATTTCAGCTTTAGCTAACTCATTTGAACAAGTTGGTTCTACTGGCACAGATGTACCAAAGATTACTATTGATAACATCTTCCCTATGAAGAACGATTTGTTTGAAGTTAACCAAGAAAAAGACTGGTTATACAATGGTAGTTATATCAATATTCCAGTTGCTTATTATGGTGGTGGCGCAAATCTATCTAAAGTAGAATTTGTTAACTATCGTGATATGGCTCACTTAGGTGATGCTGGTAATCCAGTTGAAATCAATTTATTAAAGAATTACTTAGATTTAGAAACTGGTAAAAACGATGGTTTATTAAAGATGATGAAGAACTTAATGCTTAAGACTGTTACTGTTGTTACTGGTTTTGAACCATTTAAATTCATTTGTATGAATGGTAAAGATGGCTATTTATATGGCAAGACATTCACAACAAGTGAAATGAGAAATAACGCATTATTACAAGGAGAATAAATATGAAAAGATTTTTCAAGGCTTGCATATTAGGATTATCCCTACTATTTTGTGGAGTTAGTACTAGCGGATGTACTGGTTTCTTTTCAAAGAATCTAGACGCTAATGCACTTCATATTAAAGAAATCACTAGTGAAACCTTGGAAGATGGCAGTATTGTCGTTACAATTAATTATTTAGAAACTGATAAGGAACCTGTTGTGTTTACCATCCCATGTCCAAAGGATGGTAGACCAGGTGCCGATGGTATAAGTATTCAAAGTGTTGAATATGAAACTAGTGCTGATAACACAAAAACAATAGTTACCATATATTACACTGATGAAGCAGTTGATCCAACCGTTATTGAATTACCACATGGTGTTTCAATTAGCGGTATCAAAACTCAATATAATGATGTAACTAACGAAACAACCGTTGTTGTAGAATATTCTGATGGTACATCTTCTGATCCATTTATATTACCTGGTGGAAGAGACGGAGATCCTGGAAAAGATGGAGAAGACGGCAATGGAATTACTGGTGTTGACCAAGTTGAAAATGATGATGGAAGTATTAAATTAACTTTCCACTTTTCAAAATCAAATGATGTCGAAGTCTTAATTCCAGCACCAAAACAAGGTGAAACTGGAAGAGGAATCAGTTCAATCGTTTCTAGTGAAAATGACTATGAATATATCATGGTTATTCAATACACTGATGGCGATGAAGAAGAACTTAAATGGACTCGTCCAACTAATCCTAATCAATGGTATTCCGGTGGTGGAGTGCCTGATGATGATACAGGTAAAAATGGTGATTATTATTTTGATATAGCACATGGAAAAATCTACATTAAACAAGATGATTCATGGCAAATCATTATCGATTTAAGAGTAGAAGTTAAAACTTATACCGTTAGATTCCATCTAAATGATGAAGATGGAACACCAGCTAAAATGCCTGACAAAGCATTACTAGAATACCGAATTGAAGGTGGCTCTTATTTTGCAGCTCAAGGTAATTATCCAATTCCTATTCCTACTAGAACTGGTTATACTTTTGAAGGTTGGTATACAAGTAAACTTGTAACTCCAACTTCTGGTAAGTTCACTGATTTAACGCCAATACTTGATGACTTAGATTTATATGCTTCTTGGACAATAAATAACTAATCCATTTTAAAATATTAAAAAGCAGCCGCAGCTGCTTTTTTTTAGTTCTTTAAATCAAAAATTTTTACACATTTGGGGCATTTTTCTTTACACATTTGGGATAAAATTAATAAAAAATTGCATTTAAGTGGGATGTTACTAAAAAAGTGGTATTTTTACTACCACTTAAAATTTAATCAATTATTTCGTTTGTTTTAGATAAATATTTTTCAACTATTGATAAGTTAGCCAACTTATGATAATAGATCTTAAAATAGTCATCTATCATATCATCATAGTTTTTATTGTCAGTTATATAAAAGATTTCTAAATCGTTATCTTTTATATATTTAGTTGGATCAGAAGTTGTATTAACTAATAATGTATGATAACCAAGACTAACTAGCGATGTTTCATTAGCATTGGAAAATGTCCTGATATAACGAATGTTGTTGATAGGATAACCACTACTAGCATCATAAAAATTATGTCTTCTATATACTTTATCTTCATCAGTTATTTGATATTTGGTGCCATCACTAGTGCTTGTATAGTAATCTTGATAAGTGAAATATCTAACAGGTCCATACATCCTAATGGAGGCTAATTTATCTCTAGCAACTTTTTGATTTATTTCAGTTTTAGTATAAACATTCATACTAACATCTACATATTCTTCACTAAGCCAAAAGTCTTTTAAATGAAGATAACAACCACTACTAGAAGTTAAATAACCCTTACTAAACTTTTGTTCTAACAAATAATTTGCCATGTTATCTAGAACATAAGCATCTCTTAAAACATTTAAGTCTAATGATACTAATGATTTGTTTTCATAATATAAACTATTGTTTTCTTGATTTATAAAGAAATTAACGTAATATTTATTATCAACTATCTTTAAGTTTAAATCATAGTTATCAGGATTTATTTTAATAGCATTTATAATATTATCTAACAATTCTTTTCGATTTGTTTGTCTTAATGGATCTAGATTAGCATTTTGATTTTTTAATGCTTGTTTCCAAAACAAATTGAGTCTTCCAGAAAATAAATTATAATGACCTTCACTTTGTTTAGTTTTATTATAAGCATCAGCTAGAATATCATATAATTCTTTAGCTATTTCAATATCTTGATTAGGGTGATTATTGATATAACATAAACTTACAATATCATCATATTCATAATTGGTATCAAGCATTTCATAAAGCCTTCCACCAATGATATTATAGGCTCTAGTAACTCTTGAATAGTTTTCATCAACTGTAAATTTCTTATCTTTATCGATATAATAATAAAACGATATTTCATCTTCAAAAGGAACTATTACAGTTTTATCGACTAAAGTTAATTCACCCATTTCAATTTTAGTTAAGCCTTTTTGTCTTTTAAGTTGATTGGAACAAGAAACGATACCATAAGTAAAACTAATAACAGCTATTAAAACAAAAACGACAAAAAGAATGATTCTTACAATCAATCTATTTCTTTTTGTTGATATTGTAATCGTTTCTTCTTTCATTTTCTTTCTCCATGCTAAAAAATAGTTGAAACCAACTATTTTTTATTTCTAACTTCGATATATTCGTCTATTTCTTCTTTGCTACCTAAAATATAATGGTCATGACCAATATTAACTAATTTAGGTTCTTCATTTGAATAATCATGAATTGATTCATCATATACATATAATTCTTTATTATTTTCAAGAATTGGATCAGGAATAGGGATCGCTGACATTAAAGATTTAGTATATGGATGTAATGGATATTCAAATAATTCTTCAGCTGATGCTATTTCTACGATTCTTCCTTGATAAATAACACCAATACGATCACTTATGAATTTAACAACTGATAAGTCATGAGCAATGAATAAATATGTTAAACCACGTTCAGCTTGAAACTTCTTAAATAAGTTTAAAACTTGAGCTCTAATAGATACATCTAATGCTGAAATAGGTTCATCAGCAATGATGATTTCAGGCTCCATAACGATTGATCTAGCAATCCCGATTCTTTGTCTTTGACCACCAGAAAACTCATGTGGATAACGAGTTAAATGTTCTGGAAGTAAGCCAACATCAGAAAGAGCTTGTTTGATTTTATTTACTCTATCTTTTTCATTCTTGTATAAGTGGAAGTTATATAAACCTTCACTAATGATATATTCAACAGTTGCTCTTTCATTTAAAGAAGCAGCAGGATCTTGGAAAATCATTTGAATATTACGAACAACGTCTCTATCTTCGCTATGAGAAATCTTACCAGAGATTCTTTTACCTTTGAATAAGATTTCACCATGACTTAATGGATTAATTCTAACAATTGCTCGCCCAATTGTTGTTTTTCCACTACCAGATTCACCAACTAATGAAAATGTTTCACCCTTATAAATATCAAAACTTACATTCTTAACGGCTTTGAAAACTCTTTTACCTTTTTGAAATTCGATGTCTATATTGCGTAGTGACAAGATTACTTCTTTCTTTGTTGTGTCTGACATAGGCATATTCCTCCTTATTCAACTTGGTTTGAGCAAGTTCTAATTTTTCATGGATGTTTTCAATTAGAGAAGGTTTTGATATTTTTGGAGCACGTGGATCTAAGAGCCAAGTTTTAGCAAAGTGAGTGTCACTTACATAAAATCTTGGTGGTTCATATTCTAAATCAACTGCTAAACAATAAGGGTTTCTTTCAGCAAAAGCATCACCTTTAATCTTGTTATATAAAGATGGAGGCGTACCTTGAATTGAGAATAATTCTTGGCCCTTGATAGCAAGTTGAGGTAGTGATGATAATAAAGCCCAAGTATAAGGATGTCTAGGATCATAGAAAATTTCATGAACTAAACCAGCTTCCACAATTTGACCAGCATATAAAACAGCCACACGGTCAGCAACACTAGCAACTACACCAAGGTCATGGGTAATATAAATTGTTGTGAATTGGAATTCTTTTTGTAGTTTTTTGATTAATTCTATGATTTGAGCTTGAATTGTAACATCTAGAGCTGTTGTAGGTTCATCACAAATTAAAACCTTAGGTTGACAAGCAAGCGCGATAGCAATAACTATTCTTTGTCTCATACCACCTGAATATTGGAAAGGATATTCTTTAAAACGCTTAGCAGCATCAGGAATACCGACCTTATCCATTAATTCAATGGCTCTCTTTTCAGCTTCAGCCATGCTACAATCTTGATGTTTAATGATAACTTCAGTGATTTGTTTTCCAATTGTAACAATTGGGTTTAGTGAAGTCATAGGATCTTGAAAGACCATTGCAATTCTTGAACCACGAATCTTTTGCCATTCACTAGCAGTTTTAATCTTAGTTAAATCAAGAATTGTATAACCTTTTAAGATACTGTTAGGAGAAATTATTAGTTTTTCACTTGTTTCTTCTAGTAATTTATCTAAATCACTATATCTATTTGATTCAAGTAAAACTTTAATAACATATTGAACAAATTTTTCATTAGCATTGATTTGTTTAGCATAGTTTACAATTTTACTATAATAAACACCTTTTTTAGCATCTTTTAAAGTTTTTTCGTTAGTTTTTTCTAATTCTTTTGCTTCTTTTTCATCTAATGGATTGAAATATTCGTTTTCAACACCTTTATATAAAACTCTAAAAGTAATTAATTCATATAGTTTTTCTAATGTTTTATCGTTGAATTCTAGATTATTACGAAAAGCATTTTCAAAACGATCTTTTAGGCTGTGTAAGTAGAAGAATTGAGTTAAAATCGAATAACGATTAATCGATAAGATGATTTCTTTTGCTAATTCCTTATTCCTTTTTAGGACATTTTCGCTTACTACATAATTATCAACGGCTTTAATGTAGTCTTTATTTAAGTTAGCCATAGTTTGTTTATATTCTAAGATGGCTTCTTTATTTTGTTTAACACTTAAACAACGAGCTTTTCTAGCTTGTTTTTCTTCTTTTTTGATTTCTTTAATTTGGTTATCTAAAGCTTTGATTGCTTGAGCATAACGTTTTCTTTCGTTTTCAGTTGAAGCTGTTTCAATTTTTCTATTAAGTTCTTCAATTTGAGCATTTAAAGAAGCAATTTCAGTTTCAATTTCTTCTTTATTTTCGGCTTGTAATAGTTTTTTATTTAAACCATTGATTTGAACTTGAAGATTCTTAATATCTTCTTCGTATTGTTGCTTTTTACTTTTGTTAGGAGCAACGATTTTCTTGTTATAGTATTCAGTTCTTTGATAATTTAAATCATCAATTTTTCTTTTATAAGTTTCTAATTCTTCATCTGTTAGTCTCTTTGATTGTTCAAATTCGTTTTTCAATTTTTGCATTTTTAAATAGATATCTTTGCCACCAATGTATTTAGCGTTTCTATTTAAAAATTCAACCAATTTATTATAACGAATAACATCAAATCTTGATAATTTAATTTTAAGTGCTGATAGTTGGTCATCTTGATAAATGATGTTTCCTTTTGTGATAATACCATTTGATTCAAGCATACCAGTAAAAGTCTTAGTAAGTACTGATTTACCACTACCAGATTCACCTACAATTGCAATTGATTCATTTTCATAAATATCAAATGAAACATCACGAATTGCGGTAAGTTGTCTACCACGGACATTAAATTTAACTTCTAGATTATTAATTGATAATAATACTTTCTTTTCTTCGCTCATCTACTTTTCCCCCTTTACATATGTGTCTTAGGGTCAGAAGCATCAGCTAAGTTTTGACCTATAATATATAAACTTACAGTAATTAATGACGACAATATTACCGGTATCCAGAACATATGAGGATGGTAATTCATGTATTGTTGATTTTCATTAATTAATTTACCTAATGAATTTCTCGAACCTAAACCAATCTTTAAATAAGATAGGAATACTTCGGTTGAAATATATGATGGAATTTCACTAGCTGTAATAGTAACGATTACTGATGTTAAGAAAGGTAAGATATTTTTAGTAACCATTCTTAAAATCGGTGTACCTAAACATTTAGAAGCTAAGTTATATTCTCTATCACGAATAATGATAACTTGAGTACGGATAAAGTAGGCAATACCAATCCAACCAGTAACTGTCATAGCGGCAACAAAGGCCCAGAAACCTGTACCAACAATGGATACAAAGACAGTAATAAACATAAGTGAAGGAATGTTTGAAATAACGTTATAAACTTCTTGCATTATTTTATCAAATCTCTTGGAATAACCCCAGATAGCACCAATAATAATGCCTAAAGTTAAGTTAATAATTGCACATACAAAGGCTAAAGCAAGAGATGATTGAGCACCAGCCCATAAAGCATCAAATAAAGGTTCGCCAAGTCTGCCAGTACCAAACACCCAACGAAGTTTAAAGCCAAACTTGGCTATTGCTTGTTTTGGTGTTAAAAAGTCTACTGGAGCAACGCTACCATATTCTGCTAAGTTCTTTGAATACCATCTATCGATATCATAATTAGCAAAAAATGGATAAACAAATGATAAGAATAAGATGACAACAACTAAGGCCAAAATAACATAGTTTACAGGGTTTCTAAAGAAACTTCTAAACACTGATTTCCAATAAGAATATCTAGGAGCGGTGATTTTTTCAGTATCAATTGAATTGTTATCAACACGTCTAAATAATTCTTGAGGAATATTATCTTTATTAATTTCCATTATTTTCGACCTCCTTTTTCAGAGAATGAAATACGAGGATCGACAATAGCCATTAAAACATCGCCTAAAATTAACGCTGTCATCGATAAGATAGCATAGAAGAAGGTTAAACCAACTAACATACTATTATCGGTCTTTTCAATAGCATCAGTAAACAATTTACCAACACCTGGAACACCAAATACACGTTCAGTAATAAGTGCACCAGTTAAAGCTCCCAAGAATCCTCCAGGAATGTTATGAATAATAGGAATAGCAGCATTTTTAAAGATGTGGCGGTTGAAGATTTCAAGTTCGCTCAATCCTTTTGCTCGAGCAAATTTTACGTAGTCACTATTCATTTGGTCAATCATATAACGACGAATCCAAGACATTAAACCACCAATTGATGGAAGTGCTAGTGAAACAATAGGTAAAATATATGCAGTCCACGCTGGACTATCCGCTGTTACTCTTAAATTGATAGGAAGGCCCATATCTTGGCCTAATCTTCTAAACATATAGATATAAGCAAGAGATGGAACAGCCATCATAAAGACAATATAACAAATACCGATTTTATCGACTGCTTTTCCTTTATGACGAGCCATTAAAATACCAATAGGTACACCAAGTAAATAAGAAATAACGGTTGATAAAATACCAATCATAAATGAATAACCAATCATGGATTTACCTTGTTTTGCTTCCATACAACTTGTATAGTAGCCATCATATAAAATCTTATCGCTTTCCATGGCGTTAGGGTTTAATTGACATGAAAAGAAATTCATTCTATGAGCAGATTGGGTTGTACCATTTGGATATGTAACATCTTCTTCGTATGGATCACCTTGAGGATCAGTCATAACTTCAACGGTATCTTTTTGATAAAAATAAGAACGGCCTAAATTGAATTCAAGCCAATTTTGATGAATAAATGGGAATTTTCCATCAAAATATAATAAATATTTATTTTTACAACCAACGCATCTTAAAGATAAAGTGCCGGTATGAGGATCTTTACCAAATGTTAAGGAAGGAGTAATATCAATTGGTGCAAGCCCTTCATTAATTCTTTCAGCATTGATTTTTTTGTAATAATTTTGTCCATCAAAATAGAATATATTCTTAAAGAAATCCCATAAACGCGCAAATGTTGACCTATTTCTGTAGGCTAAAAGTTTACCTTCACCACCTGCTTTTAGTTCCATATAACGAACTTCATCAGGTCGAGGGCCATCATTTGTTTCACTTATGGTATTATCTGTGTTTTCATCGTTACCTGGATTATATGCATCATCGTAGACATCTTGAGGCACAGGATTAGCTCTAACGATGGTATAACCCGCTTTTGTATATTTATCGATGAATTCCTTGATTTCAGGAATATCGCTATCAACTAAATAATCACGATCTTTTGCCATGCAATCGCTATAACCTAAACGGCTAGTCGTGATTTCACAATATTTTTGTTTACTTTCAAATACTTGTTCGATATCTTCACAACGATTAAAATCTTCTGTTCCTCTATCGTATTTAACAGCACAGAAATTTACATAATCATAAGTTTCGATATAACCATAGTCTTCCCAGACTTGGTACTTAAACATAAGTCTTTCGTTATTAGACGTTTTTTGATATTGTTCTTGTTTAGCAACTAATGTGTCTTTGTTCATTAATGAATAAATAAGAATAATAGTAAAAATCATAATCGCTATAAGCGATAAAATGGAACGCCCAATACGTTTCAGTATGTATTTCCCCATTTACTACTTTCTCCTTCCTTTATCAGAGAAAAAAGAGGGTTAGTAGGAAGGTTTCCTATAACCCTCTAATTCAAACTTTTTTTAAATATTACCACATGCCAAGTGTCTTGGTTAGATAACCATTACCACCTGGAACTAATGTTTCTAAGAATGTTGCTGGATCTGCATAATCAGGAATCCAACCAGAACCACAATAGAAATCATAATTTGCTTCTTCGCCAGTTGCAATCATATAAGTTGATGCAAGATAGTCATCTTCATTAGCAGCTTTAACACCATTGATTTTAATAGCACTCTTACCAAGTGCAGTTTCAAGTGAAGTTGCTAAGTTTGTGAAAGGTTGAGTATCTTCAGCTAAATAAACAACATCGATTTGAACTGGGAATGCAGCTTCCATTTTTTCTCTTCCACCAAAATCATCAGCCCATTCATTTAACAATTCTTCTTTTGCTAATTTGAAGTAGTAATTAGCAAGATCTGCTTGATACCAACCATCAACACCATCAGAAACATCAATCTTTTCAAGTAATTGTTTATCTGTTGGGTGTTTGTCTTCATCAAGTTCTTTCCAATCTGTATGAGCTTGGTTTTCAACAGCTAATAATTTATCAAGTTCAGCTTGAACGATATCGCCATAAGATGTATGAGCAGCATAGTTCAAACCATCTTGGTTATATGCTTCTGGAAGACTTACGAATTCAGGAGCTGTAAGCATGTTTCTTAAGTTAGTGTATTTTAAATTTTCGCCAGAAACTAAACTGTTGTAACTACCTTTGTTAATTGCATAATAGAATGCCTTTCTAAAGTTTTTGTTAAGTAATGCAACTTTAGTTAAGTTCTTAGCTACATTATCATCATATTTTGGAGATTTAACAGCAGCTCTAGTACCAGTACCTAAAGCATAATTTTTACGGTTGTAGTTGAAAGCACCAATGAATGTGCCAGCAGCTGTATCTTGTTGATAAATGCAATCTTCAACGCCGGCTGCAATTGCTTGGTCTCTTGTTTCATCAGATAATGAAGCACCAGCATATTCACCATTAAGAACGCTATCTAGATATAATGAAGCATCTAGGTCAGCTGTATACATTAATTTTACTGTATTTAAGTTGACTTCTTCTTTATCCCAGTATGATTCATTCTTTTTGAATGTAATACCTTGAGCAGCAGTGATTTCAGTTAAACGATAAGCACCATTGTATAGAATTGATTGAGGATCGTTAACATTACCAAATGTATAAGAAGCTTTTGCTTTAGCTCTTCTAAATTCATCGATACCAAACGCTCCGCCTCTACTTAAGAAGAAATCACGATTTAATGGAGCAAATACTGAGAATGTGAATAATGAATCAGCATATGGAAGTGCTCTATTGAATGAAATTTGTAATGTATGAGCGTCAATTGCTTTAATACCAACATCTGCAAAGTTAGTAGTTTTCTTATCTGAATATTCTTGAGCATTTACAAGAATACTATTCATGATATCTTCAGAACCACCTTTAGCGTCTAATAAGTGTTGCATACCAGCTACAAAGTCATCAGCAACAACTTCGCCTTTATCTGTACCAGCATTATCAACCCATCTAACGCCTTCTCTTAAATGAATAGTGTAAACTTTTCCAGTTGAATCAACTTCTTTACTTAAAGCTAAAGCTGGAACGATATCACCAAAACGGTCATGTTCAAATAAATTATCAACTAAGTTTGTTGTAATATCTGAATCTTGAGCGTGACTAGAAGCTAAATAGTCTAGTGTAGTAGGCATAGATGAAAAGATTGTAGTGTAATCAGTATAGAAACTTGTATAACCCCATGCATCTAATTTAGCCTTTTCAGCAGCATTGAATGCTTCTTTAGTATTTGTAGCATCAAAGCCTCTTTCAACAGCTGCCTTCCAGTCTTGTTTTAGTTCATTTCTTCTATCAGTTGGAAGTAAATCATAATTTTTGGTTTTAATAATTTTGTAACCTTTATATTTGCTTGAATCAGAACCATATCTAGAATATGGACCAGTGTATGGAAGTACTCTAGATAGACCATATCTTCCACCTTCAGTATTAAAAGGTAAAATAACTGCTTGATCTAATAAATACGCTTCTGCTTTAGCAAATTTTACATATCTTTCGGTGTTGTCCATAGATTTATGAGCATCATCAAATAAAGCTTTGTAATCAGGTAAAATTTGTCTATAGACTTCTGAGTCTGTAAAAGTTAAAACTCCATCTTTGTTTGAATTTCCGCCTTTATCTCCACCACAACCTGTTAAACAAACAGCTAGTGCTGCAAAGGCAGATAACAAAATCAAATTTCTTTTTGCCATTTTTATATCCTCCTAAAATATTTTTTTCACGCGATAATAAAACACAATTCATGCGTGCGTGAATAGTTTTAAATATTATACTTTGTTTTACCCCTTTAGTCAATATATTTTTTTTGTTTGCTCTTTAGGTAAAGAAAAAAGAGTGATGCGTCATCAACTCTTTTAAAATTAGTGAAAAATTTGCTCTATAAAATATTTTTTATTTAAAATATTTTGGTTTGCTTCGACTTCATATAAATAGCCTTTCATAACAAGACAATTAGAATCATCTAAATAGACATTTAAGGCTAGATTTTTATCATCAAAATTGACGGAATTTACACCACTAAATTCAAAGTCTTTTAGATGGTTTTTTAGTTGCTTTTTTACGTCATTAAATTTATAAATCGGTAGGCTATCATAAACCCTTAAAATTTCTTTTTTGATTTCGTTACATTCAAGATATGATTCTGTGCTTTTAGCATAGAGCTGATAATAAACATTTCTTTCGTTTTGAATAGTGCCTTTTAAAGGTATAAAACCCCCAATAAATATAAATGTAGCCATAATAATACTTTTTTGTTTCATGTGATCACACTCCTTACATTA
Source organism: uncultured Bacilli bacterium (assembly GCA_947627355.1). GTDB lineage: Bacteria > Bacillota_I > Bacilli_A > RFN20 > CAG-631 > Caccosoma. The sequence goes on along the minus strand of CANQVX010000006.1, from coordinate 27,373 downwards.
AGTGTCATCATAGAAAACTAATTTTAAACACGAGAATTATCTTTTATTTTATGGTTTTGTTTGATTTGTTTAATTAATTTTTGTTTAGCTAGTCTTTTTATCCCTCTAGCACCATAGTTTTTACTTTCTTTATCTTTAGCTATTTCTGATACCATTTCATCTATAGTTGCTATTTCATAGTTTACTTTTCTAGCATATTCATTTAAATAATCTTTAGCTAATTGTTTACAAGTTTCTTCACTTAAAACGTCAAAATTGACGATAGAATCGATTCTATTTAGAAATTCCGGCCTGAAGTGATTGCTTATAACTATGTCAACATCTTCTTTGTTATATTGGTTATTTACATAGCCTATTTTGTTTTTATGAAACATCGTTTCACTAAAACCAAGATTAGACGTCATGATGATAATAGTGTTTCTAAAATCAATTTTTTTCTTATTTGAATCATAGAAATAGCCTTCATCAAAAACACTTAAAAAGATATCTAAAACATCTCTATGAGCCTTTTCTACTTCATCTAAAACTACGACAGAATGGGGATTTTTTCGAATATGGTCAACCAATAAACTTTGTCTTTCAAAGCCTACATAGCCTGGTGGTGAACCAATTAATTTAGTAACTGAACTTGGTTCACTATACTCAGACATATCTAATTTAACGTATTTATCTTTATTACCGAAATATTTAATGGCTATTTGTTTAGCTGTTTCTGTTTTCCCAACACCTGTTGGGCCAACAAACAAAAACACCCCTAAAGGTCTATTTTCATCATTCAATCCCATCTCAATATATTCGATTTGCTCGACAATTTTTGCGATTGCTGGCTTTTGGCCAATTAAAATTTGGTTCAAACTTTTTTCTAGGGCTTTAGCCTTATTACCTTTTTCAATTTTAACTTTAAATAAATCTTCAATAACTTCTATGATATCTTTTTCTTCTAATTCTTTTTGATTTCTATTATTAGCTCTAACACTTGAAATATCTAAGACATCAATCGCTTTATCTGGAAAATAACGCTCATTTACATATAAGTTACAGTAATTGATAATCTTTTTTATGATTTCATCACTTATTTTTAGATTATGGAATGTTTCAAATTGTGACTTGACTTCTTTTAAGATATGTAAGGTTTGGCTAATTGAAGGTTCTTCAATTTTAACAACTTGAAATCTTCTTTCTAAGGCTTTTTCTTTTTCAAATATTTTTACATATTCATCATAGGTTGTAGCACCAATACAAACAATTTCACCACGTGATAAATATGGTTTTAAGATATTACTAGCATCAATTGCTCCTTCAGCACCACCAGCACCAATAATGTTATGTATTTCATCGATAAATAAGATGGCATTTTCATCTTCTTTTACTTTCTTGATTATCTTTTTTAATTTTTCTTCAAATTCACCACGATATTTAGTTCCGGCAATTATTCCTGAAATATCAATTTCATATATAGTTTTATCTTTTAATTTATCAGGAACTTTTCCTAAGTTAATTAGATGAGCAAAATATTCAACAATAGCAGTTTTACCAACCCCGGGTTCACCAATTAATATCGCATTTGGTTTTTGTTTTCTAAGCAATGCTTCAAATAATAAATTTAATTCTTTATCTCTTTCAATTAAAATAGGAACTTGTTTTAAAGCCTTGTTATTTAGATTGATTAAATCAGCAATATTATCTAATTCACTATGTTTTCTTGATTGTTTTTTAAGCTCTTCAACTGCATTTTTTATCGGTACATTCAACTTTTTTAGTATTTCTAGGGCAATATTTTCTTCCATTTCTAAAAGTGAGATACTAAGTGTTTCAAGGCTTACTTTTTCTTCTTGTTTTCTTTTACTAGCAATCAAAGCATCTTCAATTAGATTTTTTAAGGCAATGGTATATTCCATATAAAATGGTTGAGTTGGCTTTTTACCAAATAGTTCAATAAGTTCTTCTTGATATATTGTGGCATTTACATGATAAGATTCTAAAATTGTTTTAAGTTTACAATCTTTTATCTTTAATAAAGCTAATAATAAATGTTCTGTTCCAACACTGTTATGACCAAAATCAAAAGCAAGACTTTCTGCTAGGGCTATGGCACGTTGGGCTTTTTCATTAAATCTACTAAGCATTTGTTATCACCTTCCAATTTGCTATCACTACTCAATAATATTATTTTTTTACTATAAATATTATAGGTATTTCTACTTTTTTTAATGATTTTATTTTTACCATTTTTTGGTAATAACAAATGATTTAAATTATTATAAAAAGACTGATTCTATCGATAAAACCAGCCTTTTTAGATTAATATTTGTTTCTATTAGTTTAATACTTCAATTACATATGAACAACTAAATGTTTGATTTTTTTCTAATTCAAGGATTCCTTTCTTTTCAATTTCTAAAACATAATGCTTAGAAATCCCATTCCAAGGTTCAAAACAAACAAATGGAGCATCAACAACTAAAGGAGACCAAATAGCAAATTTTTTAAATTCACTGAAGTAGAATCTAATTACTTTGTTATGATTTTTTGATTTCAAATCAATGTATTTAGATTGTAATCCTTCCATAACATAAGCATCTGGATCAAACATCTTATATCTTAATGGTATTATCTTTTGATTGTTTAAGAATGGTTCAGTTTCACTTGATAAATAACTACCATTTAATTTGGTCTTTTCAACTGTTTCAGCCTTTTCAAATTCTAGATAATAGTCTTCATATTTTTCATTTTCATATAAAGGCGCTTTAAATGCTGGATGTCCTCCAACCATGAAATACATCTTATAATCACTAGTATTAACAACTTTATAAGTAACTTTAATTGTGTTTTTTACTAATGTAAAAGTAACATAGAATTGAAAATGAAATGGATAACATTCAAAAGTGTTATTATCATCAACTAGTAAATAAGTGACATAATTAGAACCACTTTCATATTCCATAAATTCTTTTTCTCTAGCAAAACCATGAGTATTTATGAAATATTCTTTTCCTTGATAAGTGTATTTTTTGTCGACAAAACGGCTAATAATTGGAAATAAGACTGGTGAACGTCTAGCCCAATATTTAGGATTTCCATCATGCATTCTAGACACATTATCAGCATCAACTATTTCTTGAAGTTCAGCACCAAATGAATTTATTTTAATAGTCATAAATTCGTTTTTTAAAGTTTTAATCATGTTTTTTATCCTCTGGTAACTAAAAAGATTAACATTACAATGCCAAGTCCTACAACAACAGAACTTAAAATAGGTATTGTGATATATCTCTTTTTTTCTTTTCTTCTAGTCATAGCACCAACATTTATGATGGCTAAATATAAAACAATAACACCAAAATAAACAAATGCTAGAATTAAATTCACGCCTTCTTTTACAAATCTTAAGCTGGGAACAAAGCAAACTAAAATAAGAAAGATATTTAAGGCACAAAGAATTGATAAAACTACAATGTTTTTAACGAAATCTTTATTTTTATGCATAATTATAAATCAAGATTTTCAAAGATCACATTATCACAATGATCTTTTACCTTATTATAAATATCTTCGTTTACTACTGTCCAAACTAATAGTTTTGCTCCCATTTTTCTTAATAAACGATTAGTGTATTGTTCTGCTCCTGGCCAACAATAAGAAATAAAATGTGGACGGCCAATAAAGTTACTAAATAAATAAGTATATAAGAAACGACGATGCCATTTCATACCTTTATTTGACATATAATTGAAACATAATTGGCCACGTGGGATTTCTGGTGCATTTTTCTTGAACCATTTTAAAGAAAATGGTGAGAATGCTTGCATAACATATCTACCCTTATATGCTCTTAAAATAGGAAGAGCAGCTTTTTCAAGTTCACCATCGAATGAATCTTTCATTTCAATTAATAAACCTGCACGATCATCAACAAAATCAAGGAATTCTTGAAGTTCCATGATTTCTTGTTCACCACCCATTAAACGATATTGTTTAACTTCAGCAAGTGTTAAATCACGAATTCTAACATTTTTTGTGCCACACATTCTATCTAAAGTACCATCATGGATAACAACAACTCTATTATCTTTAGTGATGTTTAAATCGATTTCAATGTTATAGCCTTTATCAATAGCTCTTTGAAAAGCAATTTTAGAGTTTTCAGGAACTTCTTGATTACCTTTATGATAGCCTCTATGAGCTATAGGTTTTTCAAATAACCAATCAAACTTCATTAGCTTCTTTGATTTTCTTCCAGGTAATAACATTAAAAAGAAAATAAAATAAACAACTAGTAATAAACCTAAAATACTACCAAAAATAATTAAAAGAATTTCAATTGTTTCATTGTCTAAAAAATTATTAAATACCATTTTTTTCACTTCTTTCTTTACTTAGCAATGCTAATTTTATCAAATATAGCAAACTTTGGCATTTTAATATTATTTAATTGTTGGCTTTCATCACTTAAACGAACATTTTGAATGCATTCAATTGCATTACCAACAATAGAACCACCAGTAATAGGTATGATTTCGCCTTTTTTAGTATGATAATAGGCAAATCTAATTTCACTACCAAAATCTCCAGTTAACAAATCAACACTCATATCTGATAAAGATACAATTTCTAGATAGTTTTCTTTAACTAGTTCTTCCATTTTAGCTAGTCCACATTCAACAACTAAATTAGAAAATTGCCCATTGTTAGGTAATTTCATGTATTGAGCTTTTTGAGCTGAGCCCCATACATTACATACCTTACCTTTATCAATTATTCGAATTGACCGTAAAGTTATACCATCTTCATCATATAAAGCATTTTTACTAGAACCTGGTAGTAATGGCTCTAGACTAATTGTTAATTTGTCGCTCAAATCGTTATTTTTTTGAATATAATCACCGATTCTATAATCAGAATAACGATTGAAGATATTATCAACCTTTACTTTATTTGCAAAGAATGTAAAGATTTCTTTTAAAGCATCGTTTTTTAAGATAACCTTGCAATTCTTATCCATTGGAATATGATTAGTTGCTTTAAATCTATTCTTTGCTTCTTCAAATAGGTTATTTATCACCCCTTTGATATAAGTTTGATTCAAAGAATCAAATTCAAAGAATTGATGTAATTCTATTTCTTCATTATCAGCATTTTTATTTTCTTCTAGCCATGTTACAACAACATCTAGTTGAGCATAACTTTTAGCATAAACAAATTCATGACCTAAGGAATTTAGAAAATGTCTTTTTTCAAAATTAACAAAGATTTCGGTTGAATTTAAATAACCACTAGCATAGGTGTTAGTTTCAAATACAATATCAGCAAGTAAAAAAGCGGCTTCTTTTAATGTGTGTCCAGCAAATGATACTTCTTTATCATTTCCTCTTTCAGGTTGCTTACTTACTAGATTGTATGGTCGATTTAAAGATAAACAAGTTAATTCTTCGGCTTCATCTAACTTTTCATTAATTTCAGCATCACTCATATTAGGAGTTAAAGTAGTTGTATATTCTCCTTGCATGATTTCTTGTTTAACTTTATGTTCTTTATAGAGGGTTACTAAATATTCTTTAGTTTCTACACTACGATTCATATCTAGTTCTTGTTTGATAAAAAATAATTGATAACTATCGATTACTTTTTCATCAATTTTCCACCCTTTGAGCGTCTTTTTTTGCTCTAATAATGTTTTAATTCTTTCTATCATCCGATATTCACCTTTGCTTTCAAATAAGGACCACCATCGGCAGTTTTAGATTTTTCTTTATATCCTTTACAACAATATCCCGAACCAAATAAAAGAAAATCTTGACTTGTCATTGATATTGATTTCAAGATATCTAGAACATTACCATTCATATAAATTGGTGAATATATTTTTCCAGTATATTTACCATCAATGATTTCTCTACCTATTAAAGCAATGGCTTGTAAACCCCAATTTTTAGGATCTTCCATGCCACTATAAGCATTACATACAAGCATGCCTTTTTTAACTTTTGATACCATATCATCTAATATGCTTTGACCTCTTTCAAAATAGGTATTAGTCATTCTAGTATAGGCTTTTCTTTTATATGATTCTCTTTTCCCATTGCCGGTTGGTTCAATATTTAATTTAAGGGCTGATAAACTATCAGCAATACCGGTTTGTAAAATACCATTTTTAATAATAATGGTATCTTTTGCTAGTATTCCTTCATCATCAAAGAAATATGATGAACAATTTTCAAAAGGTTTAGCCCCATCATGCATTTGAATGGTTTCTGATGCCACTTGCTTATTGATGTATTCTTTAGCTTTGGCTCTATTTTTAACAAACATATCCATTTCAACACCATGGCCAAAAGCTTCATGAGCAATTAAACCAGTTACATCAGGAGATGTAATGATTTCATATTCACCAGGAACAGGTTTAGTGCTATCTAATAAAGCAATAGCATCTTGAATAACTCGATGTTCTTTCTTTTCAAGTTCTTTTAAGACTGAACTAACTAGAATGTTAGATGTTGCTTCAAAGTTTGATTTAGTTGTATCATTTCGGTTAACAATTACTGATAAACGACCATTTACCCAAGGATAAACTTGTTCTAAATCTTTTTGAGATGATAAAAACATCTTAGAAACTGTTAAATATTCAATGCTACAACGACAAGAAATAACATATTCGCTTTCAACAAAAGCAGTATTAACTATCTTCTTACAATAATCAACTAGTTCTTTAATCGTGTAATCACGATCCTTGATATTCTTTTGGAAACTTTGTTGAATAGTTTCTTCTTGAATTAATGGATATTCACTTTCTTTTAAATAAATTGATTTAGCAATTAATTCTTGAACATCTAGTTCTAAAGTAATCTTGTCATAGATTTCTTTGATGTTTTGAGCATCAATGCTGTTAAATGAATATTCACTATAAAACTTTCCATTATAAACACGCACAACAAAACCTTTTTCTTGCATGTGGTGTTCTTTTATTTGAACTTCATTAGCTCCAGCTTGAATAATCTTACCTTCACTATCAGTTGCTAAAATAGATACATAGGCATATTTAGCACAAAGCATTTGTAATAATCTTTTAAGTAAAGGTTTTATTTTAGTTAGATAATTAGAAAATTCTTCCATTTTTTAATCACCTTGCCTTACCATTTTAAATTCATATAAAAGTCCATTGAAATCATATGGATGTCTTGGAAGTAAAATACCAACATTCATAAGTTCATTACCTGAATAAATTTCATTGGTGTTAACATCTTGATAATAACGTTTAGGATCAAGTCCTTTTAGTTTTAACCAATCAAATTCATTTGTAGCACCATTTAAGATTCTTACATACATAACATAGCAATGCTTTTTATCTTTACTTACAAAACTCCATGCACAATCCTTGTTAGATTCAAATGGGTTACGTAAACGATAAAAATCACTATCATATAAACATTTGCGAAGATTCTTGTAAATGTGAGTTTGTTCTTTTACCATAAGTCTTTCTTCTTTTGTTAAAACTTGTGGATTTAATTCATAACCAAAGTTTGCTGACATAGCAACAATTCCTCTAGTTTTAAAAGGAGTTATCCTTCCGGTTTGATGGTTAGGAGTAACTGATACATGCCCAACCATAGTAGTAGGAGGATAAACTATTGAGGTTCCATATTGAATAAATAGTCTTTCAATAGCATCTGAATCATCACTAGTCCAGATTTGCGGAGTGTAATATAAAACTCCTGGATCGACTCTACCTCCACCTCCAGAACAACCTTCGATTAATAGATTAGGATATTTAGTTGTGAGTCTATCTAAAATACTATATAAACCTAACACATAACGATGGCATAATTCTTGATTAGGTGTTTCAGTTATATTTCTATTGAAATCCCATTTAATATAATTTAAGCCGATTTCATCGACAATTTTTGATATGCTATCAACAATATAATCACATACTTCAGGCTTTGATAAATCTAATACTAATTGACAACGAGAAACAGCGTGTTCACGATTAGAAACTTTGATTGCATATTCAGGATGAGCACGATATAAATCACTATCAATTGATATCATTTCTGGTTCAAACCATAAACCAAAATCTAAGCCGTTTTCATGAGCAATATCGGCAATTTCTTTAAGTCCGCCAGGAAGTTTATCAAGATTTACTTTCCAGTCACCTAAAGAAGATTCGTCATTATTTCTTTTTCCAAACCAACCATCATCTAAAACAAAAGTTTCAATACCTAAACCTTTAGCAGATTTAATTAAAGTTTCTAATTTATCTTTGTTGAAATCAAAATAAGTGGCTTCCCAGTTGTTAACAACGATTGGATGATGATAATGACGTTTAATAAGTCTTTCGTTATATAAACTATGGAATGTTTGTGACATACCATTAAGACCTGTAGAGGAATAAACCATAACAACTTCAGGACTTTCAAATGTTTCATTTGGCTTTAATGTCCAACAAAAATCAAATGAACCTAAACCCATCTGAACTCTAGTTGTATCTCTTTGATCTACTTCAACAGCACCTTCATAGTTACCACTATAAACAAAATTGATGCCATAAACTTCACCAAAATCTTCAGTTGCATCTTTTTTAAGTAAAGCAAAGAAAGGATTCAACATATGACTTGATGAACCACGTCTACTTTCAATTTTAGTTATTCCATGACGAAGTGGAGTAATTTCAATATGTCTTTCTTTACAATGAGTGCCATGTAATTGTAAAAAGTTATATTCTTTATCATGTAAATCAAAACTACAAGAAACAACTTTTCTAAGTTTTACTGTTTCTTTTCCTTTATTTATTACTTTTACATGACGAGTGATAACATCACGATTACCATAAACATTATAGATAAGACAAACTTCAATTTGAGTTACTTCATCTTTTAAATAAACCTTTAAAGTTTTGGTTTCTCCATCTTCACTTCTAATAGATGGCATACCTGTGATTTCTTCCTTTTTATCGACAATTTCATATCTATTGTAACGGAAATCAGTGATTCTAGAACCATTTTCTTGTTCAACAATAATAGCTGGAATTCTAAAATCAGTATAGCCAAATGATGGATATTCTTGAGGTAAAGTATCTAGACTTACTTTCCTATCATAGAAGAATTCTAAAGGGGATGGTGAAAAACCAAGTTCACGTGAAACAATTCTTCTTGATGGATGTAGCATTTCAACCTTTTTTCCATAATAAAGGTGGGCTAAATAACGATCATAAGCCACACCTAAAATATAGGAACTATTTTTACACTCAAGATGAAATGTTTTTTCAGTTTCGTTATAAAATATAGGCATAAAATACCTCCTAATTAACTAGAATTTTTTCAAAATGTTATTTAAATATTGAACAGTGTCAATGATATCTTTTTCTTGTTCAGCGCCTTCAATTTCTCTTTCAATTGTTAAAGGACCACGATAATTTAAAGCATGTAATTTTTTAATAATGCATTCAAAATCAACTCTACCATGTCCTACTTTTGTTTCAATACCAAGTTCATTACCATTAGTTGGATATTGTCCATCTTTTACATGAACACCAGTAATATATTTACCAAAAACATCGATAGCATCTTGAGGATTTCCTTTTCCATACATTAATAAGTTTGCTGGATCTAGATTGATACCAATGTTATCATAACCTCTAGCTTTTAAATCATCGATTGCTCTAAGTACAGCAATTGGTGTTTCTTCACCAGTTTCAAAACAGAATTTGATGTTAAGTTTCTTACAATAATCAGCTACTTCACATAAAGCATCTAGAAAACTTAAATATTCTTCAGATCCTGGAACTTCAGGCATGAAACCAACGTGTGTTGTCATGTTATCAACATCAAGCATTGCTGTAAAATCAGCTTCTTTTTTAAGACAAGCGATTCTTTCTTTTCTCCAAGTAGTAGGAACGATACCAATTGTTGAAGGTCCTTTTGTAAAATTCCATTCAGTAGGTCCAACATTCCAACCACCCCAAACACCAGAAATTGTAACGTCTCCTTCTTTAAGGATTTCTTTTACAAGTTTAGCGTTTTCAGGAGTACAAATATTGCAATCCCAACAACTTAATTGAATTTCTTTTACACCGATTTTTTCTAATCTTTTTGTTTTATTTGCTAAGATACTAGCAAGACTTTCAATGACACCAATTTTTAAATTATACATGTTTTTATTTCTCCTTTTGTAATCAAGACTAGTTTAGCACATTTAATATTGTATAACAATATTATTTAATTTTTTTAGGCCCCTGTATTGTTTTTAAAATTAAAAGTCGTTACAATACTTTTTAGAGGTGATTTACTTGAAAATTCGCTTTTTAGGAACAGCTGCAGCTGAAGGCTGGCCAGGTCTATTTTGTAGTTGTGATGCTTGTACAAAAGCACGTAATTTAAAAGGAAAAAATATTCGTAGTCGTTTTTCAATTATGATTGATGATGCTTATAAAATTGATTTTCCACCTGATAGTTATTATCACATGGTTCGTGATGGACTTGACTATACAAAACTTAAATATTTGTTTATCTCTCATCCTCATTTTGACCATCTATCAAGTGAAGAATTTGATTTTCGTAGAAAATGGTTTACTAATTTAAGAAATGACCATAGTTTAAATATTTATGGTTGGTCAAAGTCCATAAAAATGATTAAAAAATCAATGGCTGAAAGTGATGAAAACGAGCCAATCTTCCACGCAATTCATAAATTTCAAAAGATAAACACACCTGATTTTTATGTGTATCCATTACCTGCTAATCATATGCAACCTAAAGATAAACCTTTTATCTATTTATTTGTTCGAAAAAGTGATGGAAAAACTTTTTTAGATGCTCATGATACAGGTATGTTCTATGATGAAGTGTTTGAATTTTTAAAGAAATTCCATATTGATGTTATCTCTCTTGATTGTACCCATGGTGCTCTTAGCAGTTTAAATAACCATCTAGGCCATCAAGAAGTACTACTAGTTAAAGAAAAACTTGAAAAATTACATATCTTTGATAATGGCATCTTCATTGTTAACCACTTTTCTCATAATGGTAAATGGATGCATGAAGAATTTGAAAAATTCTTTAAACCTCATAACATTATAGTTGCTTATGATGGTATGGAAATAGATTTCTAGGAGGATATAATATGGCCGTAAGAATTGCCAAAAAAGAAGATAAAAGAGCTTTCTATAGTATTGAAGCATATTGCTTTAATATGGGTAATGCTAGTATCGAAAACAACGTTTCTAGCGACAATTTTAGACATGAAGAAGTATTAGTTAACGAAGTAAATAATAAGATTATGCAATGCCTACATGTAGTTCCGTTTGAAATGAATTTCGATAACAATAAATATTTAATGGGTGGTATTGCTGGAGTGGCAAGTCTTCCTGAATCACGTGATCAAGGTGGTATAAAAGAATTACTCACCTATTCTCTTGAATATATGAAAGAACGAAACATGATGTTTTCGGCTTTAGGTCCTTTTAGTTGTGAATTCTATCGCAAGTATGGTTGGGAATGGGCTTTTAGTTGGCAAAAGTTAAAGTTTAATGTTCAACATTTAAAAAACACTCCTAAAGCTTACAAATATTGTGAGTTAACTAAAGAAAACGATGATTTGATTGAAGATTTTCGTGAAAAGTTTATTAGTTCTATTAATGGTCCAATCACCCATACACCTAAAATAAGAAACGAAAGATGGGAAAAATTTAAAAATAATTTTTATCATTGCTATGGTGCTTATAATGAAAACAATGAATTAGAAGCAATTGCTATTTATTATATCAATGGAAAATGTCTTTATTGTGATGAATTATATTATCTTAGTGAAACAGGACGTCAACACATCTTACACTTTTTCTATACTCATCGTTCACAAGTAGAAGAAATAGAATTAACATTACTAAAAGATGATAACCTAAGATTAGTGTTACCTACTCCTCGTATTCAATATTGGGAATGGGCTAATATGATGTTTAGAGTAGTAATGGTAAAAGAAACTTTAGAAGCCATGAAAATAAACAACAAAATAAAAGGCTCGTTTACTTTAAAAGTTAACGATAACCAAGCCTCATGGAATAATAAAGTGTTTAAAATTACCGCTCAAAACGGCAAATTATTAGTTGTTGAAACTAATTTAAAGAAAGCCAATATTGAAGTTAGCATTCAAAGATTATCACAATTGATTATTGGCTTTATTAGTGGTAATGAAGCAATTGACTTAGAATTAGTAAATATATTCAATACAAATAAAATAGAATTGTTTAAATCAATCTTTTTAAAACGTAAGACAATGCTTTGGCAAATGTTTTAAAACAATTGATTCTATCGACAAATTTAAAAGTTTAAGAGAATGTTAAAAGGATTAGCTAATAACATTCTCTTTTAAATTTGTTTAACAAATACTATAATAAAAAATGAGGTGTTCGTATGAAAAAGTTTATAACGTTTGTAATGTTATTAATGCTTTCTTTAACTTCTTGCACAAACAAAACTGGAAAAGTAAATATGCCAAAATAAGACATTTATGAAAAAAGAGACGATACTTCTTTAGAATATTGGATTAGAGAAGAAATTAACGTAAATGACATTGATCAAAGTCACATTTATAAAAGAGAAGAAAAAACATATTCAAGAGGTGATGAATCAATAACAGTAAATACAATTTCGTATGTTGATAAAAAATACACTTTTGATTCTTCATCTGCTAAATACAATTCTTTTTTATTAAATTTTTCTCATGTAACATATGACATGTATGAAATAAGACCAGGAATTTATTCGCCAGATTATATTTATATAACCGATAACCACACCACCCTTTGGGGTGCTTGTTTAGATGGTAGTTGCGTTAGCAAAGTTAATTTTTTTGAAATGATGGCAGCGTTTGGATTTAAAAAGGTTGTGTTTGCCAGTACAATTGATCCAACGATTCGCTATTTATATGTTTTTAACAATTTAACGTTTTTGGTGAGAAGTTTTTATATTTCAATAGATGATTCTTACAACACATTCGACATATTAAAACAAAATAGAAACTAACAAAAAAGGAAATGTTAATAAACTCTTGTATAATTTGAGTTTTGTTACATTTCCTTTTTAATTAGTCATTTACTTCTTTGAAACAACTTCCACCAATGAATTCTCTAAGCAATGAATTACATGGCACATAAGTATCATCAATATCTTTGAAATATTTCAAAAACTTGATAAGTCTATTTGCTTGAATTGCATAGGCACTATCATCAGGTATTTCTCTAAGTGATGGTAATGCATATTTTTTCATTACACATAATTCATAAGTTAATTCAGAATTGAAAACAAAGTTAGCGCCTTCTTGATGAGGATAAATCCATTTAAATTCACCTTTTCTAACAGATGGCCACATGGCAATTGTTTTTTCGGCTGATGTATTACGATATTTCTTATCTCTTACAATTCTTCTAAGTAATCTTATTTCAGTTAAACTAATTGGATTATGATTATCTAGATTAATTTGAATTTGTGGAGCAATATAGATCTTGAATTTTTGATGCTTAGGAATTGATGAAGTTAAGGTATCATTTAATGCATGAATACCTTCAATAATAATAGGTTGTTTAGGTTCAATTTTAATTCTTTCACCTTGTTCTCTTTCACCTGTTTTGAAATTAAACTTAGGCAGTGTTATTTCTTTTCCTTGAATTAGTGAAAGCATATGATTGTTAAATAATTCGATATCTAATGCTTCGATATGTTCTAAATCAGGATTACCATTTTCATCTAATGGTGCTGCTGATTTTGGTAAATAATAATCATCAATTGATATTCTAACTGGATGAATACCTCTTGACATTAATTCAACTCTTAAACGATTAGAAAAAGTTGTTTTACCACTTGAAGATGGACCAGCAATAGCGATTAAGCGAATGTTTTCGATATCTTTTTCAATTGTTTCACCTAATTCACATAACATATTGTTGTGTTTAGTTTCACACATGTTTATGAAATCAATTGTAGTATCTTCTTTAACGTGTCTATTCATTTTAGCTACTGTATCAGCCTCACAAATCTTAGCCCAACCATGAGCTAATTTTAATGTTTTTCCAAACATTGAAGCTTCTTCAAAATCAGGAATAATTCCTTCAATTTCTGAACGTGGATATTGAATAATAAAGCCAGGGTTATAATGTCTTAGTTTGAATTGACTAAGATAACCAGTAGAAGGAACCATATAACCAAACATATAGTTTAAATAGCCATCACATTCATACATATGAACATTCTTTTCAGGACGGAATTGTAAGATATCAATTTTATCTTGAGCGTGTTGTTTTTTATAGATTTCTAATGCTTCTTCTTTAGTAAATATTTTTCTTGTTAATGGATAATCAGCAGCTACTATTTTTTTCATTTCAGCTCTTAATTCACCAACAAAATCATTATCAAGTGTCAAATTTGGATTAAGAAGTTGACAAAAAATAGAACGTGAAACGTTATAACTTAGTCTCACATCATATTCAGGATGTAATCTGCTAATAGCCATTACAACTAAATAACGTAAACTGGTTTCATAAACCTTAGTAGCATCCGAATTAGAAAGATCTAATAATTCTACTTCACAATCAAAACTAAGTTCATAAGTTAATTCTCTTAAACGATTGTTAACCTTAGCTACATAATATTTTTTTCTATCTTCAACAGGTATTAAAGATAAGATTGGTGTTTTATTTTCCAACTCAAAAGTTTGATTTAACATTTTTACAGTAATCATTTGTCATTTTCCTTTCTAAATACGATAAGCGGTTGGTGATATAATTATAAATAAATTTATAATTTAAAGCAATTAAAATTTATGTTAAAATAATTTTTAAGGAGATGAAAAAAATGAAACCAAAAGTATATTTTACAAGACAAATTAGTCCAGAAGCCGTTTTAAAATTGTATCAAAAATTAAATGCTGATTTAAAAGGAAATGTAGCAATTAAATTACATTCAGGTGAACCTGGAAACCAAAACTTTTTAGGCCCTGATTTCTTTAAACCTATCATTGATTTTGTTAAAGGTACTGTCGTTGAATGTAACACAGCTTATGATGGTGAAAGAAACACCACCAAAAAACATTTAGAAACATTTAAAAAACACCATTGGACCGACTATTTTAAAGTAGACTTAATGGATGCTGAAGGTCCTGATATGGTACTTGAAATTCCAAATGGAAAAGTTATCAAACAAAACTTCGTTGGTAAGAATCTTAAAAAATATGATTCTATGTTAGTATTATCTCACTTCAAAGGTCATCCTATGGGTGGTTATGGAGGTGCTTTAAAACAATTATCAATTGGTGTTGCATCATCATATGGAAAAGCATATATCCATGGTGCTGGTGAACCCGGAAGAATTTGGAGTGCAGATCATGATTTATTTTTAGAATCTATGGCAGATGCAGCAAGTAGTGTTGTTAATTATTTTAAAGGCAATATGGCTTATATAAATGTTATGAAAAACATGTCAGTTGACTGTGACTGCTGCGCTGTTGCTGAAGATCCATGCATGGCTGATATTGGAATCCTTGCATCTTTAGATCCTGTTGCAATTGACAAAGCGTGTCTTGACTTAGTTTATAAATCAAATGATAAAGGAAAAGATCATCTAATTGAAAGAATTGAAAGCAGACATGGAGTTTTAACAATTGAAGCTGCTGCTAAATTAAATGTTGGTAGTATGGATTATGAATTGGAGGAAGTTGAAGTTGAATAAAAATTCATTAATAGTTAATAAAATTTGCTTAGCCGCTATGTTTTTATGTTTAGGTTGGTTACTTCCATTTATAACAGCCCAAAACACGCAACTAGGTAATGTTATTTCTCCTATGCATATTGCCATTTATTTATGTGGCTTTGTATTAGGTCCTGTCTATGGTGCAGTTATTGGTTTTTTAACTCCTTTAACTCGTTCATTAATCTTTGGAATGCCAATGTTATATCCAGTTGCCACTTGTATGATGTTTGAACTAGCATGTTATGGTGCTGTTAGTGGCCTATTATTCCATTTGTTATACAAAAAGACAAAATTAAATGAAATATTAATTATCTTTATTGCTATGGTATCAGCAATCTTACTTGGAAGAGCGGTTTATGGCATTGTTCATTTCCTTGTAGGTGTAATTGATACTAAAAACAGTTTTACATTTAAGATGTTTTTAAGTGGTGCATTTGTTGTTGCATGGCCTGGAATTATCTTACATTTAGTTTTAGTTCCATCACTAGTAATTTTATTAAAAAGAAGCGGTTTACTCGACAAATTTTTACCCCAAAGAGAACATGAACAAAATCAATAAAATTATCGATAGAATCAATGATTTATTAAAAAACAAAGATTTTATTGTTATAGCTATTGATGGTAAATGTGGTAGTGGTAAAACTACCCTTGCTAGTAAACTTGAATCTTTGTTTGATGCTAATGTTATTCATTGTGATGATTTCTATTTACCACTTGAAAAAAGAACAGATAAAAGATATGAAGAACCAGGTGGAAACATCGATTATGAAAGATTTAAAGATGAAATCATTGATAATCTCGATAAAGAAATAACTTATCATAAATTTGATTGTAAGGCTATGTCACTTACAAATCCAATCACTTTACCTAAAAAGAAAGTTCTAATTATTGAAGGAGCATATTCTTTACATCCTTATTTTGATAAATATTATGATCTATCTATATTTATTGATATTGATTCAACGTTGCAACTAGAAAGACTTAAAAATAGAGAGTCTATCAAAGATTTTGAATCATTTATCAATAAATGGATTCCCTTAGAAAACAAATATTTTGAAACATTTAACATTAAAGATAAAGTTGATTATATAATGAAAGCAAACTAAAAGAGCACATCCGTGCTCTTTATTTGTTTTCTTTAGTTTCTTCTGTTTTTTCTTCTATCTTTTCTTCTTCGGTTTCTTTTTTATCTGCTTGGATATCTTCATCAAGTTCTTTTCCAAGTTCATCTAAATGTAAAGTATCATTTAATTCTTTACCAATTTCTTTTAAATTACTTTTAAGTGAATCCCAAAATTTCATTTTTATCGCTCCTTACATTTTATATTATAATGGTTTTTGTTTTATTTTAGCAAACTTTCTTGGATATTTTAATTTAGTTTCTTTTAGTTTATTAAAATAGAAGTTTACTATTTGATTTTCGTTATAGGCGTTTACTAATTCAACATCTAATTCTTTGATAGCGTTTTTGCTTTCAATTAGTTCTTGATTACCTTGATTTCCTTTCATAGCTATAAACATACCATTTACTTTTACAATTGGAGTACATAATTCAAGTAGAATGTTAAGTCTAGCAACAGCTCTAGCTGTAACATAATCAAAATAATTACGATAGTTTTCAACAACATCTTCAACTCTTTTAGCAACAATTGTGACATCTTTTAAATCAAGTTTTTTTACAACTTCGGCTAGAAAGTTCATTCTTTTATTTAACGAATCAATTACTACTAACTTCATATTAGGAAAAACAATTTTTAGAGGAATTGCTGGAAATCCAGCACCAGATCCAACATCACATAAGGTATGATTGTTAAAATCAATACCAGTAAAACAAACACTTAAAGAATCATAAAAATGTCTTTCATAGACTTGTTCTTTTTCAATAATATTTGTTAAGTCCATAACCTTATTATATTCATCTAACATTTGATAATATGTTTCAAATTGTTCTAACATTTTATCGGTCAAATGGATATTTTTTGATTCTAAGGCTTTTATGAATTCTTCAATAGTCATTTGTTTTTATCTCCTTTTAATGAAGTTTTAAATAGATCATAAGCATTGTGATATCACTAGGATTAACTCCTGATATTCTGCTTGCTTGGCCTATAGTTACTGGTCTAATTGCTTTTAGTTTTTGTCTAGCTTCAATTGCTAGATGAGCAACATCATCATAATTAATGTTTTCTGGAATAACAAAGTTTTCAAGTTTTTCAAGTTCCATAGCATCTTTTTGTTGCTTTTTTAGATAACCTTCATATTTTATTTGAATTTCAACTTGTTCAACAACTTCATTACTATATTCTTTTTCTAAATGAAGTAATGGTAATACTTCTAACAATTTAATTTCTGGTCTTTTTATAAATTCAATAATTGATAAAGAACTAATATGGTCAATACTAGTTTGCTTACTAATAGCATAATCTTTGATTTCAGGATAATTCTTAACTTTTAGATTAGTTATTGTTTCTTTTAATTCTTCTATATCAGCAAGTTTAGTTAAGAACTTATCATATAATTCTTTACTAATTAAACCCACTTCATAACCATATTTTCTTAAACGAATATCAGCATTATCATGTCTTAATAACAATCTATATTCTGATCTAGATGTTAGTAATCTATATGGTTCTTTTGTGCCTTTTGTTACTAAATCATCAATCATTAAGCCAATATAAGCTTCATTTCTTTTAAGAATCAATGGTTTTCTATTTTGAATTTTTAAACAAGCATTGATGCCAGCAATCAATCCTTGTCCTGCTGCTTCTTCATAACCGGATGTTCCATTTATTTGTCCAGCAGTGAATAAGTTTTCAATAATCTTCGTTTCTAACGACAATTTTAATTGTGTCGGATCAATTGCATCATATTCAATAGCATAAGCATATTTCAAAAACTTGGCGTTTTTAAGCCCTGGTAAAGAATGAACCATTAATTCTTGAATATGAGGTGGCATCGAAGTTGAAAAGCCTTGTAAATAAATAGAATTGTTTGATAAAGATTCGGGTTCTAGAAATAATTGATGTCTTTCTTTATCAGCAAATCTAACAATTTTATCTTCAATTGATGGACAATATCTAGGACCTGTTCCTTTGATATTTCCACTATACATAGCTGATTCTTTTAAATGTTCATTAATAATTTTATGAGTTTCAGGTGTGGTATGAATTAGATGACACGGAACTTGTTTATCTAAAGGTAGAAAATTAGTTGTTTCATAACTAAAAGCATATTCACCCAAACTACCAAGTTGAACTTCACATTCAGAAAAATCAATGCTTTCTTTAGCAATACGAGGTGGAGTTCCCGTTTTAAGTCTCATGATATGAAAACCAAGTTTACTTAATTGAGGTGATAAACCTGTTGCACTTCTTTGATGATCTGGGCCTTCTATTTTAATATCATGGCCTACTAAAATACTTGCTTCAAGATACGTTCCTGTCGTTAGAATCGTAGTTTTTGCTAATATTTCATTATCATTTTCATCGACAATTCCTAAACATTTATTATCTTTAACAATTAGTTTTTTAACCATTGTTTCTAAGATAGTAATGTTTTTATTTTCTTTAATTACATCTTGCATGTATTTTGGATATCTTAATTTATCAATTTGTGCTCTTAAACATTGAACACCTGGGCCTTTAGCGGTATTTAACATCTTCATTTGAAGACATGTGTTATCGGTTGTAATTCCCATTTGCCCTCCTAAGGCATCAATTTCTCTAACAACGACTCCTTTAGCAGGCCCGCCAATTGATGGATTGCATGGAGTTTGGGCAATGTTATTGATATCTAATGTAATAAGACAAACCTTAAAAGAAAGCCTAGCAGCTGCTAAAGCAGCTTCTACGCCTGCATGTCCGCCCCCAACTACAATTACATCAAATTCTTGCATCAACAAACACTTCTTTCTATCTACTTTCTTTATTTACTTTATCGACTATAAAGTCAATTGCTTCAGCAACTGTTAATTCTTTCTTTTGATTTTCATTTCTTAATTTGAATTCAACAATTCCTTCAGTTGCTCTTTTTCCAATTGTTATTTGCATAGGAATACCAATTAAATCCCAATCTTTAAATTTAACACCAGCTTGCACATTGCGGTCATCTAGGATAACTTCAACATGTTTTTCTTGTAGTTTTTTATAGATTTCATCAGCCAATTCTTGTTGTTCATTTTGATAACGAATTGGTATGATAACAGTATGATATGGAGCAACATTAAGTGGCCATATAATACCATTTTCATCATGATATTGTTCAACAATACTAGCAAGTGTCCTAGTAACACCTATACCATAACAACCCATCATCATAGGAACATTTGAACCGTCTTCTTTTAGATAAGTACAGCCCATGCTTTCTGAATATTTGGTCTTTAATTTAAAGATTTGACCCACTTCAATTCCTCGTTCACTCTTTAAAGGATTTTTACAAATAGGACATAAATCATTTTCTTTAGCAGTTCTTAAATTACTGATTTCACCGACAAAATCACGATTTATGTTAACATTTTTCAAGTGATAATCTTTTTTATTAGCACCAACAATGATGTTTTTCATCTTAGCCACTTCATTATCAACTAGAATTCTTGCATTAATGTTACAAGGTCCAACATAACCTTCAACACTACCAAGTTTTGCTATTTCTTCTTTACTAGCTAACATAAGTTCATGTTCAGCAACTTTTAAAGCATTGCAAACTTTAATTTCGTTAACTTCACGATCACCACGAACTAAAACTAAAACAAATTCATTGTTTGCTTTATAAACCATTGTTTTAACAACATCTTTGGTTGAAACATTTAAGAAATTACTTACTTCTTCAATAGTCATTTGATTTGGAGTATTAACTTCTTCTAAAGGTAATTCTTTTTCATTATTTTTATAATCATCGTCTAATGATTCAGCTTTTTCTTCATCTGCTGCATAATGGCAATTATCACAATAGATAATGCTACTTTCACCAACTTCACTTAAAGCCATGAATTGATGAGATTCACTTCCACCAATAGCGCCAGTATCAGCTAAAACAACTTTGTATTTTAAATGTAATCTATCAAATATTCTTTGATAAGTTTCATACATGTTTTGATAAGATACGTCTAATCCTTTTAAATCGATATCGAAACTATAAGCATCTTTCATGATGAATTCTCTACCTCTCATAAGACCAAATCTAGGACGCAATTCATCACGATACTTAGTTTGAATTTGATAAATATTTAATGGCAGATTCTTATATGATTTAACTTCGTTTTTAACTAAATCAGTAAAGATTTCTTCATGTGTTGGGCCTAGACAAAATTCTCTATCATGACGGTCTTTAAAACGCATCAATTCAGGTCCATATTTTTGCCATCTACCTGATAGTTCCCATAATTCTTTTGGTTGAATAGCACTAGACAATATTTCTTGGGCACCACTATTATCCATTTCTTCACGGATAATGTTTTCAACTTTATGAAGAACTCTAATACCAAGTGGTAAAAAATTATAAACCCCCGCTACTAACTTGCGAATCATACCAGCTCTGATTAAATAAATATGACTAGCTATGATTGCTTCATTAGGAGCTTCTTTTAAGGTTGGAATTAGCATTTTACTTGCTTTCATAATAAACTTCCTTTCTTTTTATTTAGGTTGATATATACTTTCTTTGGTTTTTTCTAATTCGACTTTAGCATCTAATCTTACAAAGGCAGGGGTTGGTTTATCACTAACTTTAACGTTTTCTAAGATTCCAAACTTACTTGCACTTTGATAATTTCTAAGTGCTTCGTTAACGTTCAATAAATCTAAAATAAATGCTGATTTTTCAATCAAAATTGGTTTTAAAAAGACACAAACTTGATAAATAACATTAGCTAAATGAACCATAACTGAAGCTAATTCTTCTTTTTTCGTTTCATCTTTTGCTAAAGCCCACGGCTTACTATCTTCAATATATTTATTAGCTTTTGAAACATAAACAAATAGTTTTTCAATAGCCACATTCATTTCAAATTGATCCATATGTTTGATAAATAATTCAATGGCTTGTTTTCCTACTTCTTCTAGTTCTTTATCAAATTCAGTTACACGACCTTTGTAACTTGGAATAATACCATCAAAATATTTATTAATCATCGATATACTACGATGAGAAAGATTTCCTAAATCATTAGCTAAATCATTATTGTATCTATCGATAAATTGTTCCATAGTAAATAAACCATCACTAAACATAGGGATTTCTCTAAGTAGATAATAACGAACAGCATCAATACCATAGTTATTAATCAAAGGCAATGGATATACAACATTTCCTTTAGATTTAGACATCTTTCCATCTTTCATGATAAGCCAACCATGACTATAAAAACGGTCAGGCAAAGGAAGGTTTAAAGACATTAACATAATAGGCCAATAAATCACATGGAATCTAGTGATTTCTTTTCCTAAAACATGAATCTTTTCATCACCATTTAGCCAATACTTTTTAAATAAAGTATCATCATCGCTTAAATAACCTAAAACACTTAAATAATTCATCAAAGCATCAATCCAAACATAAACAACATGTTTAGGATTTTCTTTAATCTTAACACCCCAGTCAAAAGATGTTCTTGAAACACATAAGTCTTCAAGACCGGGTTTGATAAAGTTATTAATCATTTCAGTTTTTCTTGCTTCTGGAACGATAGCATTTGGATGGTCTTCATAATATTTAAGTAGTTTATCAGTATATTTTGACATTCTAAAGAAATACGCTTCTTCTTTTTGTAAAACTACTTCTCTACCACAATCAGGACATTTTCCATCAACTAGTTGAGTTTCAGTAAAGAATGATTCACATTCTCTACAATACCAACCTTCATATTCACTTAAATAGATATCACCTTTATTTAAAAAATAACTAAATACTTTTTCAACAACATCGGTATGTCTTTTTTGAGTTGTTCTTATAAAATCATCGTTAGATATCTTTAAAGCTTTCCATAATTCTTGA
Source organism: uncultured Bacilli bacterium (assembly GCA_947627355.1). Lineage (GTDB taxonomy): Bacteria > Bacillota_I > Bacilli_A > RFN20 > CAG-631 > Caccosoma. The sequence goes on along the minus strand of CANQVX010000006.1, from coordinate 4,652 downwards.
ACATTACTTACGATTTCATCGACAAATTCGATAGGTGTAACATTCTTTTCTTTAGCTTTAAATTCGATTTTTTGACCATGTTCATCAGTGCCTGTTACAAAATAAACATCATAACCTTGTTCTTTTTTATAACGAGCATAAGCATCACAAACAATGGTTGTATAAGAATTTCCTAAAGTCATATTACCACTTGGATAATATATAGGAGTTGTTATATAAAATGTTTTTTTCTTTTCCATAGGTTTATTCTCCTTTATGATAAAAATTATATAATTCGTTTTTAGAAACGTTATAAGCTTTGGCAACTTCTTTAATAGCTTCGTTTTTAGTTAATCCTTGTTTTATTTTAATATCAATTAGTTCTATCAAAGTTTTATCAATTTCTACTTCTTTAGTTTTATTTCCTTCAACAACTATTACCATTTCACCTTTTAAAGTGTCGGATATTTCAATGATTTCACTAATAGTTCCACGAATATATTCTTCAAACTTTTTGGTTAATTCTCGACAAAGACATATTTTTCTATCACCTAATACTTCTAACATATCTTGAAGAGTTTCTAATAATTTATGAGGACTTTGATAAAACACAATAGTATTTTCAAAACTAACTAAAGACTGTAATTCTTTTTTCCTTTTAGCACTTCTAGGATCTAGAAATCCATAAAAATAAAAGTGACTAGTATCCATACCTGAAGCAACTACACTTTGAATTAAGGCACATGGGCCATTGATAACAACTATCGGATAATTATTTTCAATCACTTGTTGAATGATTTTGTTCCCTGGATCTGATATTCCAGGATAACCAGCATCAGACATCAAAGCCACTGATTGATTATTTTTTAAAAAAGATATGATTTGTTTAGCAGCTTCATTTTCTTTATTTTCATAAGCACTATAAAGACTTTTTTTAATGCCTAAATGATTAAGTATCTTGCTACTAACTCTAGTATCTTCACAAAAAATAGCATCAACTAGTGATATGGTTTCTTTTAGTCTATCGCTTATTTCAGTTAAGTTACCAATAGGAGTTGCTAGCACATAAAGTGTCGCTTTATTATCGTTTGAAAAACTTTGATTTTTTTGCATAATTAATCCTTTTTTTCTTGTTTTAAAAATTCATCTAATGAGATGAAAACACTTTCATCCTTGTTATCTAATTTAATCATTCTTGATAAGACATTTAAAGAAGTTACTTTGTATTCTTCATTGTTATACATGACTTTTTGACCAAGTTTAGGAAGTCCTTCTTTTAGTTTAGTATAGTAGTCATCTTCATATTTCAGACAACATACTAATTTACCGCATTGACCGGAAAGTTTTTGAATATTAAGGGCTAATAATTGATTCTTTGCCATGTTAATACTAATGCCATCAAAATCAGATAAAAATGAATGACAGCATAAAGGAAGACCACATGGACCAAGGCCACCAATAGATTTAGAACGGTCTCTAGCACCTATTTGACGAAGTTCAATTCGACAACGTAATCTTTGAGCTAAAACCTTAAGTAATTCACGAAAATCAACACGATCATCAGCAACATAAGTAAAGATAACTTTTGTGGTATCTAGTACATATTCACTACTAATTAGATTCATTGGTAAACCCAATTGTTCAATGCTTTCTTCACAAACTACTGCTGCTTTTTTAGCAAGTTCTAGATTGTCTTTAAAAGCTTCTTTATCTTCATCTGTTGCAATTCTTATGACTGGTTTTAGTTCAATATCTAATGAAGTTTCGCTTAAAAGTTTCAAATTAGTATTAGTTGTTCCAAGTTCAATTCCTCTAACAGTTTCAACAACTACATCAATACCTTTAGTTAAGCTTTCATCATTAGTACCAAAATAATACATGTGTAAAGCATTACTAAAACCAACACCTATCACATATTTATAGGTTTCTACTTGTTCATTATTAACTACTTCGTTTTCCACTATTATCGCCTCCAGCTAAACAAATAAACAACTTATCATAAACTAAACTCTTGTTAGCGTTTGAAATCATTTCTTGCTTGGCAGTTAAAATTGCCATGATGCAACCATAAATATCGATATTTGAGGTTGCAATCTTTTCGATTTCATCCTTAAAAAAGTAACTTTCTTCTTTACTTGCTTTATAATACATTGCGGCAAAAAAGCAAGCTTGAAGCATGTCTAAATATAAATCAAATTGTTTGATTTCTTCAAGTCTTGCAAGCCCTTGATTTAACATGTAAAAGATTAGATAATCAGGCTTAGTAAGCATATAATTCAAACAATTTTTAGTTATTTCTTTGGCTGTTTTGTATTCTTCTGATTTAACTAGTTTTACATTTTTTTCTAAATCGTTTGAGATAACTGCAAGTAACTTAGCATCTTCAAAATCAGCATTGACTTCTAACATAGCATTTATCAATTCTTTTTGACTGAATTGTCTTAGATTTATAATTTGACATCTTGAAACGATGGTTGGTAGTACTGACATCATTGAATAAGTTGTAAAAATAGCAATGATATCAGAGCTAGGTTCTTCTAAAAACTTAAGTAATTTATTTAACGATGAAATCGGTGCTTTTTCAATCAAATGAATGACATACACCTTAATATTTGCCTTTTCAACGGCAGATTTATTAAATTCTCTTTGAATATTATCGACATTATCTCTTTTTAAATCTTCACCCTTATAAAAAATATAATCAATGTAACTATTGTTTTTTATCTTGTTACATTCATCACATTCTTCACATGCCATATGGTTTTCATCTTTATTAGAACATACAAAGCTTTGAGCCATGAATTCAGCTAGTTCTAAAACTGGTGACCCTATTGTTCCACTGATTAAATAAGCATGAGTCGTCTTTTTCTTTAAAAAAGCATGAATAAGACTTTCATAAACCATGTGTTGAGTATTTTTTAAATATTCTTTGAATTTTTGCATAGTTGATATTCCTTACACTTTTTTTCGATAATGTCATAAACATCATTAAATACTTGATCAGGTGTTTGATTAGCATTTACTACAATAAAACGATTAGGATATTTTTGTTTTAAAATATCATAACCTTCGTGAACTTTTTTATGGAAAGATAGTTTTTCTAAATCAAGACGATTTACTTCATTGCCACGGCTTTTATTGATTCTTTTTAAGCCTTCTTCAGGATCAATATCTAGTAAAATTGTAAAGTCTGGTAAACGATTGTTAATAGCAAACATATTGATGTTGTAAACTTCATCAATACCAATACCTCTAGCATATCCTTGATATGCTAACGAACTATCAATAAAACGATCACAAATAATAACATAACCTTCATTTAATGCTGGTTCTATTTTTTCAACCAAGTGTTGTCTTCTACTTGCAGCATATAATAAAACTTCACTTCTAGGATCTAAATCTGTGTTATTTACATCCAAAATAATGTTTCTTATTTGTTCAGCAATCTTAACTCCGCCGGGTTCTCTAGTATATAAAACTTTATAACCTTCTTTTAATAATTTTTCGGTTACTTGTTTACAAACTGTTGTTTTTCCACTACCTTCAGCACCTTCAATTGTAATAAATAAGCCCATGATTAACACCTCGATTAAATATTATACACTATCTTTTTTTTAAAAGATAGAGTATAACAATCTAAAATTCGTTGTTTAAAATGCAAAAATAGACTACAATAAAGGCGGGTGATAATAGTGGCTATTACAGTTCTAGATTTGTTTTATAAACAAAATGATTTTAAATTTAAAAATGGTATTGCTTATGGGTTTTATAAAGAACGTTTATTTGCAATTCATACAGAATCAGCAAAAATTAGGATTGCAACAATTGTATCTAGACTTCAAAACGATAACATTTTACAACAATTAGATAACGATTTTTGTCGAGCAATTCAGGCAAATCCTGCATATATCAATTCTGAATATGGTAGTTTTTCTTTGATGTGCTATCTTGATTTAACAAAAGCTAATGAACCATTAATTGTTGATGCTATTAATGTGATTGTTGAGATATTAGATGAATATAATGTTCCTAAAAGAGATGTTTGTCCTATCTGTGGACAACAACTAACACCTAGTGATCCATTTTATTATTTTGATGAAGAATTATTTCAAATCCATGAAACGTGTAGTAGACCATTAATTCAAAGTATTGATTCAGCTATGACCTTAAGATATGGTGATCGAAATAAACAACATTACTTTACTGGAATTCTTGGTGTCTTACTTGCTGGTCTAATATTTGTTTTTCTATATCTGCTTTTAGAAGCAACTCATTATTTTGCTTGTATTGCAAGTTTAATTGGAGTCTTTCTTGCTCATTTCTTTTATAAAAAATTTAACGGTAAAATGGTTAAAAATCGTCTGTTTATCATATCAATTATTCTAGAATTGTTTGTAATACTTGCTGAATATTGTTTGTTAGTCTTTGTTCAAGTTAAAGCCGATCAATCTTTAGGTTATGCTATGCTTCATCCTTTTAGAAACCTAGATATTTTACAACTAATTGTCCATTTAATTTTAAATACTGTCTTCGTTTATGGTGCTTTCTTATTTTTATACAAGGCTGAAAAACAAATATCAAGTGAAATCAAAAAAATTTAAATATATTTACAAAAAGGTTGGTAATTTTTTCTTGAAAATTAAGTGAGACATCGTTCATAATATTATTGCTAA
>CANQVX010000005.1 GCA_947627355.1 uncultured Bacilli bacterium | reverse complement strand
CATTATAAATACTAAACTCTCATTTCTTTAATTTTAGTTAAATGAGAGTTTTATTTTTTGCTCACATTGTGAATCAAAAAATTCAAATAATTTCTAAAATTGATTTTCTTTATTTAATGATATACAATATTTTGGTCGATAAAATCATACTTAATTAGTATGTAAATTTATTTTAGAAAGGATTTTATTATGTTTTTAAGCAGTGAAATTATTACTCCTACAAGAAATTTTAATTTACTTTATATTATTCTAGATTCTTGTTTTATTTTATTCTTACTAGGATTATTATTGTTCAAGAAAAAATATATTACATTATTATGGTCATTAGCTGGTGGTGTCTTATATTTTATTGTTGATTTTGGTTATTTTTATTTATTAAGCCATACTAGAACAATTACTATTAACTCAGTTGAAGCAAATACTTTAAAAACTGCTCTTGTCTTACTTTGGATGTCACTAAGTTATGGAATTACTAATTTTGCTTTTATTTGGCTATGTTTAAAGAAAGATAAAGATTTGAAATATTGGTTATTATTAATTGTTGGTTGGTGGTTAGTATGTCCTGCTATTGCAACTCTTGGTGGGGATGCTACAATCAAGACCTATCGAACTACAAATGCATATCATGGAATAATGGCGATTATATTAGTTGTTGGTTATTTAATTTTAATCATTCATGATTTAGTAGTTAAAGATAAAACAAAACGAAGTCCAATACTAACTTTAAACTTAATTGGTATATCAGTTCAATTTGCATGGGAATTTGCTTTATTAGTTCATGGAATTAGACCATTTAATGATGCTAGTTTCATGACCTTAATAGTTGATTCCTTGATTGAAACTAATCTAGGAATGCCATTTATTTATCTTATTTATAAATTTGTATCTAGAAAAAGAAACGATGATTTATCTAAGCCTCAAGTTGAATAAAAGAGGCTTTTATTTTTGTCTTTATAGATAAACTTTTAAATGCTATAATAACAACTAAGGAAAACAAAAAACGAGGGGGTAAAAGAATGAAACAAAATATTAGTAATGATATTTATTACATTGGTGTAAATGACCATAAAGTAGACCTTTTTGAAGGTCAATACGTGGTTAAAAATGGTATGTCTTATAATTCTTATCTAATTGATGATGATAAAATTGCTATCATGGATACCGTTGATAAGAATTTTACTCATGAATGGTTAGACCATATAAGCGAAGCTTTAAATGGTAAAACACCAAGTTATTTAATCATTCAACATATGGAACCTGATCATTCAGCAAATATTATGAATTTTCTTAAGGTTTATCCTAATACAACCATTGTTGGTAATGAAAAAACATTTCAAATGATTAAACAATTCTTCAATCAAGAAATCGAAAATAAATTAGTTGTAAAAGATAGTGATACCTTAGTTTTAGGAAAACACATTTTAACCTTTGTATTTGCTCCTATGGTTCATTGGCCAGAAGTAATGGTTACTTATGATTCATATGAAAAAGTTTTATTTTCTGCCGATGGATTCGGCAAATTTGGTGCTTTAGATAGAAACGAAGAGTGGCTTTGTGAAGCTAGACGTTATTACATTGGAATTGTTGGAAAATATGGTCAACAAGTACAAAACTTACTAAAAAAAGCAAGCGCTTTAGATATTAAAAAGATATTACCTTTACATGGTCCAGTTCTTGATAACAATTTAGGTTATTATTTACATCTATATGATGTTTGGTCTAGTTATCAAGTTGAAAGTGAAGGTATCATGATTGCTTATACTTCAGTCTATGGAAATACTAAAAAGGCTGTTGAAGAATTAGCTAGTAAACTTAAAGAAAATGGTGCTCCAGTAGTTGTTATTTATGATTTAGCTCGTGATGATATGTCAAAAGCTGTTGCTGATGCTTTTAAATATGGAAAACTAGTACTAGCAACCACTACTTATAATGCTTCAATCTTTCCATTTATGAAAACATTTCTAGATCATTTAGTAGAAAGAAATTATCAAAATAGAACAGTTGCTTTTATTGAAAATGGTAGTTGGGCCCCACTAGCTGCTAAGATCATGAAAGAAAAACTACAAGGCTTAAAAAACATTGATTTTATTGATTCGACCGTTAAAATTAAATCAAGTATGAACAAAGAAAATGTCGATGAAATCGATAAAATGGTTAATGAATTATGTAAAGAATATTTAGCTCGTGATAATAAAAAAGCCAATAAAAATGATTTAAGTGCTTTATTTAATATTGGCTATGGTTTATATGTTGTTACATCTTATGATGGTAAAAAACAAAATGGTTTAATTGTTAATACAGTTTCACAATTAACCCAAAATCCACTAAGAATTGCTGTAACTATTAATAAAGAAAATTATTCTCATCACATTATTAAACAAACAGGTTTATTAAATGTTAATACATTAACAGTTGATACACCATTTCAAATCTTTGAAAACTTTGGTTTTGTAAGTGGAAGAAATGTCGATAAATTTGCTAATATTGAAGCTCAAATTGCTGATAACAACCTAGCTTATTTACCAAATTATATTAATTCATTTATGTCTTTAAAAGTTGAAGATTATGTTGATTTACAAACTCATGGTATGTTTATTTGTAGTGTCACTGAATCAAGAGTTTTAAACGACAAAGAAACCATGACTTATACTTATTATCAAAAGAATGTTAAACCAAAACCTCCAACAGATAAGAAAAAAGGTTATGTTTGTAAAGTTTGTGGTTATGTTTATGAAGGCGATGAATTACCTGATGACTTTATTTGCCCTTTATGTAAACACGGGGCTAGTGATTTTGAAAAAATTGAATAACGAAAGGAGGAAAATAAGTTATGAAATACGTTTGTAAGATTTGTGGTTATGTTTATGATGAAGAATTAGGAGATCCTGATAATGGAATAGCTCCTAATACTAAATTTGAAGATTTACCTGCTGATTTTGTTTGTCCTTTATGTGGCGTTGGTAAAGAAGAATTTGAATTAGAAAAAGAATAAGGTTTAAAAAAACTAGAGTTGTTGATTAGCTCTAGTTTTTATTATGCCTTTCTAGATTATTTTAGTTTGAATAGAATAGTATTATTATTACATGTTGAAGCTTTATCTAAGGTAAATTCAATATGTAAAAGTTGATAGAAATCAGAACCCGCACTTGTTTCATCAACCACGAATTCATAATTGCATTCAACACCATCAGCTTCATTTTTACTATTTCCAGAATTGTTAGTAGAAATATCTATTTTAAGTGATTTATTTTTAGCATATTCAATAGTAAGTGAACTATAAGTACCAAAAGTAACAGTAGTTACTCTTAAATCAATTAAAACTTTAGAATCTTTTAAGATATATTCATTGTAAGTGCTTTGATTATTAGGATCTAAGACACTTAAAACATTTGCACCATAGTCATCAAAAACAATATATTGAGATGTGCCTTCACCATTACTTGATTGAGTAGTGTAAGAAATAGCTTTCATTAAACCATCTAGTTTTAAAACTTCTTCATAATCTGGTTCAAAGATATAAATAAGATCCAAGTTATTTAAGAATAAATTGTTAACATTACTGAAAGAATAAATGTATTTATCGTTATTTTCTTCTTTAGTTAAAACTATGTTAATTTGACTTGGAATATGGAATTTAATGTTACTATCGATTAAATAATCAAGTATTGTAATATCAAATTCACTTTCAAACTTAAATGTTAGTTTATCATTGATATGAGTTTTTAAGTCATCAAAGGTTGTGATTTCGTCATTTCCTACATAGTATTTAATAGTAACTCCATCAGTAGTTCCATCAAATAGTGGAAAATTAATTTCATTAACACTACTAGCTTGACGAATATTTAGGGCTGAATTGAAAGAATAATGTAAAGACTTAGCATATTCAACTCCTGGATCTGTAAGATATATTTCTATAGTTTGAGATGAATCAACTTCATCAATAATAGCTTTAGTTTTTAAAACTCCATTTTCATATTGATTTACATATCGGCATAAAGCATTATTTGTAGCAAATATAACTCTTGTTAAACTTGTTTGATTTATTTCCCAAGCAGTTAGTTCTAAATCAGCATATCTTGAAACTTCAAGTAACTTTTCTTCACCAAATAAATCATTTAACTGAGTTAGTGTTAATTCAGGATTAGTAGAATTAGGAGCATAAAATCTAGTAGCACCACTTCTAATTGAAAAACGTAAATTAGCTTCAGTTAGATATGTTGGAACTACAAGATTAGTTAATCTAATATCAGTTTTTTCAAGGTCTGCTTCACCAGCAAAGATTAATTTAATTTCTTTTAATGAATCGATATATTGTTTATCTATAGTGTACTTATAACTTTTTCTAGATTCGGTTGAATTACTATCTAGAACAATTTTACTAGCCGCACTATCTTCAAGATAAATACCATCAGTTAAAATTCTTTGAACTTCACCTTTGCTATTAACTCCATCGATATGAAGTCTTAGATTGCCCCAACTACAGTTATCTTTAAAACTAAAATAAATATTTCGATTATCATTGTTTAGGGCTAAATTATTGCCTTTACTATAATTGGTCCATAAGTTTTCCATACCATAAGGCAATGATTCATAAGTAACAATTACTGCTTTTTTGTCAGCTTGAGTACATGATGATAAAAATATTCCCCCTGTTAAAACCAATAGTAAAGCAGTAAACCAACTGAATAATTTTTTCATAATTCGTTCTCCTTTCAATGTGAATTAAATATGAAAATTTTATTTAAAGGTATAACTACTACCACCTTATTTTGTTCAAATATCTTATTTTAATTTATCAATAGTTGCAATTTCTGATTCTTGAACCTCTTTAGTTGTTGTAAATTTGATAATAACACCAACAGTTGTAAAGACTAAAGTTAAAACAGCAAAGATAATAAATGAAAGTCTAAATGAAGGATAAATCTTCATAATTTGCATGATTTGAGAAACTATTTCACCATAAGTGTAATCTCCTTCGATTAAGAAAAAGATTGATAATGAAAAGCCAAACCAAATGCCAAGCATTGCTGCTACATAACTACAAATAATGATTGTAGCATAACGTTTATTACCACGAGTTCCTTTAAGAAGTTGATAACCTGCATCAATTAAAAATGGAGCAGCAATTCCTAAAAGAGATGGTAAATAATGGAATAAGTTAGCAGCATTAGTATCATATGATGATGTATCACTTGATAATTCAGTTAGCAAATATTCTTTTAAGGTATACATGCCAATCAAGATAGCAACAAATAGAATGCTAAATAAAATAGCACCAATTAAACCTTTAACAAAGGAACGATTCTTATTAATTTCAGCATATTTTTCTTTAGCAGATTTTTGCATTTTTTCTTTGCCTTGTTCATAGCAATTTTCATGAACTGGATAAAGAATACCTTGAACATCTACAGTACTTACCTTTTCACCTTGTTCTATTGGCTTATTACATAAGTGACAAAATGTTGTTTCATCAAGTGCATTATCACGATAAAAATCTATGAATTTATCGATAAATTCAACAACTAACTTAGCCTTATCATTGTTTAGATTAAATGTGAATTGTAAATATTCGCTATTAAATTGACTATCATTTACACAATATTTTTCTAGATCTTCATTAAAACTAGTAAGAACTTTTTTTAAGTTTTCCTTATCATCACCCAATTTAGTGATTATTGTAAGGATCTTATAACTCATACCTTCTTTAATGGAAATGTAGAATCCTCGATACCAGCCATAGGTATAGCCATAATCGACAGTTAAATCGTTTTCAATAGCGAAGTTTTTAATAAATATACTCGCCATAGATGAAATTCACCTCGCTCGTAAATATTATACATGAAAATAAAAAGTTTTTAAATATTATTTAAAACTTCGTAATTTAGATAGAAATTTATAGTCTTGTATGCTACAATATTGCCGTGCAAGGAAAGGTAAAATATTATGAAAAATTCAATATGTAAAAATACCCTTTTAGTTGGAAATATAGTAAACGATAGTTCTAATTATTTAAACTCCAAAACTTATAAATTCAAGGCTATTTTAACTGATACTTATCATATTAATACAAAATATGATATTATCAAATCAATTAGCCTTTATGATAAAAATAAACAAGTTATAGCTAATAATTTTAAAGATACTAATGTTAATTTAAAAGAAAACGAAATATATTATTTAACACTTGAATTAGATAATACAAAAAATGTTGAATATTCATTTGATTTCTATCCAGTTAACAAAAAAATAATAAATCCCTATAAACTAATTAAAAAAGAAATAAGTAATGTTAGTGATGAAGCAATAATTGATTTCAATCCTAGAAAAGGTGGAACCTATATTTATTCAAATGTTCCTGAATCAATGCCAATTGATGCCTTAAATTCAATTCTAATGCAAAATAAAAACTTAACTGGCGAATGTTTTTTAACATTTGAACATCAAAATAGAACAGGTGTAGATGGTATTTATATTGGTTATCGTATTGTAAATAAAGAAAAGCATGACATTTATTTAACAGTTACTAATATTGGTTATCAAACTAAAGGTTCCTGGCAAGGCGAAAAATCTTGGATGGATTATTATGGAGTCACTTTTAATGCTAATCATGAAAAGTTCTATGATAAACCATTTAAATATCAAGATAAAGAATTCACAGCTGACCAATGGTTTCATGATTATTTAAATTTTGATACTAAATATGTGCCAAATCCAATTCAAGTAACAACATATAGAATTCCTGCTGGAAGTTATATTTATGTTATTGGTGGAACAAGTATTGATGCTTATTTAAATGCTAATGTTCATAACACTGCTGATATCAAAATATCATTAAATGAATGTGTTAATGGTAATGTTAAGTTTATCATTTCTAATGGTAAAGCTTTAGGTGAATTATGTGTTTATGATGATATCAATATCATCAATGAGTCACCTAAAGTACAAAACCTAAGAAGATATGGTGAAAACGATGATTTTGGCGGTAGAATCGGTTATTTTCCAATTCATGGTGTCATTGATAACTATGCTAGTTGGAGATTTGATGATAATACTAAAGAAGGAAACTTACCTGTAACTTACACTAATTACTATGCTACTACCTTAAAAGAAAAATATGAACCATTTGAAAAAATAAAAGGTTGTACATATCATGTTGTTCATAATGATTGCTGGCTTACCCATCTATCATGTCAATTACATCATGAATATTGTGGAAAAGATATGGTTGATACCTATGCAATTTGCAATGGTAAAAAAGTTGTTTTATCTAATTATATTGCCAATCCTACAGGACAAATCTGGGATTTTGGTAACTGGATGATTGAATATCAAGAATATCTAACATTTAAAAATGAAGGAAATAAAGATCGTGACTTAAGTTTCTATCTTGATAATGGAAGTACAGTATTTTATATGATAAAAGATTTAGAAGACAATATTATTAAAAGTGGTGCTACTGTAAACGTTTGCACTGGTGATATTTCAATCTATGAATGTAGTGTTAAAGCTAATAGTAGTCTTACTATTGTATTACAATATGTTTTACCAGCTAACACTGGAGGAAGTATCAAACATTACGTTCGTTTAAAATAGGTAACAAAATGTTATGGTTGTTAAATTTAATAATCTTGACATTTTTATTTAGATTTTAGATAGTCATATAAAGATTAAAGGAGGGGATTATTATGAAATCTAAGAAGTTATGGAAAGCAATAGCAATGCTTAGCTTGTCATTTCTAGTTTTCAATGGCTGTTCAACAACTAATGAAGATCCAAGTTCTAGTTCTTTAAGTTCGGCAAGCAATTCATCCACAAATTTGTCGAGTGAATCAACTACTAGTAAAGACTCATCAACAAGTGAATCAACAACTAGTAAAGATTCATCAACAAGCACAGGAAGTGATACAACAACAAGTCAATCAAGTCCTAGTATTACTCCAGTTGCTGAACACACAGTTACATTTGATGCTAATGAAGGTAAATTTGCTAACGATGAATCAACATTTGTACTAAAAGTTGAAGAAAACACAGTTATTGGTGCTAATAAAGTAACTAATCCTAGTAGAGATAACTATGGATTTGCCAATTGGACCAAAACTAAAAATGGTAATGATATTTGGAATTTAGATGTAGATGTTGTAACTAACGATATAACTTTATATGCTAGTTGGACTGCTAATAAATATCACGTAACTATTAATAATACTAATAATGATGCTGGTACTGTAACTGGTGCTGGTGATTATAGTTATGGAACTAATGTAACTGTAACAGCAACAGCAAATCCAGGTTATGAATTTGCTGGTTGGTATATAGATCCTGATGGTGAAGCAGTTGAAAGTAACTCTCAATATAGTTTTGCATTACTTAAAGCAACAACATTAACAGCAAAATGGAATGCTAAAGAATATCAAATCACTTTAAATGTTGGTGAAGGTGCTACTCAATTAGAAAACACTAAAGCAACAGTTAAATATAAAGAAAATTATACTTTAGCTGTTCCTACTAAAACTGGTTATGGTTTTGACGGCTGGTATTATAACAATGAAAAACTAACTGATAACACTGGTGCTAGTATAAATCCTTATTCATACACAACAGATATTGAAGTCGAAGCTCATTACACAGATAATACATATACAGTTTCAACAGTTATATCTAACATTCCTGGACAAGATGCAATTATAAAACACATAACTTTTAAAGGTGTTGGAACTTATCATTATGGTGATAAAGTAACTCTAGAAGGTGTATCTGATCTTTCAATTATTAAAGTTGCAGGTTGGAGATTAAATGGAAAATATACTGAAGGTACTAAATTAGAATTTACTATTACCGAATCAGTTGTTGTTGAAGTTGGTATCAACGCCGATAGCCCACGACTTCATTATATGGTTGATGAAAAAGAATACAAAGTTGGAAGTTATGTTTTATCAAAAGATGCAACGAATGAAATATTAGATAAATATGATGATTTCTGGCTAAGAATCAACAAAAAATTTGATGGTTGGTATGAAGATGCTGAATATACAAAACCATGCAATGCAACTCCTCAAACATATCTACTTCCATTAGTTAAAAAAGATGATGGTTCATATCATGCTTATGTGTATGGAAGAATCGTTGATGTAACAATTGAAAAAGTATTTCAATATACTGAAAATACAGATAACACTATTACCATTACCGCTTATGTTGGTAGTGAAAGTGATGTAGTTATTCCAAACACTTATGATGGTAAGACTGTTTCAGCAATTGGAAAAAGAGCATTTGATAACAAATCTAGAAGTGGTGATCCATACTTCTGGGATAATGATAAAATCAAATCAGTATTTATTCCTAACACTGTTAAAACAATCGGTGAAGACGCATTTAGAAATTGTAAAAACTTAGAAACAGTTACATTTGAAGAAAATAGCACACTTACTGAAATTGGAGTTCATGCTTTCCAAACTTGTGATTCATTAGTTAACATTACACTTCCATCTTCATTAAGAACTATTAAACAAAAAGCATTCTCATATTTGGTTAGCCTACACTACATGTATGTTCCTAGCACAGTTACAACAATGGAAGACGGAGCATTTGATGGCGTTATGGTTTACACTGACGCTAAAACTCATCCAACAGGATGGGTTAAAGGTTCAGGTTTTTATGAATACTTCGTTTGCTATGATGTAGCTAGTCCAGATTTAATTTATGATATTGATGGTGTTCAATATGTTTATCGTGATACTTATTTTGAAATAGCAAAATTTAAGAACAGAAATCTTGAACATCTAACTATTCCAGATAAAATTCAATTAAAAGATAAATCAAAAGAAGTAGAAGTAACTACTATTAAGGCTCATGTATTTGAACAAAACACTACATTAAAAACAATTATTATTCCTGCAACAATAACTAATTTTGGTTTATCGGTATTTTATCAATCTACTATCAATATATTTACATATTATCCAGATCATTCTAAAGACAAAACTATACTATATAACGCTACTAAAGGACATGTCTATATTGAAGGTGAATGGGAATTAGTTGATGGTATTCCAACACCAAAAAATAAATAACAAATAAAAATCATTAAAAGCAAGGTTTTACCGCAGTATTTCCTTGCTTTTTTTGTTTGACTGAAGGGGCTATATATGCTAAAATAATCGCGCAAGTAAATACTGCTGCTATGGCGGAATTGGTAGACGCGATGGTCTCAAACACCATTGGAGAAATCCATGTCGGTTCGACTCCGACTAACAGCACCAAATCGTCAAAAAAGCCCTAAATTAAGGGCTTTTTTATTTGCATTTTTTGCATTTTACAAGTAACATATATATAGTTAATAAAGAGGCGAATATTAATGGTGAAAGAACAAATAAAAATTTTAAGATCAAAAATTATATGGATTTTTATTTTTGTATTAACTATTGCTTTAAGTTTTGTTATACCAATCTTACATTACGAAAAAGCAGAAAAGCCTTCTATAGTTAGTGCAAGTGGTCATAAAAACGAATATTCTTATGAAGTAGAAATCGAATTCAATGTACCCGTTGAAAGCTGTGATGTTCAAATCAGTTTTTATGGCAAAAATGATACACTTTTACATACAGAAACAACCACTTTCTTTATGGATGGTGATGCAAAAAATTCACTTGAAGCTTCATTTGTTTTCGAAGGTTCTGAAAACATTTATGGTTATAAAATAATTGAATTTTCGAAAGTTAAATTAAAAAATGATACCGAATCATATATTATATTTTGCTTTATTGCCACAGATATAATACTATTTGTTGTGCTTCTTTGTGTTTTTACAAGATGTTGTCGAGTTTACTACTATAATGACAACGAAATAATTGTTTATGCCGGTTTATTTCATAATTACATGAAAATTAATCGTGTTAAAGTGGATGAATATAATTCATGGATAAGGTTTACTCCAATTGTATTATGTTGCCCATTAAAAGATGAAACAATAATACAGGCCACAATTTCTTTAAGTAATAGAATAGCATTAAAAGTTAATAATAGACTATTTGAATAAAAATTTGATACAAAAATCGGATGACAATAAACAGTTGTTCGATTTTTTGTATATTTATTTTTTTGACAAACAAATACATTTTAACAATTATTTGTATGAAATCGTTAATTATTAAAATAAATAAAAATATAAGTAAAAACGTAATTTTGTACAAATTTATCATTGAATTCAAAAGATTGATTTTTGACAACAACACACGTTTTATTTATAATATGTATACGGAGGTCAAAAAATGAATAGGCTAAACGTTTTAAAAAACTTTATAGACAACAACAATGGTATGATTATTACATCTGATTTAAAGAAATTAAATATTCATAGACAATATCTAAAAATGTTATGTGATAAACAATATCTTGAACGTGTTCAAAGAGGCATTTATGTTAAGGTTGAACTATTTGCTAATGATTTTTATGTCTATCAAAATAAATATAAATCAGGTGTCTTTTCACACCAAACAGCATTAAAATTATATGGTATTTTAGATAGACTTCCACTTCAATATGACTTAACATTTTTAAATAATGTTAGAATCAATAATAAGTTTATTCATGCCCATTATGTTAATAAAGAACGTTTCAAAGTAGGTTTGATTGAAATGAAACTTGAAGATGGAACCATTGTTAGAACATATGATCTAGAAAGAACAATGATTGATATAATCCGTGATAGAAACAGAATGGAAACACAAGTTTTTAATCTAATTATTGAAGAATATGTTAATAGAAAAGATAAAAATCTAACAAAACTAATTGATTATGCCAAAATATTTGGTATTGATAAAATTGTCGGTCAATACATAAAAATTAAAAATTCCTAGTTAACTAAAACCAGGAATTTTTAATTATAAACATATGTTTTATTTTTTAATTGGAAGAAGCATTCTAGTTTGTTTCTTATATTCATCAAAATTAGGTTTTCGACTTGCTTGATGCTTTTCTGCCATTGGAATACTAATAAATAAAAACATCAAAGTATTTATAATAGCCCCAACACATAAATACCAATAGTTAGTAAGACTTCCAAGACACATAATAGCAACACCAATCCACATCATGATTTCACCTAAATAATTAGGATGTCTTGAATATTTCCATAGACCATTACGAATAAAGGTATTGGCCTTTTGTTTTCTAAACTTATGCATTTGAATATCAGCAATCATTTGAATAGTTACAAATACTAAAGAAATAACAAAGCCGATAACTGTAAAAGCATTAAATTTTGTAGCATAATTTAAAACATAAACAATTGGTAAAACACAACAATAAACAACTAGAGTTGGAAACATATGAATGCCAAACAAATTAACAAAGAAATATAATTTCTTAGTTTTTTCTTTAAGCATGCTATAACGCCAGTCTTGATGATTTAAATCTTTAAAAATATAGGCCCAGTTAAGAGTAAGTCTAATACCCCAATATAAAACTATGATTAAACTTAAAATACCAGCCACACTTAGTTTTTTATTGATGGCAAAACAAATAGTTATAACAATAGGTTGAACACTCCAATAAGGATCATAAACCGAGGCATTTTTAAATAATAAACTAAATATAAATACAATAACAGTTGCAATAACATCAGCAATTAATAATCTAACAGCAAAATGTAATTTTACCGGTAGATACGAATAAATTACAACACTTGAAACAATTGCTATGATATAAACTAAAGCCATAATAAGAAAACTTAACACTCTCTTACTTTTCAAATTGTTCACCTTCTTATTTATTTGATTCTATCGATAAATTTTAATCTAATTTACTATATGATTTATTAATTTTTACATCAAATCTTTCAAGTTTATTTTCGATTTCATTGATATAATTTTTAGTAATTGTTTCAATTGCTTCTTCTATCTTTTTAGAAGCATCATTGATAGCTTTATTTTGTTTGCTAATAGTTTCTATTTGACTTTTCATGCTGTTTAATGGTTTATCTAAATATGTATTCTTTAAATTATTGAATTCTTCTATGAATTCATCTTGTGATTTAAGTTTTTCATTCTCAATTGCTCTTTGTTTATAAAGATGTGCAAATTTGGTTGTTAAAGAAACAATCATATTTAAAAAGACCATGAGATAAGCTGGTTGAACAACATACATATCTTTATATTCTTGTTCATTTACTTTATAGATAGGTAAGTTATTTGTTTTATCGGCTTCTAATTCTGATACAAGAATAGCATATTTACATTCTTTTTTATTACGATTTTTATCTAGGGCTTTAAAGTAATCGGCATTGCTTTTTTTATTAACTGATTGAGGATTTTCATTTTTCATTTCAAGGCATAATGAAGTTAATAGTTCTTCTTCTTTATGTTCTTCACTAGCATAAATCTTAAAGATAAAATCAGCCTTACTACCTTTAAATTCATTTTCTTCTTGAATTACTTTATTATCTTTATACCAAACACAATTTAAAAAGCCATTTTGCATATAATTAGTAACTTCATTATTGCACCAGATTTCTAAATCTTCACCTATTTGTTTAACATTTAAGGTTGATTTTTGTCTTTGTAGGTCTAAATAACGATTCTTTTCATCGTTAAGTTGTTGATTTAAATCAGATATTTGTTTTTGAAGTTCTTCTTTTGCTTTAGCAACATTAACTTCAATAGTTAGATCTTTTTGTTTTTCTAACATTTCAATTTTATTATTTAATTCATTAATTTTTGAATTACATTCATTAATGATTTTTTGTTTACTTAATTCGATTTCATTTTCTTTTTGATTCTTTAAATTAGCAATTTCATTTTTTAAATCATTTATTTGATTTTTAGCTAATAATTGTTCTTTTTCAATAGCTGATTTAACTCTTTCTTCGTTTTGTTTTTCTAATTCTTTAATTTGTTTGTTTAAAGTTTCAATTTGGAAATCATATTTTTCTTTAATTTGTTTCCTATCATCTTCTAATTTTTTGTTATAAGTTTCATCATCAGTGTCTTTAAGTAACTTTTCAATATAACTTAAATCAACTTTAGTAATTTCACTTAAATCAATTATATCTCCTTGGTTAGCGTCTTCTTCTAACACTAAAGTCTTACGATCTTTTATACTAACTTTTACTTTTTTCATAAAAATCCTCCTACTGATTTAACAAAATAATTATACAATTTTTTATTTTACAATGCATTAAAAAAGGGGAATTTAATCCCCGATGTAACAAATTTTTAACCAAGGCTAACGCCAAGTCCATTTAAATTACCCATGAACAAGAAAACAGCAAGTAGAATTGCTCCAATGGTAAATATAATAGATAAAACAAGGGAAATCCACGAAAGTGCTTTACGATTCATAATTAACTCAGCTATTGCATAAGTGATTGATGATTCACAAAGAACAAGTGGTAAAAAGCAAAATACAACACCAAATAAAATCAAGAAAATGTTGCCAATAATAGCAAGCATGTGAGTAAAAGCAAATTGAATCAATTTAACACCGCCATAACATGCTGGAACTATTAATAAAACTCCTAAAATACCAACAATAATTGAACCAATTGCATAAGCTTTATGCTTTTGTTTCTTTTCTTGGTCAGTACATAGTATTGCTTTACGAATTACTCTAACATTAAAAATAAAGCTAAAAAAACGACCTAAACCACTAATTAACTTCATGTGTTTTCACCTCTTTTTTCACACAAAATATAACAAATATATTTTTAAAATGCAAGAAATAGAAAAAAAGGGCTAGAAATCTAGCCCTTCATGAAGTTAATTATATTAATAATTAATCGATATTAATATAATGGTTTTCAACTTTCTTTTCGTGAGTATTCTTTAAAACTTTTAAGGTTAGAACACCATTTTCAAGTTTAGCCTTGACGTCTTCTTGAAGAACATCTTCACCAATATAGAAGCTTCTACTATAAGATCCATATTGTCTTTCTCTACGTAAGTACTTGCCTTGTTTATTTTTATCTTCATTACTTTCTGTAAAGGTTGCATTTACAGTTAAATAACCTTCTTGTAATGAAATCTTGATGTTTTCCTTTTGAATTTCAGGAACATCAATTTTTAGCAAGTAATGGTCTCCTTCATCCCTAATATCAGTTTTCATAATACTGTTTGAATTTCTTTCACTAAAGAATTCATCAAAGAAAGGATCGATAAATCCAAGTGGATTTCTACGATTTTGTACATAATTGCTCATAATTTTGTTCCTCCTTTTAGCACTCTATCTTTCCTAGTGCTAATTATATTATAGCACCCATTTTAGCAATGTCAATAGTTGAGTGCTATTTTTTTTATTATTGTTTTAAGTCTTGTTTCATGCTATCATTTAACTGCCTAAAAGAAAAAGAAAGTAGGAGTTAAAATGCTTGAAAAAGTTAATAATCCTCAAGATTTAAAAAAATTATCAATTGATGAATTAAATGTTCTAGCAAGTGATATTAGAAATCTTTTGATTGAAAAAATATATGCAACTGGTGGTCATATGGGTTCTAACCTAGGAATTGTTGAACTAACCATTGCTATGCATTATGTTTTCAATTCACCAGTCGACAAATTTATTTTTGACGTTTCTCATCAAACTTATACTCATAAAATATTAACAGGTCGAAAAGATGCATTTATAAATAAAGATTTATATGATTCTATCAGTGGTTTTTCAACACCAAAAGAAAGTAAACATGATTTGTTTAAAATTGGTCATACTTCAACATCAATAAGTCTTGCTTGTGGCATATGTAAAGCTCGTGATATTAAAAAAGAAAACTATAATGTTATAGCGCTTATTGGTGATGGCGCTTTATCTGGTGGCGAAGCTTTTGAAGGTTTAAATAATGCTTCATTATTAAATAGCAATCTAATCATTGTTATCAATGATAATGAAATGTCTATTTCTAATAATCAAGGCGGATTATATGATAATCTAGCCTTGCTAAGAAAAACTAATGGAACAGCTACTTTAAATTACTTTAAAGCCCTAGGTTTTGATTATAAATATGTTGAAGATGGTAATGATATAAATTCATTAATAAATGCCTTTCTATCAATAAAAAACATCAACCATCCAATTGTTTTACATGTTCATACTTTAAAAGGAAAAGGCCTTGAATGGGCCGAACAAAACAAAGAAAAAAGCCATTGGGTTAATAAGAAAACATTCGTTTCGACCGACAATTATGCAAATATTACCGCTGATTTCTTATTAACAAAAATGAAAAGAAATAAAAAGATTGTTGCTATATCGCCAGCAACACCATTAAGTACCGGTTTAACACCTGAATTCAGAAAGCAAGTTAAAGACCAATTTATTGATGTTGGTATTTGTGAATCTCATGCTATTACTTTCGCTAGTGCTTTAGCAAAACTTGATATCAAACCTGTTGTTTGTGTTTCTAGTTCATTTTTACAAAGAGCATATGACCAATTAAATCAAGATTTAGCCATGAATAATTGTCCTGCCACTATATTAGTATATAATGCTAAGATTGCCGGTGGTGATTGTACTCATGTTGGTCAATATGATATTGCTTTACTTAGTCATATTCCAAATCTAGTATGTCTTGCTCCAGTTAGTAAAAATCAATATCTAGCCTTACTTGATTATTCTTTAAAACAAAAAACTTACCCAATGGTTATTAGAGTTCCTAGTATTGTTATCGATGATAACAAACAATATAAAATTAAAACCCATAAAGATTTATTTACTTATCAAATAACTAACAAGGGTAGTAAGGTTGCTATCTTAGCACTTGGAAACTTTTACACTTTAGGAAAAGATTTATTAAAAGAACTTGAAAAGATAAACATTCAAGCCACTTTAATAAATCCTATTTGTTATTCAAGCCTAGATACAAATACTTTAGATGAATTATTAAAAGATCATGATTATGTGATAACTTTAGAAGATGGCCTATTAGAATCAGGTTTTGGTTATAAAATTGCTAACTATTATGCTAAAACTAAAATGAAAGTTTTAACCTATGGTGGTGATAAAAACTTCAATGATTTAATGCCATTAAACAAGATTTATCATAAATGCCATTTAAATGTTAAACAAATTGTTAAAGATTTATTTTCTTTAATTTAATTTTAAGTAATTAGGCATATACTTTCCTTAATCGTTTTAGAAAGGATATGACCTATGGAACAATTTAAAATTATTTGTGATAGTGCTTGTGATTTACCAATAGATATGATAAATGAAAACGATATTGATTTAGTTTCATTTTATATTTGCTTTGAAAATAACAATTATTATAGACAAGTTGACGAATCTAGCAGAGACTTTTATAAGAAAATGGTTGATAATCCAAATTTATCACCTAAAACTTCAATGCCTACTACTGATTCATACTATGAATGTTTTGAAAAATATGCAAAACAAGATATTCCTATGATTTGTGTTTGCATTTCATCAAAGATTAGTGGTTCTTATAATGGTGCCCTAGTTGCAAAAAAAGATATTCTAGAAAAATATCCAAATGCTAGAATTGAAGTAATTGATTCTTATTTACTTACTGGTGTTGAAGGACTAGTAGCCATAAAAGTAATTGAAATGAGAAAACTAGGCTATGATTTAAACAAAACAGTTGAAGAAATAGAAAAACTTAAAATGACTGGTAGAGCTTATTTTACCATTGGTAATATGGATTATTTAGCTCGTGGTGGTCGAGTTGGAAAACTTAAATCATTTATCGGTTCGGTTTTAAGAATTAAGCCAGTAATTGACTTTAAAAATGGTGAAATCGATTGTGCTGGAATCGCTATGACTAGAAAAAAAGCATTACAAAAAGTATTAGATGCTTTTAGAAATTATTTTAAAAAGAATCAACTTAAGATTGAAGATTATGATTTTGGTTTTGGTTATGGTTATGATGAAAAAGAAGGTCTTCAATATGTTGAAGACATGAAAAAAGAATTAAATATAAAAGATGCCTTTGTTTTTCAAATTGGTGCAACTGTTGGAGTTCATACAGGCCCGCATCCACTAGGCATTGCCTTTATTCAAAAGATTAAATAAGTCCACAAAAAAGCTTCATTTTACATGAAGTTTTTTAATGTTTGATAATTTGAAATAATCACGCGTGATAATTAAATATCACTAAATGTAAACTATACTATACACATGAGGTGATAGTATTGGTTATCATTACAGCAGATAGAATCAAGGGCCTTCGCGAACTTAGCCAAATGACACAAAAAGAATTAGCAATAAAATTAAATGTAACTCGTTCTAGTGTCAATGCTTGGGAAATGGGAATATCAATCCCTTCGACTCAAAAAATAGTAGAATTAGCATTAATATTTCATACATCAACTGATTACATCCTAGGCTTAGATGATAAAGTAACATTAGATTTAAATGCTTATGCTGAAGATGAGCAATCTTTGATTTATCAATTATCTAGTTACTTTGACAAAGCTAAGAGTGGAAAACAATAGTTAAATTAAGCCTATAGTAAAAAAGTCGAAAGAATCGATCTTTGGACTTTTTTATTATTTATCATTTTTATCGGTAAAATCGTTATTTTCAACAACTTCTTCAGATAGTTTTTCAATTTCTTGAAGTTCTTGCTTGTTTAATTCTTCATCTTGTTCATTAGTAGGTGTAGCTTCTACAACTTTTGGTTCATATTTAAACCACAAGATTTTTTCTTCAACAAGAATGAATAATAAGTCTAGTAGCCATAACCAAGGAATACCTACAAAAATTAACAAAATACAAATAACTAGTCCTAACCAATCCTTATGAATAGCACTTAAAACTAGTCGATAAACTACCCAAATAATACTAACAACTGGAATACAAAAAACAACTTTTAATAATTTTGTTTGCTTATCCATCCAATCGATAAATTTCATATTGAACACCTCGGTTATTATTATAATATGTGAATATTTTAAGTTGCAAGATTATTCTTTTAATTTTTTTAAAATGAGATTACAATATTAATAGGTGAAATCCATGGAAACAAGACACTTAAGAGGCTTAAAAATCTTTTTAATAGTTTTATGTGGATGCTTACTTTCAACAGCAAGCTATTTTACTGTTGACGCAATTGTTGAAAATAATGAGGTTAAAGAAAAAGTTAATGCCTTTTTAAAAAGAAAAGTTATTGAATGCACCTATTCAAATGATTTTGATATGAACTTTTGTAGACTAGAAGGAAATAAAACCAGACCAGCCTTTCATGTTTATAATGATTCATTCTATTCTGATATTTATAATGGCTCACAAGGTGATATCATAGTATCACTTGAAAACGAAATGGGTTTTCCAATTGATGTATTTATGAATTTCTATGCTGGTGGCCATGCAGCTTTAATTGATGATGACCATACTATTATTGAAATAGCTGGTGCTGCACCTAAAAAAGAAGATAACGTTGTTTTACATGGCCTTGATTATTGGCTTAGAGATACAACCTTAAGAGATTCTTATATCGGTCTTACCATTAATAGTTTAACTAGTGAAGATGTAGACAAAGTAATGCAAAGAGCTGAATCATATCTAGGTTATCCTTATAATTATTCCTTTGTATTTAATACTAAACATACTCGTTATTGTACTGATATTATTACTAAAGCTTATGAAGCCATTAATCTAAGATTAGATGAAGATAGATTTATAGTCACTGCTCAAGATTTAATCTTAAGTAAGTATTGTGATATATTCTTATATAAAGAAATAAATAAAACCATAAAAGATAAAGATACCAATAAACTTAAAGGTACTCATAATGTTTATTTTCTAGATGATCATATCGATTGGGATTTTGATATGTTCTATCACGGATAATAAACTAATAAAAAGGCTCCTAGTAAAAAAACCACCATTCCAACGACAGTTTTAATGGTTATAGTTTCTTTTAAAATAAAAAAAGATAAGATAATAGCAAAGACAATGCTAAGTCTATCGATTACCATTACATTTTTAACACTACCAGTTTTTAATGCTAAGAAATAAAATGTCCAAGTACCAAAGGTGGCAATACTTGCAAGTAGTAAGTAAAGCCATTCTTTTTTATTTATTTCTTTAATGGTATTTGTTTTTCTAGTTATAAATACTAATATCCAACACATGATAACAACCATACTAGTTCTAATAGCTGTTGCCACATGAGGGTTAATATTTTTAAGTCCAATCTTCATAAATACAGTCATTAAACTTGCAAAAATTGCCGACAAAAAGGCATAAAAGATCCACATAACATCAACTCGTTTCACTTTTATTATGCACTTTATAAAAAAAACTAACCGAAGTTAGTTTTTATAATTCATAAACGATTGCTTCATAAGGAGGTAATGTTTGTTTTTTAAGATTTAAGGTTGAAGTCTTATAATTACTAATCAAAATCTTTTTAGGTTTTTTATTTAAAGTGATTTCATGTTCAGCATTATCGAAATTGATAACAACTAATAACTTTTGATTGTTGTATTCTCTTTCATAAACAAATAAATAAGGATCATCAGGAAGTTCTAATTTGAAGTCACCATAATGAATGACATCACGATATTCATTAGACTTTCTAAGTTCAATTAAATGTTTATAAGTATATAAGATTGAATCTTTATCTTCGATACATTGTTTAACATTGATTTGTTTATAGTTAGGAGTTACTTTAAGCCATGGAGTTTTACCTGCATTAAAACCAGCATTAATGCTATCATCCCATTGCATTGGAGTTCTAGCATTATCTCTACTACCTTTTTGTAATCCTTCTAAGAATTTTTCAGGTGTTGTTAGTTTTTTATCAACAACTAGGGCTTGATAATTACCTAAAGCATCAATATCTTGATAATCAGATAATTTCTTTAAATAAGCATTGGTCATCCCAATTTCTTCACCTTGATAAATAAATGGTGTTCCTTGTTGTAAAAATAACATGATAGCTAAAGCTTTAGCACTTTCTTTGCGATAGAATCTATCATCACCAAATCTAGTTACACTTCTAGGTAAATCATGGTTTTCCCAAAATAAAGCATTCCAAGATTTATTATGTAATGCTTGTTGCCATTTATTAAAGATGGCTTTTAATCTAACTAAATCAATTGGTAGTGGATCAAACTTACCAAGACCATTATCAGGTAAATAAATACTACAAGCACTTTCAAATTGAAACATCATATCTAATTCTTTATTTTCAGGTAAAGTGTAATCCAAAGCAATTTCTGGTGTTGGCCAACCTTCGCCCACCGTAATAGAATCTTCTTTTAAACCGAATGAATTTTGATTTAATTCTCTTAAATATTCATGAATCTTAGGACCATTAGCAAAGATACCATTTTTCAAATCTTTACCAATCAATTCAATAGCATCCATTCTAAAACCAGCAACTCCTTTATCAAGCCACCAGTTAACAATGTTTGCTACTTCTTTTCTAACTTCAGGATTAGTCCAGTTTAAATCAACTTGACCTTTAGCAAAGTAATGGTAGTAATATTCATCTAATTTCTTAACATATTCCCAAGAACTACCACCAAAGGAAGCTTCTTTATTATCTTTAGTATTACTCCAATAATAAAAATCATGATAAGGATTATCTTTTCCTTTTAAAGCTTCTTTAAACCATTTATGTTCTTTTGATGTATGGTTTGCTACTAAATCCATGATAATTCTAATATTTCTTTTTTTAGCTTCAGCAATTAAAGTATCCATTTCTTCCATGGTACCAAATTCAGGTGCAATTTTATGATAATCACTGATATCATAACCATTATCTTCCATAGGTGATTCATAAATAGGTGATAACCATATAGCATCAATACCTAGAAATTGTAAATAATCTAATTTAGAAATAATTCCTTTTAAATCACCAATACCATCATTATTGTCATCTTTAAAACTACGAGGATAGATTTGATAAATAACAGCATCTTTCCACCATTTTTCTTTCATGAAAATACCTCCTAAAAAGTCCAAAAACATTATACTATGTTTTCCTTAAAAAATATATTTATTTTTTAGTTTTTATGGTAAAATGTTTTTAGGTTTGGAGGGCTTTTTTATGAAAACATTTTTATTTATTCCTTTAGATGAAAGGCCTTGTAATTATGACTTTCCATATTTAATCTTTAATGACAAAGATTTAGCAATTAAAAGAGTTCCATTTGAATACATGGGACTTAAAAAGAAACCAGGAAATGTCGATAAAATCAAGGATTTTTTACTTGATAATTATAAGGATGCTAATGGTGCTGTTATTGCTATTGATACTTTACTATATGGAGGGATAGTACCATCTAGACTTCATTTTTTTGATTATGAAAGTGTTAAACAAAGACTAGACATCTTAAAAGAAATCAAGAAAAACAAACCTGATTTTAAAATCTATGCCTATAGTTTAGTTATGCGTTGCCCTCGTTATAATGATGATGATGAAGAACCTGATTATTATTTACATCATGGTCTTGATTTATTTAATCGTAAATATATTCAACATCGTATTTCATTAAATATTGCAACTGATGAAGAAAAAAATCAATTAGAAGAAATAAAAATACCTCAAGAATATATCGATGATTATGAATCTAGAAGAGAAATAAATTGTAAAATTAATATGGATGCTGTTCAATTTGTAAAAGATAAAATTATTGATTTTCTAATTATTCCTCAAGATGACAGTGCTCCATTTGGTTACACTGCCCTAGATCAAGAAAAAATAAGAAACAAAGTTAGAGAAAACAAAGTTCAAGATTTAGTTTTAACTTATCCTGGTGCGGATGAAGTGGCTCATACATTATTTTCAAGACTCGTAAATGAACTTCATAATCGTAAGCCTCTTGTTTATCTACATTATCCATCTGAAGCTTGTAAAAAGATCATTCCATGTGCTGAAGATAGACCTTTAGATATCAGTGCTCGTTATCAAATAATTGCTGCTGGTGGACTAGTTGCTTCAACCATTCAAGAAGCCGATTTAGTATTTGCTATCAATGCTCCAGCAAGTGATATGATAGCAACTCAATACCGGGAATATAGTACTAATGGCTATACAATTAAAAGAAATCTCGAAGAATTTGTAAGTTTTATTGAACATTGCATCTATGATTTAAAAAAGCCTGTTACCATTGGTGATGTTGGTTACTGTAATGGTGGTGACTTAAGATTAATCTCATTAATTGAACAAAAGAATTTATATTTTAAATTATCAGGTTATGCTAGTTGGAACATTCCTTGTAATTCCCTTGGAACTGCTCTAGCTATGGGCATTCATACCTTATATCCATATGATAAACAAAGTTTCTATGACTTTTTAGTTCATAGATTTGTTGAAGATGTTGGCTATTGTACTTTAGTTCGTAAAATTGTTAGAGAACAATATTGTGAAAAGATGGGCTTAACAATTTATGAAGTAGATGGTCAAAGAGGTGAGTTTTCAAAACTAGTTGAAAAACTTATTTATGAACAAGTTGCCTTATATATGCCATCAATCAAAGATAAATACACTATGAGTGATGTTTATATGCCTTGGAATAGAACATATGAAGTAGGAATAACTACTAAATACATAGGAGAAATAGAATAATGAAAGAACTAGATTGTTTAAAATATAAAGATTATGACCATTCTATCGTCAATTTAATGAGTTCAATTCAAAGACATTATAATGTTGTAGCTAATCATAACTCACTTAAAATAGTCGATGAAATCTTAGAAAAGAAAGATTATAAAAATGTTATTGTAATGGTTTGTGATGGTATGGGTAAATCAATTCTTGATAAACATTTACCTAAAGATTCATTTTTACAAAGAAATACCATAGATGTTATCTCATCAGTTATTCCTAGCACTACCGCAGCTGCTACAACTTCCTATTTAACAGGTTTAACACCAATTGAAACAGGTTGGCTTGGTTGGTCATTATATTTAAAAAATATCGATAGAATCGTAGATATTTTTACAAGCAAGGATTCTTATACTAAAGAATATGTTGGTATTGATTGTGGTGAAGAATATCTACCTATTATAAAAATTGGAAAACAAATAACAAACGTTAATCCAGAAATGAATTATTATGAACTATGGCCAAGTTTTAAACCAAATGGTTGTAAGAATTTTAAAGATATGACTAAAAAGTTAATCAAATTATGTAAACAAGATGATAAAAAATATATCTATGTTTATTATGATTTACCTGATCATGATATTCATAACTATGGAACAATGGATAAAGTAGTTCATAAAGATATCAAAATCATTAATAAGTTTGTTGAAAAACTAGCTAAGAAAACCAAAGATACAGTTGCTTTTATCAGTGCTGACCATGGACTTACCGATGTTGTACCCATTTTACTTTATACTTATTATGAATTGCTTAATTGCTTAGAAAAGCCACCTTATCAAGATGGTAGATGTAGTTCATTTCTAGTAAAGAAAGGCATGGAAAAACAATTTGTAACTTTGTTCAATCGTTATTTTGAAGGAAAATTTGTCTTATTTACTAAAAAAGAAGCCTTGAAAAGAGAAATCTTTGGAAGAAATGGAATTCATCCATTATCTGAATCAATTCTTGGTGATTATATTGCTATCGCAATTGATAAATATTATTTTGCTTTTAATCCAACAAAACCTTTATTTAAAGGCCATCATGCCGGTTTAACTAAGGATGAAATGCTTATTCCTTTAATATCATTTAACAATTAAATTTGTCGATAGAATCATTAAAAAAACAAGGAAACCCTTGTTTTTTTTATTTAAAGTAATTCTTTCGCATTACAAGATCATTGTAGTATTTATAATTTTCAAATTGTTTAATCAAATTATTAATATTCTTTTGAGATATCTTTGAATTCTTATTTAGATAATAAACATCTTTAGAAGCTGTAAGTATAACATAATCTTCATAGATTAAATCTAATGTCCTAGGACTATAGATTAATGATGTCTCATCACCAAAGATATCATGACCAAAGGTATATTTAGAATCAATACCAAATAAGTTTACCATTGTTGGATAGATATCAACTTGTCCTGAAACTTTAGGTTTTTCACTATTAGGACTAAAGATTGCTGGACAATGAATAATTAATGGTACATTTTGCATTGTTAATTGATAATCAACATCACTGATTTTCTTTTTAGTTATGCTTTGAATATCTCTTCTTAGTATTGAAGAAGTATGATCACCATAGATAACAAATACTGTGTTATCATATAAACCCTTATAATCATTTCTAAGAGTTTCAAAGAAATGACCTATTGCTTTATCAACATAATGATAGTAATCAAGACAAGCACTAGCAAGTTCAGTTAAATTCTTTAAATTTAGTTTTTCAATCTTGTTATTTTTTATAAATGGTGTATGTGAAGTAACTAAGATATCATAAGCAAAGAAAGGTTTTTCTTTTTTATTGAATTCATCGAAGATTTTAATTGATTCTTGTAACAAACAATCATCTGACATCCAATCACCAAAGATTTCTACTTGTTCATTGCGGCTTTTAATTCTATTTACTAATTTCTTTTTGTCATAATGTTCATCAAAATGATAAGTATCGATATGTTGTACTTGACGATTATAAAAGGCTCCATCATTTCCGTGTATTGAAAATGTTTCATAACCGGCTTCTGAAAAGTCTTTTGCTATTGTTTCATATTTTTTACCATCACAACTAAAGACAGCCAAGTCATTACCATTAGGATATAAACCGGTGAAAACACCAAACTCACAATCAGAAGTATTTCCAATACCAGCAGTTGAATAAAATCTATTATTATAATAAGATTCATTAACTAATTTATTAAGGTTAGGTGTTATTTCAACACCATCAACCTTTAAATTAATAACAAAGTTATTAAAGGCTTCTAGTTGAAGGATTACTAAGTTTTTACCATAGGCTAAATTAGTATAAGCATTTGTATCATTTTCATCAGTTAAGTGAGCTTCTAAAAACTTTTCAATATTATCTTTTTCTTTTTTAGTCATTGGTTTTTCGTTTCTTTCAAAGATGGTTTCACTAGCAGCATATAAATAATAATTATAAGTGCCAGCATAACTAGAACCATATAAACCAGACATTGAAACTTCTTGAATAGTATTTCTAGCATTTACATTTAAGATAATCAAAGGTATTAACATGAATAGAAAACTAGAAGCAAATGAAATAAGTTTCTTGCTTGTTTTTAAAAATGATCTTTCATAATCTGTGTTAACAAAGAAACGCATAGCAATAAAAATCAAAACTAAGATAACATGAATATACATATCAGGTTCCTTAAACATATTTAGAATATAAATGGTATATTCTAAGATTAATGAACCTTGAGCAGGATTTTTAAAACTAGATAATTGAGAAAATGAAAAGAACATAGAAAACATATTAGAAAAGGCTGTTAAAAATAAAATTAGTAAAGTTAAGACTAAAGTGATAACTAAAAGAGCATTACATTTACCACGATGCTTCTTAAAGATAAGTGACACAGCCATAAATAACATTAAAAGAACACCAAAATCACCTAGAAAACAAAAGAAGTTTCCAGATACAGGATTATAGGTGCTAAGATTATAATGTAATAATCCGCTAGTTAAAATGTAAGAATTAAAAATGTTAATAAAGAAAAAAGTAACATAATAAACTATTGGTGATATAATTCTAACCTTTTTCATAAGTTACTCCTTTCATTTTTAAAAATATCATATATTTTTAACTACTACTATTTTAGCATTAAGCAAAAAAAAGGCAATATTTTTATTTTTTCATATTGAAATTTGCTAAATAATGGTAAAATAGTTGTGGGTGATAGCTATGAAAAACTATTTAAAATCATTTTTTCTAGGTGAATCTTATGATGCCTATCAATATTTTGGTGCCCATTTAACTAAAGATGGTTACCTTTTTAGAGTATATGCACCACATGCTAAAAAAATAACCTTAATCGGTGATTTTAATAATTGGAATCCTACTTCCCATAAGTTAAAAAAAGTCGATAAAATGGGAGTTTTTGAAATATTAGTACCTGAAGTTAAATATGATTATTGTGCTTATAAATTTCATATCACCACTTATAAAGATACTTATCTTGATAAAGCTGATCCCTATGCTTTCTTTTCAGAACTTAGACCTCAAAGTGCTAGTAAAACCTTTGATATCAACGCTTATACCTTCCACGATAAAGTATGGATGCAACAAAGAACTAAAAACTACGATAAACCACTAAGCATTTATGAAATGCATCTAGGTTCTTGGCTAAAAAAAGATAATAATGAATGGTATAGTTATGAAGAAATTGCCGATAGATTGGTAGATTATTTGAAAAAACATAACTTTACTCATGTTGAATTTCTACCACTTCTTGAATATCCTTTTGATGGTTCGTGGGGTTATCAATGTAGTGGCTTTTATAGTATCACTAGTCGTTATGGAAATCCAAGTCAGTTAAAATATTTAATTGATACCTTACATCAAAATAATCTTGGGGTTATTCTTGATTATCCATTACTTCATTTTGTTAAAGATAGTTTTTCTTTAGGTCGTTTTGATGGTGGTCACTTATATGAAAGTTATTGGTTAGATAGACGTCATAGCCAATGGGATAGCTATCTGTTTGATTATTCTAAACCTGAAGTTATGAGTTATATTTTGTCGAGTATTTCATACTTAATTGAATATTTTCATATCGATGGAATTAGATATGATGCTATTTCTAATATGATATTTAACCACGGTAATAAAGAATTAGGTTTAAATGAACCAGGTCTTAACTTTTTAAAGAAAGCTAATCATTTGATTAGTAGTCTATATCCTAGTGTTATGTTAATTGCTGAAGATAGCAGTGATTATTTTAAAGTTACTGCACCTACTTTTGAAGGAGGACTAGGTTTTGATTATAAATGGGATTTAGGTTGGATGAATGATACCTTATCTTATTTAAAAGAAGACCCTTTATATCGAGGAAAACTGTTACATAAGATAACGTTTTCAATGTATTATTTCTATAGCGAACGTTTCTTACTTCCTTTATCACATGATGAGGTAGTTCATTTAAAAAAGACCATTATTAATAAAATATGGGGAAGTTATGATCAAAAGTTTATGCAGTTAAAAGCATTATATACTTATATGTTTACACATCCTGGAAAGAAACTAAATTTCATGGGAAATGAACTAGCTTTATTTGATGAATGGAATGAAAATAATCCATTGAACTTTGATATTTTAAAATATCCAATTCATCAAGGATTCTTAAACTATTTTACGATGTTAAATCAAATTTATATTCAAAATAATGCCCTTTCTATCGACGATTATTCACCTAACAGTTTTGAATGGTTGATGTGTGATAATGAAACACAAAATGTCTTTATCTATGAAAGAAAGTATCATGATGAATCATTTATTGTTGTTTTAAACTTTGCACCTATGCAATATAATCATTATCAATTTGGTGTTAATAAAAAACAAGGTTACTATGTTGAAATACTAAATAACGATAAAAATATCTATGGTGGAAACAATTTTATAAACGAAAATAAAATAAAAATATTAAATCAACCAAGTCATAATAAACAAACCAGCATAGATATAAAATTAGCAGCCTTTGGCGCATTAATTTTAAAATATTCTTCATAAGTTTTATTGAAACAAAACTTTAGTTTTGTTATCATATTAAAGGTTTTAAGTGGGAGGTTTTATTGTGTTTGAAAATAAAGAACAGTTTAAAGCGGATTTTGAAACACGAATTATTGAAAAATATGGCAGATCCGTGCAAGAATCCCATATCAGTGAACAATTTGACATTCTAGGTACTATGGTGCGTGACTATGCATCACTAAACTGGAAAGAAACAAAAGAAAAAGTTGTAGCTAATCAAAGTAAACAAATGGTTTACTTTTCAATGGAATTTTTACTAGGAAAAATGATGTATAATAATTTACAAAATTTACATCTATACGATATAGCAAAAGAAGGTTTAAAAGATTTTAATATTAACATTGAAGATTTAATGGCTCTTGAATCTGATGCAGGACTTGGTAATGGTGGCCTTGGTCGTCTTGCTGCTTGTTTTATGGATTCTTTAACATCATTAAATTATCCAGCTCATGGTAACTCTATTCGTTATCAATATGGTTTTTTTAAACAAAAAATTGAAAACAATAAACAAATTGAAATACCAGATAACTGGCTAAATTATGGTAATGTCTGGGAAATTAGAAAACCAAAACATGCTGTTAACATTAAGTTTTATGGTCATGTTGTAGCTCATCAACTAAATGAAAAGAGGATGGTCTTTACCACAGAAAATTGTGAATATGTTAAGGCTGTACCTTATGATATGCCAATGATTGGTTATAATGGTAAGACTGTTACCACTTTAAGATTATGGTCGGCTGAACCAGCTGTTGAAAACCTTCCTAAGCATAAAGACTTTGAAGAATATTTAAGAGAAACCACTGAAATATCTCGTTCATTATATCCTGATGATTCAACTCAACATGGTAAAATTTTACGGTTAAAACAACAATATTTCTTTGTTAGTGCCGGAATTTATTCATGTATCAAGGCTCATATGAGACGTTATAAAAACATTCATAACATTCATGAAAAATATGTCTTTCAATTAAACGATACTCATCCAGCCCTAGCTATTCCTGAAATGATGAGAATCTTATTAGATGAATATTATCTTGAATGGGATGAATCTTGGAATATTGTAAGCAATATGATGTGTTATACCAATCATACTATTCTAAGTGAAGCCTTAGAAAAATGGCCAGTTGAATATATCCAATCATTGCTACCACGTATTTATATGATTATTGAAGAAATAAACCGTCGCTTTATAATTTATGCTAAGTCACATAATGTTAGTGATGATAAACTTAAAAACATGCTTATTATTAAAGATGGTCTAGTTTATATGGCAAATCTAGCAATTGTTGGCTCTTATAGTGTTAATGGTGTTGCTAGATTACATACTAAAATTCTAATGGAAGAAGAAATGGTTGATTTCCATAACTTATATCCAAATAAGTTTAACAATAAGACTAATGGTATAACTCATCGCCGATGGTTATGCTATGCTAATCCAGAACTAAAAGCTTTTCTAGATAAATATCTATCAAAAGATTTCATTGAAGATCCTACAATCTTAAATGAATTAATGAACTATGTTGATGATTATAATATTCAAGAAGAATTTCTAGAAGTTAAAAATAAACGTAAAGAAATATTAGCTGACTATATTAAAAATAAAACTGGTATTGAAGTTGATACCAATTCTATTTTTGATGTTCAAGTTAAAAGATTACATGCTTATAAAAGACAATTGCTAAATTGTTTGTATATCATATATCTATATCAACAAATACTAGCTCATCCTGAAAATGATATCTATCCACAAACCTTTATCTTTTCAGCTAAAGCAGCTCCTTCTTATTACTTTGCTAAAAAAGTAATTCAATTGATTAATTGCATGGCAAAAGTAATAAATAATGATCCTAGAGTTAATAAAAAAATAAAGATTATTTTCTTAGAAAATTATGAAGTAAGTCTTTCAGAAATTGTAATTCCAGGTTCTGATATTAGTGAACAAATATCTCTTGCTGGAAAAGAAGCATCAGGCACAGGAAACATGAAGTTTATGATGAATGGTGCTATTACTTTAGGTACCTTAGATGGTGCTAATGTTGAAATCTCTGAATTAGTAGGAACTGATAATTGTTTTATCTTTGGTCTTACTAGTAAAGAAGTTAAAGAGTTAAAGAATTCAAATACTTATAATGCTTTTAAAACATATATGGAAAACAAAGAATTAAAAGCTGTTGTTGATAGTCTTGTAAATGGCACATGGCATGAAAAACTAGATGAATTCAAAGCCATTTATGATGAACTATTATTTAAAAATGATGAATATCTCTTACTAGTTGATTTTAATGACTATTTAAGAGCCCATAAAGATATTGAAAAATGTTATCAAGATAGACATCTTTGGGCTAAAAAATGTCTAATCAATATTGCTAAATCGGCATATTTTAGTAGTGATCGAACTATCGAAGAATATGTAAGAGATATCTGGAAAATTAAAAAGGTTTAGTAACATGAAACAAACTATTTTATTTGAGGCTTATCAAGATAAAAAAGATACAATATTAATTTATTATCAAGGAATTAATAATACCTTTTATGTTAATAAAAAACCATATAAAGCAAAACTAATAAAAAAAGAAGAAAAATATAATACTTATGAAATCGAATTGTTATTAGATTTTAATACAACCTATATCATCGAAGATTCAAATCTCAGAAAAGCAACATTAAAAAGAAGATACATAGTTAAATCAAAAGAATTCGATGATTATTATTTCTATGATAAAAATGATTTAGGTGCTACCTATAGTAAAGAAAAAACAACTTTTAAAGTTTGGGCACCTTTAGCAACAGAAGGTTATGTTAAATATATCTTAGATAATAAAACCTATGTTGAAGCCTTAAATTTATCGAGTGATTCAGGGGTTTTTGAATTAACTATATATAAAGATTTAGAACATGCTTTATATCATTATCTATTAAAAGTTAATGATGAATGGGTGGAAGTAAATGATCCATATGGCTATAGTTGTAATGCTAATAGTGCTTATAGTGCCATTATCAATCAAGACTTAGTTAACATTGATACCTCAGATAACTTACTAGAAGAGTTTAAAGATATCACTAAAGCAATCATCTGTGAAGCTAATGTTAGAGATTTTTCTAGTGATAATTCTTTAGGAAAAGATGTTAATAATACTTTTCTAGCCTTTACAAAAGAAAATATGAAAACTAAAAATCAACATCCAATAGGACTTGATTATTTATCATTTCTTGGCATTACTCATTTACAATTAATGCCTATTCTTGATTTTATAACTGTCGATGAAAACGATAAAAAAAGAACTTATAATTGGGGTTATGATCCAGCAAGTTATTCATGTCTAGAAGGTAG
This sequence comes from uncultured Bacilli bacterium, assembly GCA_947627355.1. Lineage (GTDB taxonomy): Bacteria > Bacillota_I > Bacilli_A > RFN20 > CAG-631 > Caccosoma. The sequence goes on along the minus strand of CANQVX010000005.1, from coordinate 72,355 downwards.
TTATTCAACTAATCCTAATGATCCATATGTTAGAATCATTGAAGCAAAACAAATGATTCGAGCCTTACATAAAAGAAATATCAGAGTTGTATTAGATTTAGTATTTAATCATTTCTATTATTCCTATGAAAATATACTAAATCAAATAACACCTTATTATTTTCTTCAAGTTGATGATAAATTAGTCCTTTCTAACGGTAGTTTTTGTGGTAATGATTATGATTCTAATACCAAAATGGGAAAGAAATATTTAGTTGATATGGCAATTCGTTATGTTAAGGATTATCATGTTGATGGTTATCGAATGGATTTAATGGGAATCCTTGATATCGATACCATTCAAACTATCTATAATGAATGCAAGGCAATCAATCCTAGTTTTATTTTATATGGTGAAGGTTGGAATATGCCAACCTTACTAAACGAAGCTAAAAGAGCCACTTTATTGAATGCTAATAAACTATATCCAATAGCTTTCTTTAATGATTATTTTAGAGAAACTGTTAAAGGTAAAAGTTTTGATAGAGCCTTAAAAGAAAAAGGTTATGTAAATGGTAATTTAGACTTAGCTTATCAAATGGTTAATGTTATGAAAGGTAGCCTTGATAATTATTTTAAAGACGCTAGACAAAGCATTAATTATATTGAATGTCACGATAATGCCACTTTACATGATAAACTTGAAATATCTAATGAAGATTTAGATGCTAGTACTAAAAATAATATTGTCTTAATGTCTTTATGTAGTGTTTTATTTTCCCTTGGTGTTCCTTTTTTACATATGGGTTGTGAATTTCATCGAACTAAAAAAGGTAACACTAATTCCTATAATCTAGATGACCATATCAATGCTATTGATTGGAAACTAGTTGACACTTATTTTGAAAATTGTTTAGCCCTGAAAGGTTTTATTAGAATTCGTAAAAAATATAATGTCTTTTCATTACATTCTAAAGAAGAAATTGAAAAACATTTCCATTATCAAATATTAGATAATCAAATCGTAAAAATATTTTATAAAGATTTACAAGATATCGATGGAATCGATGAATTAATAATGTTTATAAATCCTACTAACAATACTAGTCATTATAATTTCTATCAATATTTTAAATTCATTTGTAGTGAACATGGTCCTATAAGAGATGAGGTATATAGTTCTAATATTGTTATCAATCCTTATAGTTTTTCCATGTATATAAAAGAAATAGAAAGGAAATGAAAGAAATATGTCTAAGTTAGAAAAATACGATAAGAACATGATTGCTCATAAGTTTAGTGATGAACAATTCAATTATTATGACATCAAAGAAAAACCATTTGTTATTGAAGGACTTGCTTGGTTTAGTAAAGAAAAAGAATACTTCAGATTACCAAAAGATTGTAAAAATGATGTAAGTGAAGCTGTTTATTGGCTTGCTAGTCATACTGCTGGTGGTCAAGTTAGATTTAAATCTAACTCAAATAGAGTCGTTGTTAAAGTAAAACTAAGAGACCGCCCTAATATGTCTCATATGCCAGCAACTGGTCAATGTGGCTTTGATTTGTATTATAAATACGAAAATGAAGCTAATTATCATTTTTTTACTTCCACTAATTTTGCTTATGGTTCTATTGAATACCAAGTTCAAATCTTCAATTCAGATTTTCCAGGTGTTAAAGACTTTGTGTTAAACTTCCCTCTTTATATGGGCGTTGAAGAAGTCTTAATTGGTCTTGAAAAAGATGCCTTTGTAAAAGAACCTATTAAACATAGTTATCCTAAAAAGATTGTAGTCTATGGCACTAGTATCACTCAAGGGGGATGTGCTTGTCGTCCTGGAATGGCTTATACCAATATTTTAAGCCGTAAGCTAGATGCTGAATTTGTAAACCTTGGTTTTTCTGGTTCAGGACTAGGTGAACCTATTATGGCTAAGTTAATGACTGAGATTAATAAAGTTGGTATGTTTATCTTAGATTATGAAGCTAATGGTGGTTGTACCGGACATCTAGAAAAATATATGGAAGAGTTTATTCAAATTCTTAGAAGTACTTATCCTACTGTACCAATTCTTGTAATAACTAAACCATTCTTTTCTAACTATGTCTTTGTTAAAAGTGAAATAGTGGCTAGAAATAGAGTGTTTAATTTCCAAAAGAATTTAGTTACTAAACTAAAACGTAAAGGAGATAAAAACATTTATTTCTATGATGGAAATAAACTATATGGTAAAGAAGACTTTGATGAAAGTAGCGTTGATGGTTTACATCCAACTGATCTTGGCTTCTATCGTATGAGTAAGGCTTTATATCCTGTGATCAAAAAAATTCTTAATAAATAAAACAATTATTTGAAACAAAAATAGCAAGAAATCAAAACAAACTAAACTGATTCTTGCTATTTTTTTATATTAATTTGATATTTACGAAATCACAATATGTAAAGATTTTGTTGAAACAGCTTGTGTCATTAAATCTTTTGCACTAATATCGGTTTCACCGATTTGGTTAATATCTAAATAATGTCCATCAGTAGAACTTCTATTTCCAATTGAAGCAACATTAGGATTAGAAGATTCAAAAACAATATTATTAATAGGACATCCAGTATTTAAACTACCTGTAGGTGTAACAACTAGATAATCATATAAATCAATGTATTTTTGATCTTCAGGCAAAGATGCAATACTGATTTCTAAAACTTCTCTATCAAAGCCAATTGTTTGAACAAAGTTTTCTTCGATTGGAAAAGGTAGTTTTTCTGTATACATAGTTTTGTTACCATAAACAAAATTTGTTACTTCAAAAGTGGTTCCACCACCACCATAAGAAGAAGGTCCATGCTTACGAATGGTACTAACATCATAATCCAAGGCATAATACGAATCGTAATAGCCTTCAGTAGAATAAAAATCAATCAGTTGGCCTAAAGAATTAATTCGATATTCTAAGGCACAAACATAGGCATAATCAATTGTATCTTCTTCTACTGAAATAAAACGAACATATTTGAGATCATCTTCTAAAACTTCACCAACATATGTTAAAGTCTTAGCATTTGCAAAGTTTTGATAAGTCGTATAAGCATCTTTTGCTTGGCCAATATTTAATAAGCTTATTGCTGTTTGTTCATCAACTTGGCTTTTTGAGGCTTGATTCATATAACCAGGAGATTGAAATTTACGTATTTTATAATAAGTATCGTCTTGATAAAAACGTTGTTCTAAAAAAGTAGATTCAATCTTACTATAATTTGAAAAATAAGTCGTTGTACTCGTACCATTTTCTAAGGTGAGTTGATTGCTATAAGCAGTCATCGTAGAATTTTGTCTTTGATAATAACTTTGATGAATATAATATTGACTAACTTGCAAAGAAACTACATCTGTATCATATTGAATAGCTGATTGCAAAGCATTAATTGCTTCTTGTTTATCTAATTCTTGTAATACATATGAAGAACTACTTGATGAAGAAGTGACATTTCCATCTGATGTTGATGAAGAACTATTGCTTGAATCGATACTTAAAGACAAACTGTTACTAGTACTATTAGAAGAAGAACTATTGTTATTTGTATTACATGCACTTAACAATAAAAGTGCTAGAATTCCAATAAATTTCTTATTCATCTGGATACACAAATCCTTCAGATTCATAATAAATATGAACAGTTCCCCATTTGTTAATTGGACATTCTCCTAATTCTTCAATAATGTTTTCATCGGTTAACGTTGCAAATTTAGAAGAACTAACTGTAGGTGAAAAAGAATTGTTTCTAACCACAACATCAATAAAATCAATGGTATTATCGGTAGCCAAATGAATTTCAAAACCTTCAATTGTTTGATAATAAACATATTTATTATTTACAAAGCCATAATAATTAGATAAAAGTTCATTGCCATTATCTAAAAGAGGAATAACTCGAGATAAACGAGTTTGTATATCTTCAGCAACATAAGAAGCAACTCTTGTTTTAGCATTGTAGGCAAATTTAGCTAATTCAATGGTAGATAAAGAAATACTATTAAGATTTTTACTATCATCAATAAGTACACCAACCCCTGATGATTCACCGGCTCCAGCACAATAAATGGCTCTAGATAAAACTTGATATAAAGATTTGTCTAAAGCTACTTTTAAATCAGTTTTACTTTCATCACTTCCAGTATCTGGAACTTGTGGTTTTATAACAGTAATGGTAATACGACCTTCTATACCACTTTCAATGTTTGTAGCAATGATATCACATGTACCTTCTTTTAAGGCTCTAATTGTTCCTGTGCTATCATTCGTAACTACTGCCACATTTTCATTCGTACTGGTAAAGATTAAAGATTTATTGACTGCACTTTCAGGTTCAACAACAGCTCGAATAGCTAGTGTTTCTCCTACTTCTATAGTTGTTGTTGCAGCACTTAAAGTGATTTTTTGAACAAAAGATGAATTAATATTGATTGGATAATCTCCATCAAAGACTTCTAAAGTACCTGAAGTAATTTCATTGGTTTCTAAAGAATAATCAATTGGTGTTAATTCATCTTTATTCGTTGCAGCTTCATAGGCATCTAAACTATAAAAAGCTTGTTCAGAAACATATTTTTGTAAAAAACCATGATCCTTACTATCAAATTCATAACTAAATGTCGCTACATATTTTTGATTTGATTGTTCATTTTCTGCTTCGGCATAAAAATTCATTACTAATCGATTGCTATATTGTGCGGCATCATATGTAATTGCTGCACCAATGGTATAAGCATAGTAGAAGTCTTCATAGGCTTTACTACCAGCACCACAAGAAACTAATTCTTGGGCATATTTGAAATTTTCACTCATTGTTCCAACATCACTACCACTAAATAAATTTGTTTGATTAGTAGAATCTTGAAACATATGATTTTTATATACAATGGCTTCAATTAAATAAGAATTACGAATTATATTGACTTCATCGAAAGTGTCTTCATAGAGTTCATCTCCTGTTACTTCATGAACAGTATGATGTACCTCGCCATTTCCAATCGTAATATCATTTTGATAAGTCGTATACTTACTATTCATCTCTTGAGTATAAGGAATTCCATTGTCTGTTCCTGTAGCAAGTAAGGTTACTGTGGATGTTTTAGCATAATTTACATCCACAGAACCAGCATTCATCACTAATAATTGTGCTTCTTGTGAAGTTATAAATGGTGTTTCTGTCCCACTTGATGAATCACTAATAAAAGGAGAAGACGATAAACTTTCCGATTGAGATGACAATTGACTTGAACTTTGACTGTTTTTTGTCGATTGATTACAAGCCGCTAGAAAAAGAAAGCAAATGCTTACAAATAAATATTTACGTTTCATAGTAGATTATGCTTCTTTCGTTAATTTAAATGATTGAGTAGTAGAACCTTTTTCTGGTGCTTTAAAATGCATAGTTAAACCTGAACCATCTTTTTCAATGATAAAGTGTAAATCAACGATTTCTCCACTTAACTTATTGACTTCTTTATCATAAACTCTATCTGAAGTAGAATTGTAACAAAACTTAGTACTGAATTCAATGTATTTTTTTATTTTTGCATAGGCGGCCTCTTTGAAAAAAAAGAGAATGCATAGCATTCTATAGTAGTATTTTTTAAAAAAAATAGAACCACAATATATGCAGTTCTATTTAAAATTTTAACTAAACAATTTTATCTATGATATTTAATTAACCGATAGAAACCAAGAAGACTATAAATTCCTGCAAATCCTGCTTCAACAATTAATGGAGCAACTAACATCCAACGTTCATAAATTGCATTATTCTTGTTAAAGAATAAGAATGGTACTAGATAAAAGACACATAATAAGATACCAACAATAGCAAGTTTTACACAAGCACCGGAAATGGTATGTTTAATATCTTTTCTTGAAGTTTCAAAGAAGTCACCAATTGTAATATCATATTGATAAGTAATTCTTGTATAATGTTCTACAAAATCAGAAGGTCTAGGAATCATAATAAATAGTAAGATAGCATGTCCTAAAATAAATCCCCAATCAAAACCAAATAAACGTGGAAATGGTTTAAAATACATAAGTAAGGCAAAGACTAAAATAATTGGAAAATAAATATATGGGAATTTAATTGCAAAGAAATTGACTATCATATCAACAACAGTATCAATTAAAGCAATCAATAATATCCAACCAATTATAGTAAAAATAACTTGTGTTAAAGATGATTCAGAATTTAATTTTTTACATGAACTTAGAAAAACTAATAATGGTATAAGAAATAAAAATATTTTTTTGTTTTTAATCATTTTCTAGTCCTCAAGAGTTGTAAAAATAAATTTTGAAGGCTTTATGAAATCTTTTTCAACATCACCGGTAGTTGTACGATATTCCTTATTATGTCTTAAAATAAACCAAGTTAAGTTAGGTCCACAAAGAAGTCCGGCAAGAATTAAAATAATTCCTAAAATCCAATTAAGAAAAGCAGGCCATGCTTTATTTACAGCAATTAATAAAATTCCACCTAATATAGCTACATAACCAGCAATCATAGCTGACCAATAAGGTAAAGCAAAAAATGTTCCAGCTCTATCAACATCTTCTTTTTTAAGTTTGTTGAATTCATTTTCAGTTAAAGCATCTAGAGCATATAGCACTTTGTTTAAAACACCTGCCCATGGAGTTACTGGATTAAATTCAGAATCTTCATAATCAATTAAACAAACACCAAGTGCACAATATTTTTCTTTATCATCTGATTGTTGATCTTGATATTCTTTAAACAAACATAGATTACGACCTTCAAAACCTGTTTGACGAATCATATCATAAACAAATGTTTCAAAATCTGAACCATAGCCATGATCTTGTTTTTCAACTTTAGCAACTAAGTGATCAAAGACTTCTCTAAAATCAAATACCATTGTATTAATAGCACCGGTATTTTCTACATAAACATCAAAATATAAATGTACTGCACCATATTTTATACCACATACAAGACATGAAATGTCTTCACTAAAATAAACTGAAGCAATTTTTCCGCCTGGTGCAAAGTGTTTAAAGTATTGGACTAAAGAGTCGTACATCGGATTAGATAATAATTTCTTTTGAATAGCATCTTCTAGTTCTGCTTTTGTTTTATCAGCCATAATTTCCCTCCTTATATGGTTATGATATCAAAAACCCGTGTTTTCTAAAAAAAATATAGCATCTTTGCTATCTTTATACAAGAAAAAATAAGAAAAAATGCAATTTTTATTAAAAAAATGGAACCACATCATATATGCAGTTCCATTTAAAATTTTAACTAAGCAATTCTATATTTTTATTAATTATGCAATAGAAACAGTGCTTCCAGAAACCATAGCAAGAGCCATAAGTTTGTTTAAAGGACAATCTGATTCAACATTTAACTTGATATAACCATTAGTTCCAGTTAATGCCACACCAAATTGAACACCATCAGTGTATTCAAAGTTAATTGAAGCACCTGTAAAACCAATTAAAGGTAAACTTGCAAAGAAATCACCAAGTTTATCAACATTTGCAACCATAGGGATTGATGCAAGTTGTTGAGTTAATGCTTTAAATGCTGCATAATCATAACTTTCTAATGGTGTGCTATCAGGAATTTTAACTGCTAGACTACCGCCTAAATTATCAATCATCATATTAGATAATGAAGCAAATGCGCCAGTTAATAATTGTGATAATAAAGTACCAGTTTCAATTGAAAGAGCAATTTTTCCATCTTCGATTGTTGCAGAAGTTGGGAAAAGAACTGATGTGATAACATTTGCAATTAACATAATTCTTGCTGCTTTTTCTTCAGGTGTTTCTGGTGTTTCTTCTTCACTTTCTCCAGATGAATCAGAAGTACTACCATCAGATGGTGCAAAAGTTTCAAGAAAAGTAACAATTTCTTCTAAAGACATATGAAGTAAAACTTTATCACTTGCGTCTCTAATTACTAATGCAATACCACTATTTTGAGGATTAGTAGTATCAACATACATACCAAACACAATTGATTTTACTGGTGTACCTAAGCTAATCATTGAAGAAATTAAAGTACCTAATTGTAAAGTATCTTCTGTAAAAGTAATAGAAATCTTAGGAGATTTCATACTTTCAGTAGCACTTACTGGAATTGATTCTAATTCAACTTTGATTTCAATTTCTGTCTTACCTTCAAATACATTGCTTGTTTCACTTTCACCAGCTGCTGCTTGAGGAGCAGGAGTTGCTGTAGGTAATACTGATTTAACATCAAGAGTAATGGTTGTTGTAATAGGTTCAGCTAATACAGTTTCCATAATCTTATCAGCTGGTAAATAACTTATTTTATCAGCTGGAGCAGCGATTGTAACTTTATCTTTTAAATTGATGTCTGCTTTTAATACGATATCAGCAGCCTTTTGATTTGCTTCAACTTTACCAGCAGCATCTAATTTGAAACTGCTAACAACGTTTTGTTTAGTGAACTTTAAGTCAACTCTAAAATTATTTAAAGTAACTTTTAAGAAATTTAATTGTAAGCTATTTAAATAACCAGCAATCATAAGGTTAATAGAAGTTAAACCATCATTTTCAGCTACAACATAATAACTAGTTTCGTTAACTTTATAGAATGAGAATAATGATTCAAAATCTGGTTGTGTAGGTACCACTTCTTCACTTGAAGAAGATGGATCAACAGCAGATTGCGTACTAGTTTCAGGTTTTAATAAGGGCATACTAGCATATTTGAAACCATCAAGATTTACATATGATGCTGTATAGTCACTATAAGCTTCCATATCAAAGCCTGGTAACATTTCGGTTTTAACATAAACAGCTTCAATATCACCTATTTGATTTGTTTTCATATCAACTCTGAAATCTGAATCATCTACAATCGCACCAAATTTAGTTGATTGACTTCCAGAAATAGAGATGCCAGTAGATGGATTGATAGCTGCCATGCTATTTGTTAATTTTTGAACAACTTCATCTGATTTAATTTGCTTAGCTTTTTCTTTTTCTCCACAGCCTGTAAGTCCAACTACCATAGCTGCAGATACAACTACACTTAATAATATTTTTCTAAAACTTTTCATAAATAAAAGCCCCTTTCCGGATAAAAATATAGCACTATAAACTTTTTTTGTCAAATTATTATTTTTACTTGTAAAAATAATAAAGTTTCGGTTTCATGGTTTTCATAGTTAAATTTTAGAGTTTCTTAAAAAGACCTTAAAACTTAAAATTTATCGATAGAAACGACAATATTTGCTAATAATCAACAAATTCTAATCACTTTTAATTTATATCATTTAGACATTACCTTAAAAGGAAATAATAGGTTAATGTTTTTAAGTCTTTTTGAATATACTAATATTGAAAAAGAGGCGGTCAAATGGGAAAAAAATATAAAATTGTTAAAAAATTAATGTTCTTAACTGTTTTTACTGTCTTATCGTTATATTTAGTCTTTAGAAAAGATTATAAAGACATCATAAAGGTCTTAAGTAAAGCTAGTCATATATATGTTATTTTTTCCATTATTTGTATGCTTCTAGTCTTTTTTATTGATGGCTTAATCCTTACTCTAATTGCTAATTCATTTCAAAAAGGATATAAGTTAAGTAAGGGTATAATCAATCAACAAGGAAATGTTTTCTTTAATGGTATTACCCCACTTGCTAGTGGTGGTCAACCATTTCAAGTCTATTTATTTAAAAAACAAGGTATTAAGATTGAAAATGGTATTGGCATTGTCTTTATCCATTTTTTGTTTTATAAGTTTTGTTTATTATCATTTGCTTTGTTTTCACTTATATATAACTATAAGAATCTTAACAATATGATTAGTAATAATTCTATTAACTTATCATTTGTTTTGATTGTAAGCTTTATCTTGATATCTAGTTTATCAATTCTTTTAATACTAGTGGCATATCTAAAAATATTTCAGAAATTATTTCATAAAATTATTCATTTATTATTTAAGTTAAAGATAATTAAAAACGAAGATGAAGCTCATAATGTATTTGATAAAAAACTAGTTTCTACTAGACAAAACATCAAACATATCTTTACTAATTATAAGTTAATATTCTTATTATTATTTTTAATGTTTTTAAGGTTTTTTATTTACTATTCAATACCTTATATTTGTTTTTATGCCATTAATAGTCCAATTGATAAAAAACATTTCATCGATTGTTTATCTTTATCATCTTTTATTAGTTTAGTATCAGGAATTGTTCCTCTTCCTGGTGGTAGCGTTGGTGTTGAACTATCATATAATTATCTATTTTCTAACTTTTTTAACAATCAAATTAGTTCAATTGATATCAATAGTTCTTTACTTGTTTGGCGTTCGATAACCTTTTATTTAGGGCTTATTTTAGGTGCCCTAGTAGTCATCTTCTACAATCCAAGAAAAAAATATAATTTAACTAAAAACATTAAAATTGATAACAAAATATAGTATAATGACCTTGAGGTCGATACTATGGCATATACAATTGATTATGTAAAAGTTAACAAGGGTAGTATTCAAATAAAGATAAATAAAAAATCATATTTATGTGATGAATATATTTATCAAGTCTTACTTCCTTATGTTGGAAAAACATTGAATGATTTCCAATATCGTTTACTAATGGCTTTTATCAATGCCTATGAAGTATTAAAACCTAATTATAAGAAAATCTTCAACAAAGATATCTCAAGAAATGATTTAAAGAATCTTTTAATGGATAATGAAATATCTGAACTAGATATCTCATTAATCATTGAACAATTCCTAAATGATGGTTATCTAGATGATAAAAGCTTTATACAATACCATAAAGAGTTATTTGAACAAGAAAAAGGTAGTAAAGCTTTTAAAAGTTTTCTAATCAGTCATAGAATACCTTCTAATCTAGTTGAAGAAGCCATGTTAGATTATAACGAAAGCAAAGATTATGTTTTAAGTTATATCGATAAATTAAAAAGAACTAAGCATTGTTCTACCAAAGTCTTAATTTATACTATTAAACAAAACTTATATGCTAAGGGCTTCAATGAAAAAACAATAACTGATTGTTTAAAACAAACATCATTTGATAGTGATTTAGATAATCTAGCTAAAGACTATCAAAAAATATTAAAAACAAATCAAAAAAATAAATACAAAATTATATCAAAATTAGTAAATAAAGGCTATAATGTAGACGATGTTAAAAAAATCGTAGGAAATGGGGAAGATTATGAGTAAAATAGTAGATTTAGTTGAAAACCAACAAGATACAATCTTATGTATTGTAACCGAATGCACTAAAGGCATGACTAACAACCAAAGCATGTATTTAAACATTGTATTACAAGATAGTACAGGTAAAATAGATGCTAAAAAATGGGATGCTAGTGAATTAGATGCTAAAGCTTTTAAAGTAGGAAATGTTTTATCAATGTTAGTATGTCCTATTTCCTATAAAGGACAATTACAACTTAAGATCATTGATTATGATGAAATCAAAGGACCAGTTAATCAAAAAGAATTAATCATGGAAGCCCCTGTTTCAACAATTCAATTAGAAACTGAATTAAAACAATTCATAAATGACATAACAGATAATGAAATTAAAACAATTGTAAATGAAGTGTTAAATAAATATTATGATGAATTTCTTTATCATCCAGCTGCTAAAAGCAATCATCATGAATACACTAGTGGTTTGATTCATCATGAAGTAAGTATGTTAAAACTAGCAAGAGAAATATCTAAGTTATATCCAACAATTAATAGAGATTTATTATATGGCGGTATCATCTTACATGATATTGGTAAAATCACTGAAATAAGTGGCCCTATTATTAGTGAATACACTACTAAAGGTAAACTACTAGGCCATATTTCAATTATCCAAACCGATATCATAGAAGCAGCTAAAAAACATAACATCACTTCTAATATTCCTACTTTATTACAACACATGGTACTATCACATCATGGAAAACTTGAATATGGATCTCCAGTACTTCCTCAAATCTTAGAAGCTGAAGTGCTTTATTTAATAGATAACATGGATTCAAGAATCACCATGATTAATAAAGCTTTGACTACTGTTGAAGTTGATAGCTTTACTAATAAATTACCTGCCCTTGAAGGTAGAACATTCTATCGTTATAGATAATATTAAAACCAGTCAAAAAATGACGGGTTTTCATTATTTTTTATCGGTATAATCGAATAAACGGCAAGAAAGCTTAATAAAACCCAGCGCTTTCGTTTCACTGGGTATATATATTATTATATATTCTTTATGATATTATCATATATTTCCTTTAATGGTACATCTTTTAATTCATTGAACTGAATATTAGCTTTGTTACCATCTTTGTTTACAGGAATTAGATGAATATGAGCATGCATCACACTTTGGCCAGCCACTTCATTAATGTTAGATAAAACATTAAGGCCACAGGCATAAGTTTTAAGCAAAGCCTTAGAAATAGCTTGAACTGCTTCAATCATCGCGTCAAGCGTCTTTTTATCGCATTCTGTGATGTTTTTATAATGTTTTTTACAAACTACTAAGCAATGGCCATATGATGTTGGATTAACATCTAGAAAAGCCATAACATCATCATTTTCATATAAACAATATGAAGGAATTTCATGACGTATTATTTTACAAAAGATACAATTATCCATAATTTTAAATTTCCTTTCAAAAAAAAGGAAATATCGCTATTTCCTTTTTAAGTTAACTATTAGTCTTCGAAATAATCAGGATAAGAATTTTCGATGTAATCGTAAATTTCTTGATCGTTGATTTCTAGTTTATATTTCTTGAAGATTTCAACAACTGCTTCAGTTCTATGAGTATTTGATAAGATCTTGTTAGCAATTGTTTGACACATATCAATTATGCTATCCCATTCTTTTTTAGCATCAGCAGCTTCTGTAGAATTAAATGTTGAATCATAAGATACTTTTGCTTCTTCAGCTACAAATCTATGAGATTCTTCGTTGTATTTATAAACTGTATAAGCACCTTCTTGGAAAGCTTCGATTTGATAGTTAGGTGAGTTTTGAGTAGCAGTTCTTGTGATTGCTTCTTCACCACTACCTTCTTGGTAGTCTTGAGATGCAAAGTAACCATAATAACCGTTTACTTTAACTACATAATAATAGTCACCATCAGCATAAATTGGAGTATCTAAGTCTTCCTTGTTAGGTAATAGATAATTAACACCATTGATTGACTTTAGGTTTTCCATTAATTCTCTTGTATTAGTTCCACGTAATGCACTAATAGCACTAGGAATTACGCTACCATAAGTTTCTCTAGTATAAGTTTGATTTTCTTCATAATATTTTAAATCTTCAGCAGACATCTTAGAAACTCTTGCGCCTTCTTTGATTGTTCTAGTATTTGAACTAGAATAAGTTGATGCAAATGTTTCAGCGTTGTCTTTTTGTGATGGACGGTAAGCTTCATAAGTTTCATTCTTTAAGTCATAGTTTCTTGCCATAGCAACTTCAGTATCAATTACATAAAGTTTTCTAGCAATTGAAATCTTTTCGATGGCTTCAAAGAATTTTTCATCATCTGGAGTAGTTTCTTTATTGATTTCATATGATTCAAGTACTTCAGCACCACCTTCAGTTGCAGTTACTGAACTATAAGTGATTTCTTGTCCTGCATCATCATAAACTTTAGAACCAGTAAGACCTTGTCTCCAGTCAGATAAACGAGAAATCTCACGATCATATAAAGCATCTAATACTTTATCAATCTTTTCGTTATTTTTATAAACTGTGTAACGAAGTACAGTTCCACTTAATGGAGCTTCAAATACGATTAAGTTATCATCTGAATCAGATGTTGTAAATGAATACAATGCATTGTTTGATTTGTTGAAAGTAAATGATGCTTCTTTATTAGCACCTGTTAAAACAGCATTAACATCAGCACGTAAAGATTCACTGAATGCAGAGTTTTGAGCTGTAGTATAGTTTTCAAACTTCAATACTTGCATTTGAATTCCATATTGGTTACGGATTGTTGTCCAATATTTACTTACTCCTAATACATAATCTTCATATAAATAATTTAGATATAAATCAGGAACGATTGTTTCATCAATATATTCATCGTAGTTGTAAGTTAAACCTTCAACATCGATTTCATATTTATGAGTACTATTTTCTTCTTTGTCTACTGTGTAGCCTTCGTCTTCAACATATTCAACGAATTTGTCTTCATCAAATTTGCCTCTCTTATTTTCATAATTTGAGCTATCAATTTGAGTTTCTAAATTATCTTCGATGTCTTCTAAAAATGCTTTTTTAGTACGGTATGCTTTAATACCATATTCTTCAAAGGTCTTAGCAGAATCTTCAGTTTCCATTACATATTTATATTCATTTTTAGCGATTTCTTTTAGTAAGTAGTCAAGAGCTACTGAACCACCAGAAGAAGTCTTTAAAGTTTCATATAAATCTTGTAATTTACTATAAGTTTCTTCTTTTACAGGTTTGTCATCTTTATCAGTACCATTTACAGTACCAACTGGAGTTTTACCTTCATTAACTTTAGTAGTTTCTTTAGAACAACCAGTGACTACTAATGCTAGAGATAATAAACTAGTTAATAATAATTTACTTTTTTTCATTATTAGTCACCTCTATTCCTTTACTTGTGAAGCAAACGCAACTTTTGCTTCAAGTTCTCTTTCTAGTTTAGAAATATATGTATCGAATGAAGTACCTAATGCATCATAGAAACTGTCGTCGCCGGCTTCAATACGATCTACAACATATTTTTGAACATTTTCATAAAGAGTTTGATTTTCTTCAGTTTCATTACGGAATTGAATTGTAATTTCTTTATCAACATATACTAGTTCATTGAAAGCATATTCTTCAAGTGGTGATACATAAGATTGAACAGCAGCTAGTAAAGTATCACTATTGCTTTCAAGTTTATCACGTTTCAAATAAGCTTCGTTTTGACCAATATAAGTATCTTTATATTTTGTAAGATTGTTGTCTCTAGATGAGCTATCAAATAAAGTGAAGAATGATTTAACTTTTTCAAATCCACCTTCAGCACTTACTTCTTTAATGTAATCATAAACATTTACCATGAAATGAATACCAGTAGAAGCATAAACAACATAAATAGGATTACCTTTATCATCAGCTAGAACTTGAGTATCAACGCCATTGATTTTAACTGTTGCTTTTGCATTATCAGCTACACCAGTTGCACCTTCAAGTGAGATGTATTTAACTTGGTGAGTATTCAATGTGTTGTTAAAGATTTCGTTTCTCTTTAATTCGTATTCTTCGTAGTATTCTTCGTCGCCTTCTTGAACGCCTTTAGGTAATTCATAAACTTGTTCAGCATAGGTTGGAGTATCAATACTAGTAATCTTGCTTCCATCATCTTTGTAGTAGAAGCTTGCGCCAACATCTTCAGCAGTTACTTCTTTTTCAAGTTCAAGAATGTCTGTTAACTTGATAGCACTAACGCCTTTTTCATAAACGGAATCAATTCTTAATTCTTGATAATCTTCTTCTGCTTTAGCTTTATCTTCAGCATCTGTTAAGTCTAAATCTTTGTCAATTAAATGTAATTGTTGAGCAAGTTTTAGTCTTTCATCGCCTGTTTTTTCATTTAAAGCTAGAATGTAAGGAGCAAAACGGAATTCATTAACATAATTTTGTCCTTCGTTGAATGGCATAATACCACCATTATCTTTAGATGAAGTATCATCCGTTAAATCGGCGATAGTTGCAAATTTTTCACCACTCATGAAACGTCTGATGACTTTTAATAAAAGACGAGCTTTATCTGGAGTCATAGTTCCATCAGTGAATTGACTATCTGCTGTGTTTGCTGCTACTAAAATGTGTTTTACTTGGAAAGGTGTATAAACGCTTAAATACTTTTCAAGGAAATAGTCATAGTTGTCTTCAACATAGTCTTCAAGATATTTTGATTTCTTTTCTTGATCAACATATAGTTTTTCAAGTTCGTCAAGAGTTTTAACGCCTTCTTGTTCTAATGAAGTTTCAAGATAAGTATCATAATCAATACCTTGTTCCTTAGCTTGTGATTTAACGTTTGCTTTAAAGTCTGTAACTTTATCTTCTGCAACTTTCTTAATTTCACTAATAGCTGAGCCGCTTAATGTTTTGTCTGCTGCTAAAGCAAATACTTTTCTAGACACTTCGTTATAAAGTCTTGTTGTAGCAACTTGAGAATCAAGCATTTCATCTAGTAAATCATCTGCTGTAAAATTTTGTTTTTTTCCATCGACAGTAATTGAATAAATTACATAATTGCCGTTTTCTTTTTTAACCTTAACTTCTTTTTTAGAACAGCCTGCAGCAAGTAAGGCTGAGCAAAGAAGGAAGGCTAATGGTGTTAATTTCTTTTTCATCAGAGAAAAGACCTCCTTTTTAACATCGCGAAAATAATTTTAGCATAAGTCGCTTTTACAATCAACATTTTTTTAACAAAAATATATATATAATATATATCCCCTCTTTTATTTTTGTAATTTTATGGTTTTTTAATCACATAAAATTTAGTTTCGAAAATATTTTCGAGGATTTCTTTTTAATTTGAAAAAATGTTGGACAAAACACGGTTTTTATACTATAATGGGCTCGAATAGGGGGATTAGACATGTTAAAACAAAAAGATTGGGTTAATGTTCTTGTTGAAAGACTTGGATGTTCTAAAAAAGACGCTAAAGATTATTATGATTTTATTTTTGATTGTTTAAAAGAAAACATTTCAGAAGAAGATGCGCTTAAAATTGCTAACTTTGGTGTATTTAAATTAAGAAAAACAATGGCAAAGGAACAAGTTAACCTTGTTACCCAACAAGTAGAAGTAGTTCCTGAACACTATGTTGTTACTTTCAAACCTTATTTTGAATTACAACCAAAACCCGAAGCAATTGAAGTAGAAGACGAAAATGTTGGTGCTGCTTTTGATGCTGCTGCTGCAGTTACTGCTGCTGCTGAAGTTGCTATGGCTGAAGAAAGACAAAGAGAAGCTGAAGAAAAACGTAGAGCAGAAGAAGAAAGAAAAGCTGCTGAAGAAGCTAAAAAACAAGAAGAAGAAAAACAACCTGAACCAGAAGAAAAGGAACCTGAACCTGAATTTGTTGAAAAAGAACAACCAGAAGAAAAAGATGAAGTTAAAGTTAGCGAACCTAATGAACTTCATTGGTTCTATGAAGGTCAAGAACATACTGAAAAAGAAATTAAGCTTGTTCTTTTACAAAAAGCTGGCGTAGATGAAAGTGATATCGTTGCAAGTTTAGCAATCGTTAAAAATTACATTAAACAAACTGCTCCTGATACTAAAAACGTTACAGTTGTTGAAGAAAAAGAAACATTCAATTTCGTTTTCGAAAAGTAATCAAGTAATCAAATAATAATTTTTAAATTAATACCTGCACATTGTGTGGGTATTTTTTTGTGTCAAAAAATTAAAAATGTTCATAGTATATCATAGAAAGACAAAAGGAGGTTTACTATGAACAATCAAACATGTAATTGCCCTTGTGGAACTACACCTGTAACTAATACATGTGGTGGAACTGGAACAAGTTTTGTTTTAATCTTAGTGTTATTCATTTTACTTGTTATCATCGGATCAATCTATCTATACTAATTTATAGTTTTTCATAAATAAAAAATGTCGTAAGAAGGGAGGATAATTATGCAAGGACAATATGCTTTATTTTTAGTCTTATTTATTCTACTAGTCATTATCGGCGCTTGCTGGATTTTCTAATATAAACTTGTTAAAAAAAGGTTAGTTTCTGTCGGTCGAAACTAACTTTTTTATTATTTTTATAAATCTAGGTTTTATCCTAACTTAACTATTTATAGAAGCATATTTTTAATTAGTGAAGGAGGATAAAATTATGAATACAAACATGAATAATCAAACAGTTAACCCTTGCGGATGCACTCCTATTGTTTGTCCTGAAAGAGTTTGTGTAGTTCACTGCACTCATCGTTATAACCAACCTGTAATTATCCCTGTTAGAACTCACGTTGTTAACCATTTTGTTCCTTGTTACACTTATGAAATCGTAAGAAGTACAAGTGAAGAAAATGTTTGTCCAGGAAATACTCAACAAGGTTTAAGATAGTTTCTTTAGCATTGATTTATCAGGATCAATATAGATTGTTTTTTGATTGCTGATAATTACTTTTCCGGGTTTACCTCCCGGAATTTTTTTTACATTTTTAACTCTAGTATAATCAACTGCTACACTTGATGAAGCATTAGCTTCACTATGTAAACTAGCAAGATTGGCGGCCATTCTAATAAGTGGTTCAGTTAAGATATCACTATGAACAATCACATGAGCTCCATGAAAACCTTGAACATGGAAATAATAATGATTCTTTTTAGCTATTTTAAAGGTTAGATATTCATTTTGAAGATTATTTTCACCTACTGATATTTGAACACCTTCATAAAAATATTGAAGTGGTCGATAAATTCTTTCAACCGGCTTTTTATTTTTCTTATTAACTGGAGTATGTTTAATCTTAATTAAACCTTGTTGTTTTAATTCTTCTTCGATTTCTTTTAAAGCAATACCTGTAGCATTGTTAAGATAATATTGAATAGAATTCAAATAATCAATTTGATTAGAAGTTAAATCAATTTGTTCTTGAACTTTTTCTTGAGCCACTTTTGCTTTACGATATTTTTTATAAAACGCATTTGCGTTACTAAAAACATCTCGTCTATCATCAACTGGAATTGTGACAGTTTTATTATTCTCTTCATCATAAATTTCCGTTGGATTCGATAATTTTTTAATATCTTGACCATAGGTTAATAATAAATCAGCATAATATTTATAGATATCAGCAAGCATAGCATTTTGTAAATCTTGTTGTAGTTTACTTATCTTTACTTTGTTTCTTTTTAGTTCACTTTTAATAACTTTTTCAAGACTAGCAGTAGCTTGTCTTTTTCTTTCGTTATTTAAAGTGTCTTGATAATAAGCTTCAATTCCTTCGTTCCAGTTATATTCAATTACTTTACCTTTTAGATTTAGAAATGGAAAGAAGTGAAAATCTTTCTTATTTTTATTTTCTGTGATGTAAATTTTGTCACTAGAATCGACAATTTTAGTTAATTCATCGAGATTTATATTGCGATATTCAAGTTCATTTTGAATAGATACAGGTATTTGATAATTAGCCGGTTTTTCTAGTAATTCATAGGTCATATTAGGAAGTAAAGTTCTAAGATTATTATATTGAACTGGTATCTTCTTCATACAATCAATGATTACATTATCTTTATCAGTAAGTATTAGATTAGATGCTCTACCAATTAATTCAACATACACTTTTTTAATGCTATGCATGTAGTATTCGTCTCTATTTTCTATTTCAAAAAGTACGATTCTATCGTTATTTTGTTGACTTATGTTAACTATTTTACCGTTTTCTAAATGCTTTTTAAGTAATAGTGTTAAATTATTACTTGTTGTGATACTGGTAGGTTTTTTAGTAATAAGATTTAGATATGGCATTAAAGGATGAGTGCTTATAAGCATGTAATAGTTTTGTTGATTAGCTCTAATTTCAAATAATATTTCTTCACTTGAAATTTGACTAACTTTAGTTATCTTGCCATTTAAAATTTCTTTTCTAGTTAATTCTACAATTCTATGAAACATTAAAAAATCTAGAGCCATTTTCATCACCACTATCATCATAGCATATTTTTCAAGATTTAGTTATTTGTTTTACATCTATTCATTGAAAACAATCCCCAATTTTCGTATAATGATAGAGACAAAATCATTTATAAATGATTTTAAGGAGTTGATTTTAATGAAACGTGGGACATTATTTATTTTAAGTGGACCTAGCGGGGTAGGTAAAGGTACTATCCGTGAATCAGTTATGGCCATGTCTGATTTAAACCTAGCTTATTCTATTTCAATGACAACAAGAAAGGCCAGAGTTAATGAAAAAGATGGTGAAGATTACTTTTTTGTAACTGATGAAGAATTTAACAAAGCGATTGAAAATGATGAATTACTAGAATGGGCCGAATTTGTCGGAAATAAATATGGTACACCTAAATCATTTGTGGAAAATTTATTAAATGCTGGACGAAATGTTTTACTTGAAATTGAAATCGAAGGAGCTAAACAAGTAATGAAAAAATGTCCAGATGCCATTACAATCTTCATGGTTCCACCTAGCTTTCAAGAACTAGAAAATAGAATCAGAGGTAGACGTAGTGAACCTGAAGAAATCATTCAACAAAGATTAAGTAAAGCTAAAAGAGAAATGAAACTACAAAACGATTATAAATATGTCGTTATCAATAACACCATTGCTAAAGCAAGTGAAGAAATAGCAAATATAATCAAACATTACAGCAATCTAAAATAGAAAAAAGGGAGTGAAGCACAATGAAAATTTTAAATGTTTATGTTGAACATCGTTCATTGTCATTAAACACTTCCTTTTCTTATTTAGCTAGTGATGAAGCTAATGTTGATGTTGGTTATAGAGTTTATGTTCCCTTTGGAAAACAAAACATCTTAGGTTATGTAACTGATGTTAAACATACTTCATTATCCTATGAAGAGTTATGTAAACAAGATAAGATAAAATATAAATTTATCCACTCCATAATTGATAGTAAAAAAGTATTAGATGATGATTTATTTGAAGTTGCTAAATTTATGTCTTATGAATATGTAACTCCATTAATTAGTTGTATTCAAACTATTTTACCACCTCAATATAAGCCTCAAAGTTCAAGTTTAAAGCCAATACATGGTAGAATCGTAAAAAAGATTCAAGTTATAAAAGCAAGTGAAAAACAATTAGAAAAACTAACCAAAAGACAAAAAGAAATCTATGATAAACTAGTTATCTTAAAAAGTGCTTATCTAAAAGATTTTAATAATCCAGTTATTATAAAAAAATTAGAAAGTCTAGGTTTAGTTAAATTAGTTGATGAAGAACAAGTACAAGATTATTTAAAAAATTATCAGGCTGTTACTTTAATCAATCGATTTGTCATGAATAATGAACAACAAGCAGCTTATAACAAAATTATTCAAGATGATCATCAAGTTTATTTACTTCAAGGGGTCACTGGAAGTGGTAAAACTGAAGTCTATCTAAATCTAGTTGATTATTATCTAAAACAAAATAAAACAGCCATTGTTTTAGTTCCTGAAATATCATTAACACCAATGATTATTCAACGATTCCAACAATGGTTTTATCAAGATATAGCAATTTTACATGGAAACCTATCAGCCACTGAAAAAAAACAACAATATGAAAAGATTAAAAGTGGTAAGGCGCGAGTAGTAATTGGTGCTCGTTCAGCCATCTTTGCACCTTTAAAAAACATTGGTATTATTATTCTAGATGAAGAACATTCAACAAGTTATAAACAAGATAATATGCCAACTTATCATGCTCGTGATATCGCTATCTTTAGAGCTAAACAAAATAATGCTAAAGTAGTACTTGGTAGTGCCACTCCTAGTTTTGAATCAAAAGCTAGAGCATCTAAAAATGTTTATTTACCAGTTTATTTAACTAAAAGGGCTAATTTACATACCTTACCTACTTGTAAGATTGTTAATATGCGTGATGATTTTCTAAAAGAAGGTGTTTCTTTAATATCTAAAACTCTAGACACAGCTATTAAAGAAACGTTACAAAACAATGAAAAAATCATTCTTTTACATAATAGACGAGGTTATTCACCATATGTCTCATGTAGAAAATGTGGCTATACTTTTAAATGTCCTAATTGTGAATTATCAATGAGTTATCATAAAAAAGGCGATATCTTTAAATGTCATTATTGTAATCATGAAGTGAAGTTTTCCCATGTTTGTCCTAAATGTAATGGAACTGATTTTCTATACATGGGAACAGGTACTCAAAAGATCGAAGAAATCATTCAAAATGAATATCCTAATGCTAAGATTTTAAGAATGGATAATGATACTACAAGTATCAAACTAGGCCATTTAAAAATACTAGAAAAGTTTCAAAAAGAAGATTATAACATCCTACTTGGAACGCAAATGGTTGCTAAAGGTTTAGATTTTCATGATGTAACCTTAGTAGGGGTAATTGATGCTGATATCACACTTGCTGTAGCTGATTTTAGAAGTAATGAATTTACTTTTGAATTATTATCACAAGTAGCAGGTAGAGCCGGCAGAGGATTAAAAGAAGGAAATGTTATCATCCAAACTTATAACCCTAATCATTATGCTATTCAAATGGCAGCAAAACATGATTATCAAGGCTTCTTTAAATACGATATGGCCTTTAGAAATAGACGTAATTATCCCCCATTTTCGTATTTATCATCAATCACTATATTATGTGAAAAACCCGAAAATGCTATCTTAGTTGGTGATAAAATCTTTGCCTATTTAAACGAAAAGAATCAATTTGAATTACTAGGACCAGCCTTCCCATATGTCTTTAAAGAAAACAGTAAGTTTAAAATAAGAATTCTAGTTAAATCCAAAAACAGAGATTTAATTATTGAATCTTTTCATGAAATAGTCGACAAATTTAATAAAGAATTAGCAAATAAAAAATGTAGTATTGTCTTTGATATCGATACTTATAAGATGCTCTAGAAAGGAAGTAATTTTATGAACGTTAGAGAATATGCTTTTAATTGTTTATGTCGCGTTTTTATCGACAAAAGTTATAGTAATCTAGACTTAGATAACATTTTAAGAACAGCCAATTTAAATGATAAAGATAAGGCTTTGCTTACTAATATTGTCTATGGAACTTTACAACATTATTTACTTCTAAGTTGGGAAATAAAACAAAGGCTTACGAAGAAAAAACAACTAAAACCTAAGATGGAAATATTATTAATGTTATCATTATATCAAATGCGATATCTTGATAAGGTTCCAAGTTATGCCATTATTAATGAAGCTGTTGATATAGCTAAGTCTTTAGATGGTACTTGGGGTGCTAACTTTGCTAATGCTATTTTAAGAACTTTAAGTAGAGAAAAACTAGAACCTAAATTAGAAGATTTCAAAGATAAATATGAATATTATCAAATCATCTATAACACTCCTATTTGGATTATTAAGATGTGGGAAAAATATTATGGTATTCAAAACACTTATGCTATCTTAAATGCTAATTTAAAAGAAGCACCTTTAACTGTTAGACTTGATATCAACCATTGTAGCAAAGAAAAACTATTACAAGAAGAAGGCTTTGTTTCAACTAATTGGCTTGAAAATGCTTTTTATTACACTAATAAAGGAAATATTAGTCAAACCACAGCCTTTAAAAAAGGTTATATAGCTATTCAAGATGAATCATCTCAATATGTTTCATTAGTATTAGATCCTAAACCTAATGAAAGAGTTTTAGATATGTGTGCAGCACCTGGATCTAAACTACTACATGTGGCATCTTTAATGAAAGATGAAGGAAAAATACTAGCTATTGATATTCATGAACATCGTGTACAACTTATGAATAATAGTCTTACTAAATATGGTTATCATAATGTTACAACTAAATGTTATGATTCAACCTTACTAGCAAGCAAAGTTAGAAACAATTATTTTGATAAGATTTTATTAGATGCACCTTGTTCTGGTTTTGGTGTTGTTAGAAGAAAACCTGATATCTTTTTAGAATCAACTCAAGAAAAACTCGATGGAATCGTAGCAATTCAAGAAAAACTACTTGAAAATGCTTATGCTTTATTAAAGCAAGGTGGTACTTTAGTTTATAGTACCTGCACCTTATCTAAACAAGAAAATGATTTTCAAATCACTAAGTTTATTAGCCGTCATCATGATATGAAACTAATAGTTGAAAAACAAATCTTTCCATTTGAACATGATAGCGATGGTTTTTATATTGCTAAGATGATTAAGGATAGTGATAACAATGATTAGTATTTATGATTGGAATCTTGAAAAACTTCAAACCATTGTCGAAAACCTAGGATTTAAAAAATATAATGGTGAACAAATATTACGTTGGTTATATCAAAGTAGAGTCGATTCTTTCGACAAAATGAGCAATTTATCACTTCCACTTAGAGAAACTTTAAAAAGCAGTTTTAGTATTGATTTACCAAAAGTTGTTAAAAAACAAGTGGCAAGTGATGGAACTATTAAGTTTTTACTTGAACTTGAAGATAAACGATGTGTAGAAACTGTTATCATGCGTTATGTCTATGGTAATGCTGTTTGTGTTTCATCTCAAGTTGGTTGTAACATGGGTTGTAGTTTTTGTGCTTCAGGCTTACTTAAAAAAGTAAGAGATTTACAAGTACATGAAATGGTCGGTCAAATACTAGTAGCCCAACAAGAATTAGATAAAACTAATGAAAGAGTATCTCATGTTGTTGTTATGGGTATTGGTGAACCATTTGATAACTATGAAAATGTTATGAATTTTATTTATATCATTAATGAAGCTAAAGGTTTAGCAATTGGTGCTAGACATATTAGTGTTTCAACCAGTGGTATAGTGCCTAAAATAAAAGCCTTAATAAATGAAAAACTACAAATTAACTTGGCTGTTTCATTACATGCTCCTAATGATACAATCCGTGATAAAATCATGAAAATAAATCATGTTTATAACATGGAAACATTAAAAGAAGCCTTGATAGAATATGAAACAAAGACAAATAGAAGAGTTACCTTTGAATATTTATTACTCGATGGAATCAATGATTCTAGCGAAAATGCTTATGAATTAGCAGCGTATTTAAAGGATACTTGTTGTTATGTGAATTTGATTCCATATAACGCTGTTAGTGAAAATATTTATAAACGTAGTAGCGAAAAAAATATAAATAATTTCTATAACATCTTAAAAAAAGAAAAAATAAATGTTACAATAAGAAGGGAATTTGGTAACGATATTGATGCAGCCTGTGGTCAATTAAGAGCAAAAAGCGAGGGAAAATCATGAAAATTTATGCAAAAACAGATACTGGTTTGGTAAGACAAAGTAATGAAGATGCTTATTTCTACAAAGAAAAAGATAAAGATAACTTTATAGCTTTTGTTTGTGATGGAATGGGCGGTCATATTGGTGGTTCTTATGCTGCTAATAAGACTATTGAAATCATTGATAACGCTTATCGTAATCCTGATATCAAATCTGTTGGTGTTTGGTTATATGAAACCATTCAAAAAGCAAATGATGCTATTTATAATCAAGCAAAAGAACAACCCGAATTTGTAGGTATGGGAACTACTTGTTCTGGCGTTATTTGTCATGAAGGAAAGTTTTATTATGCTCATGTTGGTGATAGTAGAATCTACACCTATGATGCTAATAACATTAGCCAAATCACTACCGACCACACTCTTGTTAACACCTTGCTTCAACGTGGCTACATCACTTATAAACAAGCTAAAACCCATCCAAAGAGACACGTTTTAACTAATGCTTTGGGCATTAATAAAGAAATCAGTGTTGATATTGGTGAAATTCCTTTAAACCCACATGAAAACATCATTATTTGTAGTGATGGCTTACATAACTGCTTAGATGGAAAGAAACTACTAAAGGCTTTAAATTCGACTGATTCAATTATTGAAAAGGGCGATGAACTCATAAATAAGATTAACAGTATGGGTGGCCCTGATAACATTACCTTTATTTTACTTGAAAGTGAGGACTTGGCTAATGCTTGAGCCTCCTTTTGTTATTGAAAACAGATATTACGTTAATTCAAAAATAGGTGCTGGGGGCTTTGCCACTGTTTTTCTTGCTCATGATTCAGTTTTAAACATTCCAGTAGCCGTTAAAATATTAAAAGAACCAGTTGTTAAAGATTCCCCTCAATATCAAAGATATATAAGAGAAATCCAAACAATCTGTACTGTTAGTAGTAAAAATATAATTAAAGTTTATGATGTTGGTTTTTATAACGATCATGCTTATATTGTTATGGAATTCGTTAAAGGAATCACTGCTCGTGAGTTACTAAGAAAAAGGGGAAAGTTAACTATTCCTGAAGCTTATGATATCTTATCACAAATCTGCGATGCTTTAATTGAAGTTCATAAATATAAAATCATTCATAGAGATATTAAACCACAAAATATCGTTGTTAAAAACGATGGTCAAGTGGTCTTACTAGACTTTGGTACTGCTATTATTTATACAAAATATGATGGCAGTATTACTGGTGAACATTCTATCGTTTGTTCACCTACATATCTTGATCCTGAAGTAGCTCAAAGTGGTGGTAAATACACTGAACAATCTGATATTTATTCGGTTGGTATAACTATGTTTGAATTATTAAATGGTAAACCGCCTTTTATTGCTAGTGAAGCACTAGCAGTATTAGCTGCTCATAGATTACAACCATTACCACGTATTCATAAATTAAATAAAAAAATACCAAAGAGTTTTGAAAAGATTATAAATAAAGCTTGTGCTAAGACATTTGATACTAGATATTTAACTGTTGTTGAATTCAAAGATGACTTAGATAAAGCCTATGCTAAATATAAAAAGAGGTACAAAATAAAATGATTGGTACTATTGTTAAATCAGTTGCTGGTGATTATAGCATCCTATCTGATAATAAACTCTATGTCGTTAAAGCAAGAGGCTTATTTCGTAATCTAAATATGAAACCAATTTGTGGTGATGAAGTTGAATTTAGTTATGACAAAACTAATAACCATGGTAACATTATAAAAATCTATGACAGGAAAAATTCTTTGATTCGACCGGCAGTTTCAAACATTGACATAGCTTTAATTATCATGTCAACAGTTAGTCCTAGGTTTGATTCATATCTAGTTGATAAACTAATTGTTCAAATCGAAATGGCAAACATTGAACCTGTTATTTGTGTTTCTAAATGTGAATATATGCAAGATGACTTGAAAGTCCTAATCGATAATTATATTGCTGCTGGTTATCAAGTTATTTGTTTTTCAGCCCATGAAAACATCAATATTGATAAGATAAAAGAAATCATGAGCCATAAAAAAGTTGTTCTATGTGGTCAAAGTGCTGTTGGAAAAAGCAGTTTGATAAATAGCCTAATTGATAAAAACTATCGGTCAATTGGGGAATATAGTAAAAAACTAGGTAGAGGAAAACACCAAACTAGAGAAGTTGAATTCATTCAAATCAACGATAGTTTGGTTGCTGATACTCCTGGTTTTTCAAAACTAATGCTAAACATTGAAGAGACAAGTTTAGCAAGAATATTTAAAGATTTTGATAAATATGCTGTTGGTTGTAAATATAACACCTGTCTTCATGAAAATGAACCAGATTGTAAAGTTATTGAAGCAGTAAACGATGGTTTAATTCATCCAACACGTTATCAAAATTACTTACAATTATTAAAAGAAGTTAGGAGTGAAAAGAAATGGAAAAAGTAATTAAAGTTGCCCCTTCATTATTATCATTTAACTTTGGTGAGTTAAATAAAGAAGTTAATCGCATTATTAATGCTAAAGCTGATTGGTTACATTTAGATATCATGGATGGTGTCTTTGTAAACAATATTTCGTTTGGTATTCCAGTATGTGAAACATTTAAAGATGCTAAGATCTTTAAAGATGTGCATTTGATGATTGTTAATCCTCATCTATATGTTGATAAATTTGTTGAATTAAATGCCAATCTTATTACTTTTCATCTAGAAGCTTATAAAAAGAAATCAGATGTATTAGATTTAATTAAAAAAATCAAAGAAAAGAAAATCATGGTTGGTATTTCAATCAAACCTGAAACACCTCTTGAATATGTACTTCCATATTTAAAAGATGTTGATTTAGTTTTAGTTATGTCAGTTGAACCTGGTTTTGGTGGTCAATCTTATATTGAAAATGCTACTCAAAGAATTAAAACTTTATATGATTATATTCATAGCCGTGGCTATAAGTGTTTAATTGAAGTTGATGGTGGTATTAATGAAAAAACAGCAAAACTAGCTATTGATGCTGGGGTTGATGTATTAGTAGCAGGTTCATACTTAAAAGATGATAAAATCAAAGAAAAGATTCAAAAATTAAAGAAATTATAAGGTGATAACTATGTTTATATTTGAAACAGTTAATGATAAGAAATACATAAAAAAAGTTCAACGTAAAGCATTTAAAAAACTTTCCTGGATTTATATTATTATGTCACTTCTTTTAATAACTTTTGGTATCTTAGCAATTGTTTTTAAAGATAATAATAATGATGTAAATTTTGGAATTTCTATAATTGTATTTGGCTGCTTGTTTACTCCAATTTGTATTGGTTTATCAATGTTTATCAATTTTTCAATAACTAAAGCATCACCTTATATTGGTGATGATGTAAAAGTAACACTTACATTTGATGAAAATGCTATGAATCTTGAAATAGCAAAAGTTAATTCGTTTGAAAATGGCTTTAAAGTAATATATGACTTTATTAAAAAAGTTATAGTTGAAAAGAATTCTTATATTATTTATACAACTAACACTAGACAATATTATATTTTAGATAAGTCATGTTTAGTACAAGGTACAACAGAAGATTTTGAATCATTTTTAAAAGATAAGATTGGTCCTAAATTAATTTATAAAAATTGAGATTATATCGATAAATTTTATATATTTTAATGATTCTATCGGTAATTTTAATTTTATTGATTTTGTCGATAAAACAGCTCTCAAAATAAATTGAGAGCTGTTTTATTTACTTAGTTATGCTATCTACATATTTATTTGTTACAAGTTTATCATATGGCGCTCTTTTAGTTAGTTCACCAGCAAGTTCTACTATTTCTTGTAACTTATCAAAACTATCTTTAGTTAATTTCAAATCTGTTGGCCATGCTTCAATTGATTTATAACGACTAATAACAGTGGTTAGTTCTTCTAAATCACTTGAAGTAAAACTTTTTTGAATTGATTTAGCAATTGTTAAGGCATCATTAGTATTTACATACACTAAGGCTTTATAAATCGCATTAGTAAACTTTTGAATTTGTTTAGGATTACTTTTATGATAACTTTTTAGACTTGAAAAACAGGTATATGGAATGTTTCCCGATTCTGAGCCTAATGATGAGACAATATGGCCTAAATTAAGTTTTTCCATTTGTGTTGCTGCTGGTTCAAATAAGGTTACAAAATCACCTTCACCTGACGAAAAGGCACCACCCATAACATCAAAAGCAATATCAGTACGAATATGGATTTCTTTACTAGGATCATCTCTTCCAACTTCATAACCTTTGTTTTTCAAAACATATTCTAATATCATTTCAGGCATACCACCTTTTCTTCCACCAATTATGGTATGCCCTTTTAAATCATCATAAGTAAAGTTAGGATAGTTATCTCTTGATACTAGAAAACTCCCATCTTTTTGAGTTAGTTGAGCAAAGTTAATGGCATAATTCTTTTGGCCATTATTATAGACATAGACTGAAGCTTCAGGGCCCATTAAACCTATTTTGGCTTCTTTTGATAATAAGGCTGCCATTGTTTTATCTGCTCCTGGAGTTGTTATAATTTTAACATCTAAGCCTTCATCCTTAAAAAAACCTTCGTTAATAGCAACATACATAGGAGCATAGAAAATACTATGAGTTACTTCAGCTATTGTTATCTTGTTTTCGTTTTTAGAACAAGCTGATAAACTAAGTGGTGTAAGTAAAATTAATAATGGATAAATAAACTTCTTATTTTTCATAAATTTCCCTTTCTATCGTTTATTTTTATAATATTTTTCAAACAAAGTAACGATTAGATACATCAAATAAGCAAGAATTGCTAAAACAAATACACCCATCATTACCAAGTCAAGTTTAAATACTTGACCACCATAAACAACCAGATAACCAATACCAAATCTAGATACTAAAAACTCACCAACAATTACACCAACCCAAGACATTCCGATGTTTATTTTTATAATGCTTAAGAGGTTTTTAGTATTAGATGGCAATACTAATTTGGTAAGTATTTGGATTCTAGATGCTTTAAAGCTTTTAAGCATTTTTAATTTATCTTCATCAACATGTAAAAAGAAATTCAAAGCACTGATAATAGTCATCACAAGTGATAAAGAAATAGCAACTACAACAATACCTTTAATACCAGTACCAGCAAAGATAATTAAAATAGGTGCTAATGCTGTCTTAGGTAAAGCATTTAAAACAACTAGAAATGGATCAAGTATCTTAGTTAAAGTCTTACTAAACCATAATAAAATTGCAATGATAATACCTAAACTTGTACCAATAACTAAACCTAACAAGGTTTCTAATAATGAGATACCTACATGATGAAAGATTTCTTTACTTTTTATATATTGTATTAGTAGTTTTACTATTGCTGAAGGCTTAGAAAACAAGAACTCATCTAAGATACCAACACTTGAAAATAACTCCCATGTACCAATAAATAGGATGACTAAACCTATTTGACATAAATGAATAAGTAATCTCTTACGTTTATAATCTTTTACATATTTTTCTTGATTAGTTAAATTCTTATTCATGGATATCAAGTTCCTTATAAATCAAATTAAAATAATCTTTAAATTTAATGCTGTTTCTAGCTTTTAATGGTGTTTTTTCTTCGTTTAGTTCTAAGTCTATTTGATAGATTTTTTTAATACTAGAGGGCCTTTTACTAAGGACTATTACAGTATCCGCAATAGCAATAGCTTCAGTTATATCATGAGTTACTAAAATGGTTGTCTTTTTAGTTTCTTTGATGATTTTATAGATATCATCTTGAACTGTTATTTTGGTTTGATAATCTAATGATGAAAATGGTTCATCAAGTAAAAGAATATCAGGATCTAAGACTAGAGTTCTAAGCAAGGCTACTCTTTGTCTCATACCACCTGATAATTCCTTAGGATAATGATATTTAAAATCAATTAAACCATATTTGGTTAATAATTCATCAATTCTTTTTTCATCTACTTTTAGTTTTTTTATTTCCATTCCTAAGGTTATATTTTTATAAACGTTTTTCCAATCAAAAAGGTTATCTTTTTGAAACATGTAACCTACTTTTTTATTTGTTATAACCTTGCCATCATCAGGAATTGTTAGACCACTTATCAAATTAAGAATGGTTGATTTACCACATCCTGATGGGCCAATAATAGCTACAATTTCACCTTTTTTAACAATGAAATTGATATCTTTCAAGACATTGGTTTCACCTTTTAAAGAATAAAATGATTTATTAACATGTTTAAATTCAATTTCATTTTCCATATCATCACCACTTGACTACTATATAGTATTAAATAAGTCTTTTTATTGTTTGGCATTTGCCCATAAAAAAAGTTCCCTACTAATTAAAGTAAGGAACTAATTTTATAAACTATTGGTTTATCCTAATGTTGGAGCTTTAAATACTCCTTTAACAATTTCAGAAGCTTGAATTTCTTCTAATGCTTTTTGTAATTCAGTAGGTTTATTCTTTAAATCATTGTATTTAGATACACGATTCATAGCGATTAAGAAGCGATATAATTCACCATCTGTAACTCTTTCACCACGCCAATATTTAGCATCTTTATCTTGAGGAATTGCTTTGTGAAGATCTTCAGTATTAATTAAACTTGTATCTCCTTTATATGCATCAACAAACTTATCTGCAAGACTTGGAATTGTTCCAACTAAGATACGACCATTTGTCATATTATCAGCTAATTTTTCATAAACACTATCATCTTCGCCTAAGATGTCTTCTGAAGCGCCTGCTGCACTTGTTAATACATCTAATACTTTATGTAATTTTTCATCTTGATAAATGTTTGTCATAGAAATCATGAATGGATAAACATCACCTTCAACACCGTCTTTTAATAGATAGAAACAATTCATATCAGTAGGAAGTTTCAAGAATTGATTGAAGATTCCACCTTCTTTATTGTTATCTTCAATTTGTTTTCCTAAGTTATAACTGTTAATCTTAGATTTTAATACTGTTTGAACTTCTTCTTCAGTAGCTTTATTTAAGAAATCAGCTAATGTAAATGAAGTAACTTCCATAGATGTAAATCCTAAAGTTCTACAAGATTTAATTAAGTTAATCATTTCTTCTTTATCAACATCGTTTGCTACATAATCAACTGTAACAGTTTCTTCATTAATAGTAACTTTAACATTGTTAGGAAGTCTAAATATTGTTTCAGATTTACTATCTGCAAATGAATCTTTAATGTGTTTAGAAGCAGTCTTTTCAATGATTCTAGAATTAAATAATGTATTTAATCCAACATCATCTAATGCTTTTTCACCTAATGTGCTATCAACTAATGCTTTAGCATCAATACTTGTAATTGAATCAACGCCTGTAACTTCTAATGAATTAATTAAGTTCTTAATTTCGGTTGTAGAAATTGCTTCCTTTTCTTCTACTTTAACATCATCAGGAACAACGATTGTTTCTTTTGTTTCTTGATCTAATACTTGTTTAGAAATTGTGTAATGCATAATTGCAGAATTTAATAAAACATCAAGTTTTGTTGTTTCATCTTTTTCAGATGCTTTTTCTTGTAATGTTTTAATACTTAATGAATTGATTTTATCAAATTCATTAGATTCAACTGAAGTAACACCTAATGCACTTAAGCCATTCATTAATGATTTTAATTCGGCTTTGCTAATTAATAAGCCTTCGGCTTCTTTAACTTTATTTGGAATAACAATTGTTGCTTCTTGAGCAAGTACTTTATCAGAAATTGTATAGTGCATAATTTGAGATTCAAGTAACTTATCCATATTTGCACTTAATGTGCTTACACTTAAGTTATTTAATTTTGTATCGAATTCAGTACTTGTTAATTGATTTACTAAAAATACATTTTGTAAGCTATCTAATACTGAACTTAATTCAGTTTCAGTAATATATACTTTACCTTCATCTTCATAGATAGTATCAGGAACGATAATATTATCATTATCTAGAGTCTTAATTGTATAAGTGATATTAGCATGTAAAATCTTAGATGCTAATAAGTCAGATAAATTAGTATTAAGAGTTTCAACTGTTAATGAATCAACATCGATTGCATTTAGATTTGTGATACCTAACTTAGAAATACCATTTAATAAGTTTTCAAATTCAACTTTAGTAAATAGTTTTTCTGTGTCATAAACTTCATCAGGAATCTTGAATGGATCTTTTCCTGTGTCTTGTTTTTCTAAAGCATTTACTGTTTCAACAGTCACTAGTTTTTTAATGATTGCTGATGTAGATAATGTAGTTCTTGCTTCAGCAATTTTAGAAACATTAAGAGTTGCAACATCTAATTCTTTAGCTGCTTTAAAATCATCGATTTCTAAAGCTTTTAATGAACTAATTAAACCTTTGAATTCAGCAACTGTAATGTAATAAGAAATATTTTCTTTTTTATCTTTTTCAATAGTTGTATCATAGCTTGATACTGGAATATCAGTTAAATTAGCATCTTCTAATGCTTTGGTAATAGTTGCAAGTAAAATCTTACTTTCACTAATTGCATCTTTATTAGTATCAATAACATCAATCTTTAGAGAATCAAATGAAATATTTTCAATATCACTAATATCTAATGTTTTAACAACACTCATAAGTGATACTAATTCACTACCAGTAATCATATCAACAGGATCTTTTTTGAAACATTCTGTATTAGTCTTTAATGAAGGAGCTACTACAACATCGTCTGATTTATTTAACTTATCAGATACTGTTGCATGTAAGATTGCTGAATAGCCAGCTTGTTCAGTTGAGTTAAATGCTTTTGTTGCAAGTTCTTTAGTAAATGAATTTACTAATGAAGAAGCATTTACATTATTAATATCAGTAACACCTAAATCAGTTAAGATTTGTAACAAGTTTTTGATTTGAACTTTAGTAATTCTATTGTTTTCAACAACACTAGTAGGAACTACTAAATCATTGTTAGAAGCAATTTCATCAGAAACTTTGTTATGAATCAACTTAGAAGCTAAGATTGTATCAGCATTTGTATTAATTGTAGTTAATGAAATTGATTCAATATTAACATTTTCAAAGTTATCAATATTTAATGCATCTAAAGCATCGATAATTGCTGATGTTTCTTGTTCTGATAGAATTTGTTCACCATTCTTTGTGGCTTTATCATCTAAACAATCTTCTGGAAGTGTCTTATCAACACCTTCACCTAATTCTTTAGCTGCTTGTTCAGTAAAGATGTTTCTAATGATATAAGATTTAACTAATGAATTTTTAGTAGCTTTAATCTTATCTAATGTGAAATTAGAAATATCTAGGTTATCTAAACTAGATAATGTAAGTTCTTCAGTTTCAGGTTTAGTTGGATCAATAAATAAACCATTTAATGATTCAATTAGATTTAACATTTCCGCTTCACTAATATAAGGAGTTGTACCAGCTTCTTGTAAAGCTGTTACAGGAACTTTAATACCTGAAGCATCTTTTTTAAGATAATCAGTAATAGTTGCTCTAATAATAACGTCTTTACTTAAGTCAGCTCTTGCTTCATAAATACCTTTAATTGTTAAATCTTTAAAGGTCAAGTTTTGTAAGTCTAAGTCTTTAAAGGTTTCATGTTTAACAACTTTAACTAAATTAATAACTTCACTATCTTTAACATATTTAATTCCATCAATTGTTTCTGTACAACTTTCAGGAACTATAAATATTTTATCGCTTTCTTCTCCTGGATCAATTAAGTATTTAGAAAGTGTTGCGTGTACAATACTTGAATAAGTAGCTGTATTCTTTTTCAAAACAATGTCTTCAACAACACTTATTTCTAAGTTATCTAGAACACCAAGAGGATCATCTTCGATAGTATCAAAATTAACATTTGCTTTTTTAACTGTATCAACGATTGATACAAGTTCACTACTCTTAATTAATGTTTTTGCTGTGTCTTCATAACCAGCATTTGGAATAACTAATGTGCCTTCAGCACCTTTATCAATAATGAATTTAGAAATAGAAGCATGGGCAATTTTACTATATTGTGTACTTGTGCTTGTAAAGATCTTTCTTGCAGCATCAGTACTAATATAATTTAGGATTTCTTGAGGTTTTTCTTCAAGTTTTGTGAAGTCTAACATATTGCCATCTTTATCTTTAAATTCTTTTAAGGCTTTTAATAAATTAACTGTTTCTTTTTCACTGATAATATCATATGTACCAGCATTACTACCATTCTTTTCAAAATCAATGAATTGAACATTCTTTTCAGTCACACAATCACTAGGAATAACGATAAAGTCATCTGCTGATACTTTAGCATTATAAGTAACTGTGGCTCTTAAAATAATTGATTTAGAAATAGTCTTTAATTGTTCATCTTCTAAATTAGCAAACACTACCATTGCATCATCAACAGTGTGTTTAATCTTAGTTTCAGTCTTTTGGTTACCATCTTCATCAGTAAATGTAGTTGTAACTAATAATGATGAAACATCAATAGCACTACATGCTGTGATTACTTCTTTTAAGACATCACGAGAAATTCTACCATTTTCATAATAAGGAGCAGTGGAAGGAATTGCTACGATATTAGTATCTAGAAATTCTGGTAAAGCTTTATTAATTGAATAATAAATGATATCAGAATCAAGTAAAGTAGCTTCATCGTTATCTAAAACTTCAACAACATCAGGAAGTGATTTCAAGATATCATCGAAATCTTCAATTTTATCTAAGATTTTCTTAAATGCTGTAAGTGTTGTTTTAAGTTCACTATCCCAGGCAGGAGCATTAACATCTTTTAATGTTTCTGGTAAATCGATATATTTAGAAGCATCTTTAACTAAAGTATCGTTACCTTTAGCAGCATTTACTAAGAATGTCTTAGTAGCATAAGTTAACAACTTAGATCTAAGTAAAGTATCAACAGTGATATTTTTAATAACTTTGACATCAAATTTTTCTAATGGAATTGTTCCTTCAACTGAAACTTCTTTTGCAAGTTCTAAGACAGTGTTAATTTCATTTACCCAAAGGTTGAAATCAGCTTTTCCATCTTCACCATGTAAAACATCTAGGTTAATCATTTCTTTAATATTTTCATCTTCGATTTGGTCAACGAAATGTTTTACAACATTTTCAACAACTTCTTTAACAAAGACAGATTCAAATAAATTAGAAATAATTAATTGAGCACTTGCATTACCTTCTTTACTTAAAGAAGTTAATATCTTTAAGAAGTTAAGGTCATTACCATTTTCTTGTTCTTCTTTAATGATTGTACCAACACCTGAATCAACAAAGTGATCATAGATTTCTTTAATGTTTAAGATTTCATCTTTAGCATTAACTTTATCCCAGAATTCATCACTTATTTCACCAATTACATCTTTGAAATCAGCATTAGCAAGAAGTGATCTTCCAGCAATCTTTAAAGAAGGTTGAACAACTGTTAAGTTAGCAAAAGTTGTAAGAATCTTTTCAACTCTTGTTTTATCCATATTGTAGTAATCAATATGAGTTAAATCATTATTTTCACCTAAAGCATACACATCTTTAACGATTGATGAAATAGCTTTTAAGTCTTTTTTCCAATCAACTTTAGCAAAAGTTGTTTCATCAATACCATATTCAGTTAAAGTCTTTGATAATTCATCATAAACTAAACCAAAGGAAATAACAGCTGGAATTGAACCTATGATGAAATCATCATCACTAATAGACTTAATGATATTTTCAAGTAATGATTGTTGTCTTTCATTTAATGCTTGGAATTTAACATTTTCAAGATCAAATCCTTCTGTTAATTCACAAGCCATATCTGCAACGTTTATTAAACGTTTCATTTCACCAAAAATGTTAAGTTTTACTGTCTTACCATCTTTTGTCTTATAACTACCACTTAAAAAGGCATCAGTAAATTGAAGGTCAATGGTTGTACCATTAACTTTAATCTTAGTAACTTTATTTAACACAGAATCTTTATAAACTTCGACATAGTCTAAAACATCATCGATAAATGATACTTTATCCTTAACGAATTCATAAAAGAAATCAGTTGCAATTTCTTCTTGTGCATCAGTACTAGCAGTAACTTTTTCACGATTGAAATCAGGAACTAAAGCTACTACAGCATTTAATAAACATAAGATAATAAAACTACTCATGCAACCACGAACAATACCTACAAGGCCACCAAGTAATCTTCTTTTCTTTCTTTTCTTGCCTTGTTGTTCTTCACGTGCTAAACGTAATTCTTTTTCATATTTAGATTCTTTTCTAGAACTTGATTTATATTTTCCTTTTTTCTTATTTCTTCTTTCTAGTTCTTCTTCGATACCTAGACGGAATTCTTTTTCAATTCTAGTTTCTTTTTTAGCTTCAGCTTTAGCGCCATTTTTAGCAGCTAGAGCTCTTTGTTCATATAAAGCATAACGAACATTCTTTTCATATTTTGTTTCGTGACGTGCTTTATATCTTGCTCTTTTTCTAGCAGCTTTATCATCGATGCGTGCTTGTTTAGCAGCAATTTTAGCATCAATTTTAGCTTGCTTTGCCGCTTTCTTTTGAGCAATTTTATAAGCTTTTCTTTCTTTTCTTGTCATCTTAGAAGTATCTACTTTTTCTACTTCTTGAATAGCTGGTGCATTTTTAGCAGCCTTACGTGCTTTTCTTGAAACTTTTTTACCCATTAATAGTCTCTTGAAAATGGCAAGCCATAAAATCCAACAGATAAAATAGAATACAATCCAAAGTGCAAAGAAATAAACAATTTTAATTGCCATTTGAGCAATCATATAGACATGATCTAGAAATACTTGAGAGCTAGTGATATCTGGATCAATGCCAAGGTTTAACTCTGCGATAATATCAGGCACTCTGTCTTTTAAAAAGGTATTATATAAGCCTTGGCTTGCTATATTCATGGTGCCAAAGAATAGGGCAAAGAATATAATACAAACAAAAAACCAATATAATGACTTATTTAAACCTCTACGAAGGCCTGTTAGGGCAGCAATTAAAATAATAAATGCGAACACCCCATATAAGATATACATAACAACTTGTGGGTTCATAATCAATCCTCCTTAACTTTGTTAAAATATATGATAAGCCATACACTTGTATATTATATATACAAAAGGTCAAAAAATAAAGTATTATTTATAGCAAAAATCAACAAATTATGATAAAATAGGCGCGTATGAAGGAGATAGCTATATGGGCGCTTATAATTATCTAGTTTATTATAAAGAAAATCATGATTACATAACCATTATGCATGATTTTTATAATGCCCTTGTAACAGTTTATTATAACCGTGAAAAAATATTTCAAACAAACCTTAAAAAAATAAAAACTCATGAAAAGTTTGAATTTGCTCTAGATAAATATGAATTAGATATCAACACTCATCACTTTCTATTCTTTAAAAAAGATAAGATTGTTTTAAAAGAAAATGGCATTCCTTTTAAAAAACAAAAGTTTAAAAGCAAGTCATGGGATGTAAGTACTAAAAAGGCTGATTATCATATTCATATCTTATATAACGATTTTACATCTTCAATGAAATTAACTATCAATGATGATATTTTATACGATTCTCTCGACAAAGTTAAAGCTATTGAACCATCTGTTAGAAAATTTGATTATGATGGCCAAGTAATAAAAATAGTAAAACAAAAAGTGGAAAACGAATTGTTTTCCTTAGGACTTAAAATGAATGCTAGAGATATTCAATATTGT
The DNA here is from genome assembly GCA_947627355.1 of uncultured Bacilli bacterium. Taxonomy (GTDB): domain Bacteria; phylum Bacillota_I; class Bacilli_A; order RFN20; family CAG-631; genus Caccosoma. The sequence goes on along the minus strand of CANQVX010000005.1, from coordinate 33,619 downwards.
AAAGAAGACTTATTATTTATTAATTGTCTTGCTTTACTTAAAAGAAATAGTCGAAATGTTAAGTTTATAACTTATCTTAAGACAAAACTATTAGAACTTATTGTTATTCCTATCTTTTTACTTGCTTTATTTACTTTACATGTCTTTTTAATTCAAAAGTTTAAGTTTAAAAATGTTGGTAAAGTCTTTTTAACCTTTGGTATATTTATTGTTGTTGTTTATTTAATGCTTATTGGTTTTTATATCATTGGTTACAAGTTTTATAAAAAAAGATTTAAAAACTAGGATGGATGCTAAATTCCATTCTTTTTTTATAAATTGGATGGACAAATGATAAATACGAACTACATAAACATAAATTAGAACTAATCTTAGAACCATATAACTTATCACCAATAATTGGATGACCTAGGTAAGAAAAAGTAAGTCTTAATTGATGTGTTCTACCAGTTACTAAAGTAGCAATTATATCGGTCGAATCACTATTTTCTTTAACAACTTCATAAATTGTAGTTGATGGCTTTCCTTTATCATTTACCACTCTTTTGATATCACTATTTAGTTTCATAATAGGTATTGTAATGGTATCTTTTTTATTACTTAGATGTCCTTCTACTCTAACATAATATTTTTTTGTTATTTCAATTGATTCAAACATATGATGGATAATTCCATGTTTTGCTATGATTAGTAATCCTTCAGTTAAATTGTCTAGTCTATTTACTAGATGAACTGTACCATAGATTTCTTTTTTATTTAGATAATCTAATACATAACAAGCTAGGTTTTCTTCATAATATTGTTTATTACTCATAACATTTAAATTAGCCGGTTTATTGATAACTAGTAGATAATCATCTTCATAGACAATATCAAAATAACCAGGCTTATTATAAAAATCTTGGCTTTCTTCATATAAATAGATAACTAAGGTATCATTTACTAACAATAATTTGTTTTCTAAAACTAATTTTGAATTAACATAGATACCTTTAGTTTGATATAGTTTTAAAATATTATCTTTAGATATATTTATGTCAGTTAAAAAACTATTAATATCTATGATTCTATCGATAGAATAACTAATTTTAATCTTTCTTTTCATAGGTCAATTTTTGAGCATTTACTAATTGATAGTAATAGCCTTTCTTTTGCATTAATTCTTTATGAGTTCCAAATTCAACCATTTCACCTTTGTTTAAAACAATCAATTTATCGGCATTTTTTAAGGTTGCTAATCTATGAGCAATGACAAATGTTGTCTTTCCTTTAATAATTGAATCTAGAGCATCTTGAATTTCTTTTTCAGTAACGGTATCTAATGAAGATGTAGCTTCATCTAGAATAAAGATCTTAGGTTTATTTAAAATGGCTCTAGCAATAGCAATTCTTTGTTTTTCTCCACCTGATAAACCAAAGCCTTTATTTCCTAGTTTAGTATCATAACCAAATGGTTTTTTAACGATAAAATCATGAGCTTTAGCAGCTTTTGAGGCTTCAATTACTTCTTCTAGGCTAGCGTTTGGATTACCATAACGGATGTTATCAAGAATCGAACCGCTAAACAAGAATGTTTCTTGAATAACTACTCCTAGTTGTTTACGGTATTCAAATGAATTTAAATCTTCTAGGTTATGACCATCAATATAAATAGCACCACTATCAGGTGAATATAATTTCATAAGTAAGTTAACCATGGTAGTCTTACCACTACCAGAATAACCAACAATACCAATCATTTCACCCTTGTTAATCTTAACATTTAAATTCTTTAAGACTGGATTATAACTAAGATATCCAAATCTAGTGTTTTTAAATTCAACATCACCTTTTATATCAATCAAATCATTTCCAGTATGAGCAGTAGTATCTTCTTCTAAGATTTCATTTATCTTTTCAAGATGGATATTAAATTCAAGTAAGGTTCCTAGGTTACTAGAAATAGCATTAGTAGAACCATATAACATACCTGAATAACTCATCCATTTAAGCATGTTTCCGTATTGACTTGGATCATTTATAAGTCTTTTTCCTAGTACAAAGATAAGTAATACTTGACCTATACCAAAGATAAACCAAAATAATGGATTTAAGGTATGCCAAGTTTTTTCAGCATCATACGTATATTCTTTTAATTGATAATTAACAGCTTTAAAGTGATTGATTTCTTTTTCTTCTTTAGAATATGTCTTGATAACTTTGATACCATTTAACAAATCATGTAAAGTGGTATTAGCTTTAGAAAAATAAATCCAGTTCTTATCCCATTTAGGATATAAAACCCGACGATAAATAATTCTTGAAACAAAGATAACAGGCATCGGAATTAAAATTAACAAGGCTAATTTGAAGTCTAATATCAACATGATAATTAAAACAACAAGACAAGTAAGTACAGGTGTTACAAGACTTGGAAGTCCATATGATAAGAACCATTGAACTTGTTGAGTATCTCTACTAACACGTGATATTAAACTACCGGTAGTCTTCTTATTTGCCGATGAAAGCGACAATTTTTGAATTTTATCATAGACTTTTATTCTAATGTTATTACCAATATTAAATGATACAAAAGGATTTAATAAACCATCGACAATTCTAATCAATGACTTAGCAAAATGAACAATAGCAATAAACATAATTAAAATAGCAAATCCTTTAAAGAAAGTATTTCTAGGAATTAAATAATCATTAGCTAACTTTTCAAAAATCATTGGATTGATAGCATCAATAGCAATTGGAAGTAAAGTAATTAGATATTGTAAGATAAGTAATAATCTAAAACCTTTTGTAAAGCCCCAGACTCTTTTAATGTTTTCTTTTTTAGACCTACAATACATGCAATGGTTTAAACCATAAGGATAAACTCTACCACATTTAGGACAATATGGTTCATTTTCATCACTTGTTGGAAAGAAGTTTTCTTTTAGATAAATTGATAGACCTAATGCAATATTAGCAAGTCTTGAAAAATATTTATTAGTACAACTACAAATAACTAGTTCTTCTTTATTTTTAGTTATTCCATAGATATAACCACCATATAAAGTAGTCTTACTATTAAATGTTATAAAGTCTTTTATTTCATATCTCTTAAATAAGATTCCAGCATGATAAACTTGAATAGATTCATAGTCAACAATGATAAAACCATCAATATATTTTTCTTTAAACATGTCAAAAGGAGCAGCATAATCATATTCTGCTATCTTATAATTATTTAAGATATTACTAGGAATAGTTAGTTTTAATTCCATAATGCTTCTCCTTTCAAATCAAATAAGTTTATAAATAATTCTTTAAAAGTTTGATATATTTATCAGGGTGTTCTAAATAAGTTTTAAATAGATAATAGTTTTCATCAACATCTTGAACCATGATACAACCATCAGGAGTCTTAAAAATACGCCAAACGATATCAATGACTGTTATCTTTTTTCTACCAGCGGTGGTTTCCATATCAAACACATGAGCAGGTCTTTGATAACTATGATGATAAATCTTAGTTACTTCTGGTATGAAATAACGAAAGTTAAGGCTATCCATAACTATTTTTCTATTATTTTCGTTTAAACTTGCAATGGTTTCAATAACACCTAGTTCAGTTTCATCTTCACCATAACGAACACTAATATATTTACTAGGTTCTTTTAAAGGAAAACAATAATAAAGTTTAATAGCTTTATATTCTTTGTTATCATAGATTAAATTTAAACATTCATCTTCATTTTGTATAAATTGTAATTTATTAATATCTAGATAGTTCATGCATCACTCACCCCTATATGTTTCAAGGCTTCTTTTTGAATTGAATAAAGTTCATAGAATTGCTTCTTGTTCTTTATTAGTTCAGCCATTGTACCTGATTCAACAATCTTTTTATTTTCAATAATAATCAATCTATCGGCATCTTTTAAGGTTGATAGCCTGTGGGCTATCATGATAACTGTCTTATCTTTTTGTAGTTTATAAATTGATTCTTGAATCATTTTTTCTGTCTTAGTATCCATTGCTGCCGTTGCTTCATCAAAGATAATAATCTTTGAATTTAGTAAGACTGCTCGAGCAATTGATATTCTTTGTCTTTCACCACCACTTAAATTGATTTCCCCTTCACCAATCAAAGTATCATAACCTCGTGGTAGTTTCATGATAAACTCATGAGCATTAGCAATTTTAGCGGCTTCGATTACTTCTTCAAAGCTAGCTTCAGGTCTAGCAAAACGAATGTTATCTAAAATAGAGCCCTTAAATAGATAGGTGTCTTGACTTATCATTGAAACATGTTTATGCAATGATTTAAGTGATAAGTCTTTAACATTGATGCCATCAATTAAGATTTCACCACTATCAACATCATAAAGTCTAGCAAGAAGGTTAACAATTGTTGTCTTTCCTACCCCTGTTTTCCCAACAATTCCTAGACTTGTATTTTCTTTTAAAGCGAAAGAAATGTCCGATAGAATCGGATTATTTGCTTCATAAGCAAAGCTTACATGTCTAAATTCAACCCTGCCGATTATGTTATCTAATTCAACTGGATTTTCTTTTTCAATGATATCAGGTTTACTATCCATGATTTCAAAAATACGACGAGCACAATTCATAGCTCGGTTAGTATAATCAAATAAGAAACTTACTAAGAATTCAAGTGGACTATAAACTAAGTTAAGACCAGTTATAAAAGTCATCAAAGTACCATAATCCATACTACCCTTGATAACGAAATAACCACCTAGCCCCCAAGCAACAATTAAAGATACACTGATAATCATTTGGGAGATTGGATAGATTCTAACATTGAAATGTCTTTGTTTGATAAAGGTATTACTCATATCTTTACTTAGTTTTTCAAACTTTTTAACTTCACGTTTAGAACCTGAAAAGACTTTAACAACCCTAAATCCTTCTAAGGTATCACTTACCATGGATACCATTTTATTTTCTTTGATTCTATTTTGTTCCCATAATTGACGAATTCTTGGTTTAAATTTGACAAAAATGATAACAACAAATGGTAGTGGAATTAAAACAAATAAAGTAAGAATTGGTTGAATAACTAATAGATAACCAAGTAAAGCGACTATTTGAATGATATCTTTTACAAAATATGGCATATCATTAACTAGATAGTTATAAACATTATCAGCATCATTAACTAAGGTTGATAATAATTCACCAGTTTCTTTATCTTGGAAATATTTAAGTGATAATTGTTGCATTGATTTAAAGACATCAACCTTTAAATCATAACAAACATCATTAGATAATCTAGACATTACTCTACCCATGATGACTTCAACTAAGGTAGCACCAAATTGAATTAATAGATAAACAATAACAAATAATAATATTTGATTAAAGAATCTACCATCTCTACTTAAAACTTCATTATATAAGATTTGACCGGATAAAATTGGTGATATCATAGTAAGAATTGAAGCAATTCCTAATAAGACAAAGACTAAAATAAACTTCTTTTTATATCTTAAGTCATAGCTTATTAGTCTTTTTAACATATTCTTATTATTGTTACATTTTTTACAGATTCTTTGTCCTGGTTCATATGGAGTATGACATTTAGGACAAACCTTTTGATTAGAGTTTTCTAGTCTTTTTTTATCGGTTTCATTTAAAGTTTTTTCACCTTTTAATAAAGGTATTAGATTGGCTTGTAAAATAGCAAAGTCTTTGCTTTTTTCTTTACTAAAGTAGGCTATTTCTTTACGTTTATTATCTTTTATAAAATATAAAACACCCATGGTTAAATTATATTCAATCTTAACATCATCGAGATCATTAAAAAGAAAGGTGCTTACTAACTTTGTCTTTTCAATGACATATAGTTTTTTATCAAAGACAATAAAATGAACAGGATTATATTTTCTATCTAAATCCATGTCTGAACAAATATATAAATCAACTTGATTTATATCAATATCTGGAACAATTTTTGCTATTTGTTCAGGAATATGATATTTATTATCCATGAAAGCTCCCCTCCTTTTTTCTCACGTTATTTATTTTATCTTTTTTTAAAGATAAATTAAATAGGAAAACAAAAAAAAGAAGCATTTGCTATTAAGCATTTGCTTCGATTTGACTGTTATAAAAATCTAAATACGGAACTTCAACAGTTTCATTTAGTTTTTGATATTTTTCAACTATCTTACTAGTACAATTTAGATTTAAATTACTACCTGCCACTGTTTTATTCATGCTGTATTCTTCATTGATAACTAATTCAACAGGTTGTAAATCTAAATTGATAGTTAAAGTAAGAACAATTTTAGTAAATGTTGGATAATCGGCTAAATCACCATTAGTTTTCATCTTGATTTGATATTTTGGAACTGATTTAATCTTATCAAGTTGATATTCATAGACATATTTTGTTTCATCTTGACTTTTAAGTGATGAACTAACGATTGATTTATCATTTAATACATAATGAGTGAAACTTTTAGGTGATTCACCATATTTCTTTTTATAGTTATCTAGACTAATACTAGATGTTTTATTTTCCCAGGTAGAATTTGACATTGATACTTTACTAGCTTTTCTAAGTAAGATGTTATCACCTTTAAAGAAAGCTTGATCACCAACTTTTACTAAACTACTACTAGAAATGGTTTCAAGTAAGAAGTTATCGTTACTTTTCCATCTTTTAGATGCCATTTCTTGATTATAACTAATAAGACCTTTTTTAGCATTAACATTGCCACTTGATTCAGTATAGTATGAACTATGACTAGCAAATTCACTATTAACGATATATAAGATTTCATTAGGACTATAATCAGCTATTGTTTTAGTGTTATCACGTTCTAAATATGTATCAATAATTCCGTTAGGATCATGATAAACTTCTTTATTAGGATTCTTTAACCTGCAACCAGCAAAAGTAAAACATGATAAGATTCCTAATAATGAAATTATTTTGGTTTTATTATTTACTGCTATCATTTTTTATTTCTTTACAAATGTAATTGTAGCTCCTTCATCAGTCATATTAGTTACTTTAAATACAAATGGTAGACTTAAACCACTATTGAATTTAAAGTTGTTAAATTTACCTTTAACTGCACCAAAGGTATCGCCTACTTTAAATAAGGCTTCATTAGTTGCTTCTCTTCCTTGATAAAGTGTATTTTTACCGCTAGATTCAAGTAAATGAATCAAAGCTGGTGAATCATCACTAGCTGGTGTATTTGAATGAGCAAGCATTGTAACAAAAGTTGCACCAGATACAACACTATCAACATATTCAATAAAACCAAGACCCGGATAATTAACTTTAGCTAAACGAGAATCAATATGATAAACTTTAATACCATTTTCTGAAAATACTAATGGATAGTTACCATCATAATGTCTAAATGCATCAGTTTGATTTAGACCAATTGGTCTAGAATATTCAATTAATAAATATTCATCAAAAGCTGTACCTTTCCAGTTAGGAGATACGATAATTGCATCACCAGTAGTTGTAGCAGGACCAATTGTAATACTACCTTCACTAGTAACAACTTTAGGAGTTGTCCAGTTTAGAGCAAACTTAGAATAACCATCATGGTCACCAATATTCATATCCATCATAGCAATACCACCAGCAGGCTTACGAACTGCAAGAGCGGTATTTCCTTTAGTTGTGTTGTAGTAGTCTTCTAATCCTAAAACGTGACCGGATTCATGAATATAAGTATGAGCATCTAAGTAATGAGGATCAGAATACATGAAATCATAACTTGCAAATACGAATTGTTTAACGTTTGGTGATTCAAAATTAGCCATTGCACCACGAACTGTTGAAGTATAAGCCCACCAAATTTCTTGACTTAAGTGTTGACTAGGTACTGAATAAATAACTTGTACACAATCAATATAGCCATCTTCATCAGCATCGAAATTGAATTCGATTTCGTTTGCTTCACAATATTCTTTATAATTTTTTACTGCTGCTTGAACTATACCAGATGAACTTTGAGTTGAAGATAAATCAGCAACTCTTTGAGTGTGGGTATACCAAGGAGCAACAACACCAGTGATATTTAATTTGTTAAAACTTGATTTTTTATAGAAACTACTAACTGATTCCCAGCCTTCTGGATCAGCATCAGCGGCATCTAATTTTGTGTCGATAGAATCGCCAAAATAAGTTTTATCTAAGTCACTTCTAACGCCTTCACAACCACCATACTTAGAAAGCATTGTACAACGATAATCAGGAAAATCAACAGGGATAACTAGAATTCTAGCATCGCCAACTGATCGCATTGCTTGCCAACCTTCAGATGATTTAACTTGACGATAGGTGTTAATTGAATTTTCAGCCACAGTATATTCGGCGGCTTTATCAACGAATTTATCAAAATTATATGATTTAGCTTTCTTGCCACATGAACATAATGTTAATAAACACGCAGTAAACACAAAGATAAATTTCTTTTTCATATTTAAATCCTCCTTAAATTTGTATTCATAATTATAACATAATTATGCATTCATTCCTATTATTTTTTTAATCAGTGTTCTTTTCGTTTCTTTTTTTAATCACATATTGGATTAAAAAGATAACAAAAACACCAAGAATAAATGCAAAAATTGTCGATAGAATCGTTAAAACATTCCAATTAATGATAACTCCACTAGCAACATTACTATCAAATGGAATTAATGCAATTGAACCACCAAGAATTAAACCTAGTATTAAACTAAGGGTTACATTACGATATTTTTTTAAGACAACTTTGGATAGCATTGAACTTAAAAAGATACCAAGTAAGATGCCAATTCCAATAAATATACAAGGAACTATCATATACCAAACAAATTTGAAATGAACTAACAAACGAATGGTTTCTTTGATATAGCCCCAGACTTTATAATACATACCAAACATAAATAAAAGTAAGGAACCACTAATGCCTGGAAAAATCATAGCAGAACCTGCTAATATTCCAAGTCCTAATAAAGAAAATAATAGACCAACATTAGGATGTTTTGAAAATGTTGGATTTATATTTTCATTTGAATGGATAAAGATAACCATGGCTAGACATACTAAAAAGCCAACGATTAAACTAATCCAATTTATTTTTTTAACGTTTTGGATTTCTTTTTTATAGTAGATGATGCTACTAGCAAGTACTACTCCAAAAAAGAAAACAACTAATTGTGCGTAAATATATTTTGATAACCAAGGAATTAAAAATGAAAAAGCAATAATTCCAATAATTAATCCTAAAACAATTTCTAAAATGAGTAATAAATGATTTTTTCTTTTTTCATTATGTGGTTTTAAGGATAGGGCAATAGCTTCAGTTAAAGGTTCAAAGGCTCCGGTTAAAACAAGAATTGTTCCACCACTTAAGCCAGGAATTACATTAGCAATTCCAACCCCTATTCCAGAAATCACATTTTTAAAGAATTTTTTCATTTCTTAGATTCTTTTAACAACTTATCAATAGATAAATAATTGTCGATAGAATCATCAATTTTAAAAACTATTTGAGGTGTTTTACGCATTTTAACTTCATGAGCTAATTCAGTTCTAATATAACCTTTTAATTTATCTAAAGCAGCAAATTTTTCATGATTATCATCGTTTAAGATACTAACATAAATATAAGCATATGATAAATCATTAGTAACTCTAGCATTAGTTACAGTTACAAATCCTATATCATGATTAGCTTTTACTTTAAATTGAACGATATCAGAAACGGCTCTTTGAACTAAACTTGAATAACGATCTGTTCTTTTTTCGTTCATAAAATCACGCCCCTAAGTTCTTTTAACTTCTTCCATGACATAGCCTTCAATGATGTCTTTTTCTTTGATATCGTTGTAGTTTTCAATCATCATACCACATTCAAAGCCTTCTTTAACTTCTTTAACATCATCATTGAATCTCTTTAAGGATGCTAGTTTACCACTATAAACAACAATACCAGAACGGATTAAGCGAACTAAAGAATCTCTTTTTATCACACCCATTGTAACATAGCTTCCAGCAATCGTTCCGACCTTTCCCACTTTGAAAAGTTGTCTAACTTCTGCTTGTCCTGTTACTACTTCCTGTAAGATAGGTTTTAACTTACCTTTCATAGCAAGTTCCATTTCTTCAGTAAGGGCATAGATAACATTATGTAAACGAATATCAACGTTTTCTTCACTTGCTTTTTTACGAATCATAGCATCTGGTCTAACATTGAAACCATAAATGATAGCATTTGAAGCACTAGCAAGTAAGACATCTGATTCAGTAATAGCACCTGCTTGACTAGAAATGACATTAACTTCAACATTTTCAATCTTTAATTTTTCTAAAGCATTTCTAATTGCTTCAGCAGAACCTTGAACATCGGCTTTAATAATAACATTGATTATTTGTTTTTCGCCTTCTTTAGATTCTTTAATTAAATCTTCAAGCTTTCTTGCGGTTGTACCAATTCTATCTTTAGATTCTTTTTCAGTTTTTCTTTTGAATGCTATTTCACGAGCCATCTTTTCGTTTTCAAAAGCCATGAATTTGTCGCCAGCAACGGGAACTTCTTGTAATCCTGATACTTCAACAGGCATTGATGGGCCCGCTTCTTGAAGAAGTCTTCCCATATCATCTTTTAATTGTCTTACTTTACCAAAAGCAACACCACAGACGATACAATCACCAACTCTTAAAGTACCATTTTGAACTAACAAAGTAGCAATTGGGCCTCTACCTTTATCAAGTTTTGCTTCAACAACAGTACCTAAAGCATAACGTTTAGGATTAGCTTTTAATTCAGCAACTTCTGATACAACTAAGATGGTTTCTAATAGTTCATCTAGATTTGTTCCATTTTTAGCTGATATTTCTTTAAAGATAGTATCGCCACCCCATTCTTCAGGAACTAAACCCAAATCAGTAAGTTCAGATTTAATTCTTTCAATATTGGTATGAGGCTTATCAATCTTATTAATAGCAACTATAATTGGAACCTTAGCAGCCTTTGCATGGTCGATAGCTTCTTTAGTTTGAGGCATAACACCATCATCAGCAGCTACTACAATAATAACAATATCAGTGATTTGAGCACCTCTTGATCTCATTTCGGTAAATGCGGCATGTCCTGGAGTATCAATAAAAGTAATCTTTTTACCTTTTACTGTGGTTTGGTAAGCACCAATATGTTGAGTGATACCACCAAATTCACCAGCGACAACTCTTGATTTACGAATGGCATCAAGTAAGGTTGTTTTTCCATGGTCAACATGGCCCATAATAGTAACTACTGGAGGTCTTTCTTTCAAGTCTTTTGGATCATCTTTAATTTCTAGATTTTCGAAGTTTTCAAGTTCAACTACTTTTTCTTTTTTAACTTCGTAATCATACTTCAAGCAAACAAGTTCGATTAACTCATCACTTAAAGTGGTGTTAACAGTTACCATGATTTTATCGAGTAAAAATAAACTTTTTACAATTTCAGCTGGAGCTTTTCCTAACTTTTCAGCTAGTTCAGTAACTGTTAATGGACTAGAATAAACAAGAATACCATGGTTAAGTTTTTCACGAGCTTCAATCTTATTTGATAAATGATTTGCAGAACTAACATTAGAAATTAAATGTTCCTTTTTGTTGGATTTAATTTTTTTCTTCATGCGACTCACTTCCTTCTTGCAGATTTTTTATCAATTTTATCGATAGATTCAGATCTTTTATACCAAATGCCACTAATGGTTTATGAAAGATATCAAAGAATGTTTCTTTATCAAATATTTCATAAACTGGAATGTTATAAAAGATCGATTTATCTTTTATTTTCTTTATGGTTTGATTACTAGCATCAGACGCTAGTAAAACAACATAAACTTTTTTAAGGCGGATAGAATTAATTAATTGTTCTCCATATACGATATTATTAGATTTAATCGCAAAATGAATGGTATTAATAACTTTATTTGTCATTTAATATTATTTGTTTAATTTGTTCATATACACTTTCAGGTATTTCACATTCAAGTGCTCGGCCTAAGCTATTTTTTTGACGTGCGATATTTAAAACATCCATGGATTTTTTAATATAGGCACCTCTTCCGTTAGCTTTGGAAGATAAATCAACAAATACGACTCCTTCATTATTTTTAACAACTCTTAATAATTCTTTTTTAGGAAGTCTTTCTTGACTTACCACACATTTTCTTAAAGGGATCTTTTTAACCATCCTACCACCTCTTTTTTAATTATTCGTCGTAGTATTCATCGAATTCATCGTAATCGATGTCATCATCGTATTTATTTTCTTCTTCTGCTTCTTCAGCTTCGATATCAGCAAGTTCTTCTTCAGTATAAACTGGAAGATTAACTGTAGGTTTAACTTGAGTAGTCTTTTCTTCTTTTTCAGGCTTTTCTTCTTCTTTTTTCTTCTTAGGTTTTCTTTCTGTAGTTTGTTGAGCAGGTTTAGATGAAGATAAAGCTTCTTCATATTCATTGAAAGCACTGACAGTTGTTGAACTAGTCTTAGTTGGAGTTACAATTTCAGAAGCTGGAATTACTTCTTCTACTTCTTTTTCTTTAGGAGTTTCTACTTCAACTGTTGGTTCTACCTTTTCAACTTTTTCTTCTTTAACTGTTTCAACTACTTTTTCTTCTTGTTTAACTGGTTCTTCAACTACTTCTGGTTTAGCATTTGCTTTAGCTTTAGCAACAAGTTTACGATATTCATAAGCTTCTTTTTCAGCTTCTACTAGAATATAAGCAATGCCTTCAGCATCAGCATCTGATTGAGTCTTGATATCAATCTTATAACCTGTTAATTTAACAGCTAGATTAACATTATAAGCTCCTCTACCAATTGCTTTTGAAAATTCACTAGCAGTTGAACCACTTAAGATTCCATCAGGTACTACTACACAACAACTTTTTTCTTTTTCATTTAAACTAACACCTAAAACATAAGCGGGTTTTAAAGCATCTGCAATAAATAAAATAGGATCATCACTATAATTAATAACATCAATACTTTCATTATTAATTTGTTTAATGACATTGTTGATACGCATACCTTTTTGGCCAATACAAGCACCACTAGGATCGATATCTAAATCATTTGAAGAAACAGCAACTTTAGTTCTAACACCAGCATTACGAGCAATAGCTTTAATTTCTACTTTTCCTTCATAGATTTCAGCAATTTCTTCTTCCATTAGACGTTTAACAAAGCCAGGAGATGTTCTAGATACCACAATTTGAGTTCCTTGTGAACGATTATCAACATCTTCAATATAAACTTTAAGTTGTCTGCCAACGATTAAAGTATCACCTGGTAAACAATTAGATTTAGCAAGATAAGCATTGACATTATTTAACTTAACGATGCAATAATTAGGTTCAACTCTTTCAATGATACCAACCATGTTATCATGAATTTTGTCGTTAAATTGGTCATAAATTGCTTGTTTTTCAGCTTCTCTTAGTTTTTGTTTGAAAACGTTTTTAGCTTGCATAGCAGCTGCTCTTCTAAAGTTGAAATCTAGAATGTTAATAGGTATTTCTAGATTGTCACCAACTTTATAATCTTTACCTGTTGCAAGTTTAGCTTCTTCTGGGTCTGTTTCAAATACATCATCAGTGATTTCTTCTACAACTCTTTTGATTTTGTACATGGAAATAGCACCAGTACTAGGATCAAAACGAACATCTAAAATAGTATCAGTTGGATCATCACCACTATATTTTAAATAGGCCTTTTTTAATGCTTCAGCCATTGCATCCATGATGACATCTTTAGAAATTCCTTTTGATTCAGCAAGTTCTTGAATCGCGCTTAGAAATTCATCAGTCTTGATATCATGATTATCAACGACTTTGGTTTTTGCTTGTCTCATACTACATTTTTTCCTTTCCTAATTATATTTTTACAGCTAAGTTAGCACTAGCAATATTACTAAATTCAAGAATAACTTTCTTATCTCTTGTCTTATCTTTATAAGAGATAGTTATTGTGTTATCATCCATTGCTACTAAATAGCCTTTAAAACTTTCTTTGTTTTCTACTAGATTAATTAGATTTACTTGAATATATTGATTCATAGCATCTTCATAATCTTTTTTATTTCTTAGTGGCCTTTCAGCACCAGGTGAACATACTTCTAAAATATATTCATGACTGATAGGGTCAATTTCGTCGAGTAAATCACTGATTTTTTCAGATATCACACTACAAGTATCAAAATCCATAGTCTTATCTGGTCGTTCAATGCTTACTCTTAAAAAGAAGGTTCCTTCTTCTTTTAGATATTCCAAATCATACAAAATAAGTCCGTTTTCTTCGACAATTTTTTGAATTGGAATTCTTACTTTTTCTACAATTGAATTCACGTTTTCTCCTCTTTTCAAAACAAAGAGTGAGGTTTCCCTCACTTCTTGCAAATATTTTAGCACACCAAGGTTTAAAATACAACCCCATGTTTTAACAATCTAAGCTACGTATCTTAGCATTGCATATAACTTCTTACCTCTTTTTAAAACGATATAAGTGTTATCAATGCAATCATCTTTAGTAAGCATTCTAGATTCTTCTACTTCTTTATTACCATTAATAGAAATAGCACCATTCTTTAAAAATTCTCTAGCTTCTCTTTTACTAGATGCAAGACTTGTAGCAAGTAAGGCATCAACAATTGAAATAGGTTCACTTATTTCAACCTTGTTAACACCTTCTAAAACTGCATCAAGTTCAGAAGCATTTAAAGACATGAATTCTTGTTTAAATAAGACTTCACTCATTTTAACAACATGGTCAGCCATTTCTTTTCCATGAATTAGTTTAACAATTTCATAAGCCAAAATCTTTTGAGCATTTCTAGTTCCAGGATCGGCTATGAAATCTCTTTCAATCTCAGTTATTTTTTCAGGAGTTAAGAAAGTATAAATCTTTATTAATTTCATGACATCTGCATCAGCAATGTTATAGAAATATTGATAGATATGATATGGATGAGTCTTTTTTTCATCTAGCCATAATGTACCAGTGCCTGATTTTCCAAACTTAGTTCCATCAGATTTAGTAAGTAATTGTAAGGTCATACCATAAACTGGAGCATCAGCACCTTCAACCTTTTTAATCAAGTCAAGACCAGCAGTAATATTTCCCCATTGTTCACTACCACCGATTTGTAGTTGAGTATTATAAGTCTTATATAGGTGTAAGAAGTCAATTGATTGAATAATCATATAAGAAAATTCAGTAAATGAGATACCTTGTTCCATACGACTAGCGACAACATCTTTACTAAGCATATAGTTAACTGTAAAATTCTTACCATAGTCTCTTAAAAATTCAACAACTGAAACATCTTTTAACCAATCATAGTTGTTTACTAGTATTGCTTTATCTTCGCCTTCAAATGATAAAAACTTGGTAAGTTGGTTATAAATTCCTTTGCTGTTTTCAATTGATTTTTCAAGTGTTAGTAGTTCTCTTTCGTTTTTTCTACCACTTGGATCACCAATTAAACCAGTGCCACCACCTACAACAGCAATTGGTTTATGATGATGGTTTTGAAAATGTTTCATGATTAAAATAGGAATTAAATGACCAACATGTAAAGAATCAGCAGTTGGATCAAAGCCACAATAAAACCTAATATGATTCTTTTCAAGTAATTCAGTTAAGCCCCTTTCATCGGTAAAATCTTTAATAAAACCCCGATATTTTAATTCTTCTAATAATGTCATAATTTATCCTCCCTTTAAAATAAAAAAGCATCCCTATTATTTTCTAAGGACGCTTTAATGTTTGCGTGGTACCACCTTAGTTTATTTGTAGTTTTACAAATACACTCATTATCTTATTAACGCTAAGCACGGTAAAGTATTACTAAGATGTATCGATAAATCTTTTTGATTCTTTTTCACCAACCAAGAACTCTCTAAACAAAAATGATTTATTTCTTTCTTAACTTCACATTCATAATTATACTGATTTTTAAGCCTTTTTCAATATTATTTTGTGGTTCCTCGACTAACAAAACCAAATGGTAATTTTTCATGAATTATTAATTCGGGATGTAGTATTAGTTTTGCTAGTGTTTCCATACCTTTGAAACCTAATTCTCTCATATTAATATTAAATGATGAAAGTTTTGGTCTAGTAAGTTCACTATATTTAGTTCCTATCACAGCCATGAATTCAACTTGATCTGGAACTTTTAGTTGCATATCCATTGCTGCATTTAAAGCAGCAATAGCAATAGAATCTCTTAAAGAAATATAAAAGCCATTAGGATGATTTTTAAAATGTTCTTTTAAAATTGGATATGTTTCTTTATAAGAATCTGGAACTTTTATGACATTAGTGAATTCTTTATTTTGTTCTATATATGCTTCACTTATTGCTGCTTGTAGTCTTTGTTCCATCTTACTACCATTATGAACCTTTAAAAAGTAAACATCTTGTTTTTTATTAAGTAAACAATTAGTAACAATATCTTTTATTTGGTTTTTATAATGCCAAGTAATAGATGATTTAGTTTTTAAATCAAGACCAATGGTAACAACCGGAACTGCATAATCAGTTAACACACCAACATCTTTTTCATCTAGAAAATCATTGAAAACAACAACCCCATTAACTCGTTTTGACAAAACTTTGTTTAACACTTGACTTACATCAGCACGATCTTCAGTGGTAAATATTAAACAGTCATAACCATATTTTTTAGCACAATCCATTAAACCAGCAACTACATGAGAAATATAAGTATAATTAATTTCTGGAACAATGATAGCTACGCTGGTATTAGATTTAGTTGCTAAATCTTTAGCTATTGCATTAGGTTTATAATTTAATTCTTTTATAGCATCTAAGACTCTTTGTTTAGTGCTATCTGATACATTATCTTTACCATTGATAACTCTTGAGGCAGTTGCAAGCGAAGTATGTGCTAAATTAGCAACATCATAAATAGTCGCTTTTTTAATTGTCTTTTTCATGTTTTCAACCACCTTTCTAACATTATTATACTACACTAAAAAGGATTAGAAAGCTAGTTTTTTATGTTTAGTCCATTTTTTGACGTTTGGTTTTTATACTATTTTTATGATAATTTTTTGTCACTTTTGGTTCATAAAAGGCGATATCTTCACCTTCCATAAGATTATCTTTTAGTTCATCAAAAGCTTTATTGGTATCATCTTTTATTTTATTTAATTTGTTTTGAATTTTCTTAGAATAGGTAACTAAGGTCATACCTATAACCATGCCCATTAGAAAATGAAATGTTTTTTTCATCTAGTTCATCCTTTCATACATTCTTAGTATGAACTGATTTATAAAAAACAATGTACAAAAAAAGCCGCTTATAGCGACTTTATTAACACCTCTTAGATCTTTTGAATGTTAATAGCTCTTGGACCTTTTTCAGTGTCTTCAACATCAAAGCTTACTTCTGTATCTGGATCGATTGTTTTAAAACCTTCCATAACTAATGAAGAATAGTGGAAGAAAATATCTTCGCCACTTTCAGGTTTAATAAAACCATAGCCTTTTTGTTTGTTGAATGTTTTAACTTTACCTGTCATTTAACTAAACCTTAAACCCTTTCATTTTTTGCAATTTTCACTGCTACTAATATTTTAACACTTTTTAACTCATTATCAACAAAAAATTTAAAAATTATGTGGTTTTTTGAAATATTTTGTTATTTTTTAGCAATTATAGTACAATAATAAGTAGAAAGTTAAGGTTTTTATATGTATCAAAAAAAGATTAATTCTATGACTTTAGCAGCTATTTTTGCTGCTATCTATATCATCATGAGTGCTTTAAGTCTAGCATTTCCTTTTTTAGATACCATAATTTTAATAATCATGCCTATTTTTGCTACTTATTATAGTGCTAGGTTTAACTTAAAAGAAATAATTTTATTTAATATAACTACTGTTTTATTATGTTTTCTAGTTACTATTTCTGATCCATTCTTTTCATTATTATATATCTTTCCTACTTTGTTTGTTGGTGATATCTTTGGCCTACTTTATAAAAAGAAAGTGCCTTATTATACTTCGTTTTTTATTTTAGCCATTACTTTTGTATTTACTAATCTATTTAGTTATTATTTTACTAAAATTATATATGATATTGATTTATTAAAAGAAATATTTAAAAATGCTGGTTTTATTCGTGATTTTTCTTTATCTTTCTTACTTTTATTTAGTATGGTTGAAGCTTTTATTTCTCAAACTTTAGTTAGAGAAGAATTAAAGAAGTTTCATTTTGAAACAGTTGTCGAACCAACAATTCCAACATATAGTTATATAATCAATATTATTCTAATTATATTATCAGTTTGTTTTGTCAAATTGTTTGTTAATTTATATCTTTGTTTATTTGTTTTAGTTCTTTCTACTTCTAGTTTTTCAATCATCAAATTCTTTAAGAAAATCAAGTATAAATCAGTCTTTTTTATCATTTTAGGTATTTGCTTAGTACTAGGTGCTATTCCTATTATTTATTATCAAAGATATAGCTATTTACCTTTAATAATTCTTGCTTTAATTTTAATATTGCAAATTGTATATTTATGTCAAATATTGTATAATTACTCAATGAAAAGCCAAACTAAAATAGAAAAGAGGGATGATAAATGAGTGAAGTCTTTAAGTTCTTTAAAAACGCTACAAAAGCACTCTTTTTAAGTCCTTTGTATCTTCTTTTCTTTGTTTGGTTTTTAATTAGAGCCATAGCTTTGTATTTCTATGGTGAATATCAGTCGTTTATTGGAATGCTTACAAGAAAAGGATATGACAAGAAAGAAACTTACATCTATGAACGTCGTTTAAAGTTGTGTAAAGAAAAGAATACGACGTTTGATGTCTTAAAAGAACAAAATAAGAGGGCAAATGAAGCAAATGAATAACATCTATCTATTTGCTTTTATCCAAGCAAACGAAAAAAGTAAAAAAGCATTCCTCATATTTCTTGTCTTATTTATCTTTATCTTACTAATCTTTGGTGCTATCTATGCTTTGATAGCCAAGCATATGAATAAAAATGCCAAAGTAATTGATACTTATATGGTTGAGTTATGTCAATATAAAATTGTAAATAATCCCGACCAATTCTTTAAAGCAGTTAAGTATTATGAAAAAAGAAAGATTCACAAAGCCATTAAATGGCCAATGAGAATCTTAATTATGATGGGATTATTTTTATTAATCTATTGTCTGGTTAGTAAAGATGGAACAACTAAAAAAGTATTTAGTGATTTCTTTGATTTATTCCCTCGTTTTAAATGGCAAACAGTAAAATCAGTTAATGAAGAATTAAAGGCTGTTGGTAGTAGTGCTAGAGTTGTTGGTATTTCTTGGATGCCAGTATCATTAATACCTCAAGTATACTGGAACAAGATAAATCCAAAAGATATCAATTTATATATCTCATGTATTTTCTATATTGTTCTAATTGTTTTATTTGTTAAGATTTCTTTAGATGCTTTAAGTTATACCGCTCGTATCATCCGAGGAAAAGAAAAATCAAGAACAGTATTTGAACAAAACCTTGATGAATATAACTATTTCAATTCTAATGAACCTTATTTAAAACCTGTGGTTAACAATAATGTTAATACTCAAAATCAAGTTATCACACCACAAGTTAATGAACAACCTAACAATCAAATAAATAATGATATGAATCAAGTAAATGATTCAAATAACAACAATCAATTCTAGACTCAAAAAAACACATGTCCAATTACGAACATGTGTTTTATTTTTGTTATAAACTTATTGAACTACAGCTCTATCTAGATAATATTTAACATCTAGTGGTTCTCTAGGTTCAACTTCATCATCATAAGAATATTCAGTTACTTGTCTATATTCATAATATGCTTTTTCAGGAGCAATATTTGTTTCATAGAATGCTGATTCGAAGTATTCAATCTTTTGAGGCATTCCATCTAAATCATAAGTAACAACGAATTGTTGAACGATTGCTGGGTTATCTTCATCTTCTTGTGAGAATGCTAAATTCATATAGAATTTAATTTCTTGAGCAACTTCATCTTTAACAGCTGCATAGCTAACATTGTAGTAGTTTTGACCAATTACACTTGAATAAGCTGATACAGATTGATCTCTAACGTCTACAACAGCTCTTTCAGCTTCTGTACTTGTTAATTCATCACCCATAGGTCTAATTGTAAAACCAGGATCTTCGTCATCATCATCATCAACACCTTGAGTACCATAGTCAATTAATCTATAACGATATGTACCACCAAGTGTTGAAGCATCAAATGCATAGATACCTTCTTGAACATAGTATTCAACAGTGTCTACTGGTTGAGTAGGATTAGAAGCTAAGCAATAGCTTTCAGTGCCTGTACCATAAACAAAACCATTTACGTTTTTGCTATCTGGTTTTGCTTCTAAATCATCTTTTGGATAAACACTTACTGTTTCATCATTGATTTGCATGATGCCTGCATATTGACCATCAAGATAAGTCATTTCAGTAACGATATGAGCACTTGTAGCTTTAGCAGTGTTACTTTGAGTTGTAGATACAAATGATAATTCTCTATCAGTTAAGTTACCTTTAACTGTAACTTCTTCAACATCTTTTTGAGGATATGCTTCAGCATATTCTTTTGGATTTAATAAAATTGATTGATAATCTTTAACATCAACGAAATTACCATTGCTAGCATTAGTATATGTTGCATCATATAAATATGATTGAACAACATCACCAAGGTGATTTACTCTAGCTTCATAGTGTCTATAAGCAAGTAATGAATAGTCAAGTCCTGATTTGCGGCAAGTGATATCAAGTTTCATTTCAAATGTATCGCCACCACCGATTTCTTCAGATTCAGTATATCTAAAGACATATTCTTTACCTCTTTTTAGACCTACTAAGTTAGCATCGTCATCAATAGTTTCATTACGTGTAACTTCTTTCAAAAGATTAATGTCTTCGGTGTCAACACCTGAATAAATTAATGTTTTCAAAGCAGCTACTGATTGAGTCTTTTTAAATGATAATGTTGTTTGACCACTATCTGTACCATCATGAATTAAAATAGCATAGTTACCAGAACGGAATACTTGTTCTTGTAAAGCATATGTTATATTATATGCAAAACCTTGTACATAGTGACCAGTTCCACTACCAATTGAATAATCATCATCATAGATTTTCTTGTTTAATACATATGTTTCTTGAATTTCTCCATATGTTTGATTAGAAATGTACACTTCTTCAGTACTCTTTACATTTTTAACTTTTTGTGAAGCATCTTTTAAGTTATTAATAACTTCTTTGATTTCAACATCTGTTAATGGTTCTTCTTTAACCTTTTCTTGTTTGTTACATGCTGTAGCAAAAGGTAAAAAGGCTAATAATCCAAGGAATAATAAACTTTTTCTTTTCATTTTAATATAACCTCCTAATTTTTTAGATTACGTCTAATTTTACCACAAACGACTATCTCAGTCAATTGTTATTTTTTCAAGTTTAGTTTCGGGTTATTTCTTTCTTGTTATCATGTTTTGCCAGTATAAACAACAACGTTTCAAGTGAGCTATATGAACTGATTTAACTTTATCGATATGTTTACTACCTCTAACAACAAGTTCATTAGAAACAATCTTTCCTAATTCACTAAATTCATCACCAATGGTTGAATAATTGAATGGTGCACAAGAAAAGATATCGGCATAAATGGTATGTTTTTTATAATCATAATGCAAAGCTATATGGCTTTGAGCAATGATTATAATGGCTGATAAATATTTTGGATTGTTAATTGTACTTTTTAAAACTGTTGCTCTAGTAATAGGATCCATATTGATTTTTCCTACTAGGTTTTCTAAAAATTCAAAGAAGTCTTCCATGGTAGGTTCTTTTTTAGCTTGTAGTTCAAGTAAAATATGTGGACCAAAGTCTTTCTTTTCATCATATGGTACCATGTTAAAGCATGGAACTTGTCTATCTCTAATAGCGATAAATGAGGTTTGATCATTGAATGGAAATTCATCCATGAAAAAGGCTTTCAAAGCATCAACATCAAAATCTTTACAAGAAAAGACATCGACAAAATAACAAGCTCTAATTGGGAATGTGTGGATTGTTACATGTCCACCTTCTAGTAAAACTCTAGCACTAATACCAATATCTTCTTTGATACTTCCATAGTAATATGGGAGTAATTGAGGTGGTTCAATTGGTTTTAGTTGAAATTGAAAT
Source organism: uncultured Bacilli bacterium (assembly GCA_947627355.1). GTDB lineage: Bacteria > Bacillota_I > Bacilli_A > RFN20 > CAG-631 > Caccosoma. The sequence goes on along the minus strand of CANQVX010000005.1, from coordinate 11,378 downwards.
ACTAATCTGTTTAGTACTTCATTTATGAGTTTCATATCATCTAATTGTCTTTCATTTGCTCCATAGCAATCTAACATTACATGTTTCATACTTTTACTCCTTAGATTCATTCTTTTTAGCAATCAATATTTCAAATACTTCATATAAGGTTTTTAAAGCTAACCATGAAGTAATATTGTTTATATCTAGTAAAGGTGAAATTTCAACAATATCAAATGCCTTAATAGGGGCTTTTTTAAATAATTCTGTTACTATTGTTAAAACTTCAAAACTAGTAAGGCCAAAGGCTTCAGGGGTTCCGGTTCCTGGAGCATATGCTGGATCATTGATATCGATATCATAGGATAGATAAATAGCATATCTATCATCATATTTTTTAACAACTTCATTTATGATACTTTCTACACCCATTTGATGTACTTTTGTAGTGCTATAGACATCAATTTCAGAATGTAAGTTAAAATATTCTACTTCTTGTTTTTCATAACCTCGGATACCAATTAATGTAATATCAATAGGGTTATAACCATTATCTATACTACGACGGTTAGTACAAGCATGTGACACTTTACTACCATCATAAACATCACAAATATCAGGATGAGCATCTAAATGAATGATAGCTGGAATCTTATTATTTTGTTTACAATAATCAAAAAATGCTTTTTGTAAAGGTATTGTAACAGAATGATCGCCACCTAAAAAGATGTTAAACTTATCGCTTTTAAAACGATTCAAAGCTTCTTTTTCAATAGTTTTAAAGTAATCTTTGCATTTTTTGATATCTCCTGAATCAAAGATTTTTAAACTTGAAATGTCGTTACCATCTTTAGTTAAAGGTGGTAAATACGCTGATAGGGCTCTCATAGTTTTAGGAGCTAGATGTGCTCCACTACCACATGATGCGCCTTCATCATAAGGAATTCCAGTTAAGATAACATCAGCTTTATTAATGTCATCAACTAAAAGCCTACGAAATGGTCCTTCATTCATAATACATTCACCATTCTTTCACTAATAAAAATAGTAAACTATTTTTTTTATTTGTCAATAAAAAAATACCTCCTAATTTAGGAAGCATTTTTATGGCTGATTTTTATCTATAATTTATCGTATTTTTCACGAGCTGTTACTAACTTAGAATAGTTATAAACATATTCTTTTTGTTCAGTAGTTAATGCACTGTATAATGCTTCAGCAGTTTCAATCTTTTGTAATACTGCATCGCTTTTTGAACTAAATGAACCAATAGCAGCAATAGCTTCAATGGTAGGATAACATGCTAGGTATGGTTCTATCTTAAAACTATCGTTTCTATCGCTACAATTGACATTTATAGTTTTTTCATCCTTTTTCATGTTAACAACTATATGACCATTGAAATATGAAGCATAATAAGTTGTGCTATATTTTGATAGTCTGTCAATTGCTTCTGGATGAGGGAATTTATAGGTGTCTCCTAATGAATCTGCCGTGAAAATCGACATTTTTGGTTTAATCATATCTACTAGACAATCATTACTTGCAGTATCTGATCCATGATGTCCAGCTTTATAAACATCGATTTCTGGAAGTTCATTATTTTCAACTAATGATTCTTCACCCTTTTTTTCTAAGTCCCCTGTAAACAAGAATTTGAAGTCTTGATATTCAAGCAATGTACAAATTGAATAATCATTTAGGTTTTGTGAAGTTTTAGTATATGGAATGTCGTAATATTTTTGATACAAGAATGTTAAGGTTAAATCAGGAGCAATTGTCCATCTTTCTAAATTGTTATCAAAAATATCACGAATTGTATAATAAGTGCTACCTTCAGCAATTTTAGCATCTCTTTTTTCGTTATATTGAACTTGTAAATCAGTTAAATCACCATTGTTATTTTTAAGATTTTCATAACCTTCTCCTGGATCCACAATAGTTCCATAACTAAATGCTGAAAATACACCATCTTTATTAGCTAATCCAACATATCCTGCCATATGATCTTCATGTCCATGAGTGTTGATAGTTAATTCAATTGTATTGTCTTCTACATATTCTCTTAGATATGGAACTATGATATTTGTACCAGCAGTTTTGTTTCCTCCGGCATCAATTAGTATTTCATAATTTCCATAATCAATTAAAATACTGTCGCCTGAAACGCCTAAATCGATATAATGAACATTCAATTCTTCTTCAACTTTATCATATAAGTAAGTGTTTGTATCAACACTTGAACTCGATGAACTATCTACAGATGGACTACTTGTTGAACTAGAAGTTGATGTTTCGGTTGATGAACTACTAGAAGATGAACTGCTAGTTGTTGTAGTCGATGAACTTTCTTGTTTTGATGAACTACTAGTTGTTGTAGTTGAATTAGATGTAGTGGTTGATGATGATTTATTTGTACTTGAAGTAGACGTTTTATTAGTTGAACTAGAATTATTATTTTTGCTTGAATCACTCGATAATTTATTAGTTGAACTATTACTTGATGATTTACTACTTGAACTTGATTTTTTGTCGCTAGAAACAGCAGTTGTTGAATCTTCATCACCAAAATCTATTTCGATTCTAAAATCACAAGATGATAAAAACAAACCTAATAATAAAAAGGTCAATATTTTCTTTGTAACTTTCATATTTATCACCTGTTCTTTCTAGTTAAAGTATAGCGATTTTTAAAATTTAATTCAATAATTAAAAAGACCCTAATTAAATATTTTAGGATCTTTAAATATAATTTTTATAACTATTAATTTGCTGAACTACTTGGATAATGTTGATATTCAGTTGGATTATATTTTTCTCCAGTGAATTCACGATTTATATCACCTGGTGTATAATTTGCAGTTCTAGTAATTGCTTGAACCATTAATAATTCTCCACCAAGGAAATTATAATATTCTTCAACAACTTTTGATTTAGTAATAACGCCATCAGTAAGTTGAATAGCATATTGTAAATTGAAAGTTTCTTCAGAATAACCACCAAGTTGAGTTGCTTCAACACAACGATAGTAATTGAATTCAAAGGCATATGTAGTAGTTTCTTTAGTAAGTTTTGTATAGTTAAATGGAATGACTTTGTCATATTCATTTGCTTCTTCATCAAGTACTACTCCATAATCAACAATAACTCCATCAGCAGGATAAGCTAAAGTATCAGCTAATTCTTTTAAAATAGACATGTTACGATTTTCATAATCGATATTTAACATACTATCTAAATTATCAGGATTTAATGTTGCATCATCATATGTTGATTGATCTTGAGAGTCACCATCAACATCTTTATAAATCTTATAGAATTTAGCATCATCATAGAAATATTGTTCTTTTCCAACTAATTCAGAAATAACTTCACCACTTGGATTTTTACCATAGGCTGTATAATCAACAGTTGTTATATCTTTATAGCGTTGATATAGTCTACTTTCATTGATAGGAAATACAGCGCCTTCAACAACTGAATAACCAATAAATCCTTCAACTTTTTCATCACAAGCAATAATATTACCAGATAATTCATCGATTCTAGTTAAATATCTGCTTATCTTTTCAGCATCTGATAGACTATTGAAGTCTTTCCAAGAAGCATATAAATCTAAATCTTTTTCAACATATTCACCAAAGTAACGATAAGGTCTATCACCTTTTTTATCAGTGCACCAGTTAACAAATGCATAATCTTCACGATTAGGATCAGCTGGTTTTATTAAATCGTCTTCTTTATCAATATATTGTTTAACATAAACATCTTTAGGAGCACCATTATAATTATAATGATAAGTAACAATGAAATAATCTCTATTCTTAGCATCATTTTTATTGCATGCAACTAAAGATGTACTCAATAAGATTGCTGCAAAACATGCAGCAATCTTGTGAGTTGTTTTTTTATTCATCAAGGTATTTAATCTTAGCATTTGAACCAACTCCTGATAAGAACCATTGTTCGAAGTGCATCAATGCATAGTCTTCTGTGCAGTGGAAGTTCATTACTGGAGCGTGAGTTCCACTACCCCATCCTTCAAATGCACGTTCGTCAATGTAATTTACGGTTGCAGGGATATCGATGCTTGAAACAGATGTCATATAAGCTAATGAATAATAACCAATCTTTTCTAGTGAAGTAGATAAAGTTAATCTTTGAATGTGAGTAGCATACATAAATGCATAATCAGCAATTTCAGTTACTGTATTAGGTAATGCTAATTCAGTTCTTAAGTTACCAATTGCATAACCATAAACTACAGTTTCAGCTTTATTCATAATTACATCATCTTTAATTGATAAGTATTCACTAGTTCCACCTTTGATAGCAAAACCAGAAATACCAGCACCTTGAGTTGTAATAGATCTAGACATTGCAAATGGACTAGCACCAACATTTTGCAAGCTTGCAGGTAATTCAATTGTACCAGTAAGTTTTACACAGTTTTGGAATGCTCTTTCGCCTAAATCAGTTAAGCCATTACCAAATGTTAATGTTTCTAATTGTAGACTGTTAGCAAATGCTGTTTCACCAATCTTTTGTAAACTGTTTGGTAAGCTTAATGATTGAATAGCAGTCATTTCAAATGCTGTCATACCAATTTCTTGAATACCTTCAGCAAATGTAACTGTTTCTAGATCACTCATATCAAATGCACCATCTTTAATAACTCTTAAGTTACTACCAAAAGAAGCAGTAGTGATATGTGATAAGTAGAATGCACCTTCACCAATTTCTTGTAATGCAGTTGGGAAGTTAATTGCAGTAATATATCTTGCATCATAGAATGCAAAGTCACGAATCTTTTCTACAGTTTCAGGAAGAGTTACATTGCCACTTAATGTAGGAGCAGCGAAGATAACTTCTTTTTCATCACCTGTATAAAGAATCTTATTATCATTACCAACTTTTAAGTTATTGTTTCCAGCTGATAATGTAATTGTTTCAATACCAGTTTCGGTGAAAGCTAGATAATCAATACTAGTTAAACTGTTACCAAATTGAACTGTTTTTAAGGCTTTTTGACCTGAGAATGCAGCTTGTCCAATTGATTGTAATGAGTTAGGGAATACAATTGAAGTAAGGGCTGCTGAATCGCTTTCGTTATATTCAGTGTTAGACCATCTAAATGCTGAAACCCCAATTGTTTCTAGACCTTCATTGAAAGTAATAGAAGTAACTCTTGAACATCCAAAGAATGCGCCATATTCAATTGTACGAATGTTACTAGGAATAACGATTTCTGTTAATGAATAACAATCAGCAAAAGCATATTCAGGAATAACTGATAAACCAGTACCAATTTGAATGCTTGCTAAGTCTTCACAGAAATCAAATGCACTCTTACCGATTTCGGTTACAGTGTCAGGAATTACAAATGATTTTAATTCATAACATTGAGCAAATGCTTCTTTACCAATTTTTGTTAATGATGTTGGGAAGTGGTATTCTTGAAGGTTATCACACATATAGAATGCGCCATCACCAATTTCAGTAACGCCAGCTGGAACTGTAACAGGATCGCAACGTCCAGAAGCACACATAACAACTTTAGTCATAGCGAAGTCATAAATAACTCCGTCATCAACTTTAAAGTGAGTATTACCACTAGCTACATCTAATTCCATGATACCAGTAGCACCAGCAAAGGCGTTGAAGCCAAGTGTTTCTAGGTCTCTAGGAAGAGTAAATTTAGTAATTGCAGTACAGTTTGCAAATGCATATTCACCAATCTTTTTAACTGTAGCTGGTAATGTAAAGTTATCTTTGAAATAAGCACCACAGAATGCGCTATCGCCAATTTCTAATAAACCATCATTGAATGTAACATTTTGTAAAGCTCCGCCATAATCACTAGATACACAACTGAATGCACCTTCGCCAATAGTTCTTAATGTTGATGGGAAGTTGATACTAGAAATAGCAGGGTTCATATAAAATGCACGTCTACCAATTGATTGTAAGCCTTCATTAAAGTAAATAGTTTGAAGAATACTATAACTACCTCCATAGAAAGCATAGTCAGCAATTGATTTAACTGTACTAGGAACTGTATAAGATGTGCCATGCTTGATTGGGAAACATACTAATTCAGTTTTTCCTTTCTTGAATAATACGCCGTCAACACTTTCATAAACAGGGTTAGTTAAATCAACTGAAATTGTTTGAAGTCTTGCTGTTCCAGCAACTGCTTCTGCTGGGAAGTCTTTCATTGTAGCTGGTAGAATGATTTCTTGTAGATAATATCTATTATTGAAAGCACTCTTACTTACTGCAGTAACAGGTTTTCCTTCAATATATGCAGGAATTGTTATAGATACAGTTTCAATATCAATTAAACCAGTAACAGTAACTTCGTTGTTAGCTTCTACACGATACATAACAGCAAATTTTGCTTTTTCAAAAACTGCTCTAACAGTTCTACCGTTATGTGAAGATTGAAGTGTACCTGTGAATTGTTCATCAGTAGTATTTCCTGATGCATCAACGAAATACCAACCTTTGAAATCATAACCTGTTCTAGATGGGTTAGTAAGTCTTGCAATATCTCCAGCCATACCTTCGAAAGTATAAGTTTCTCCGCCATTTCCTGGATCTACTGTAAGAGTTACTTTATCTTCTTCTCTAATGTTATACATAGCGACTAAGTTTAAATCGCCCATAACTGGATTAGTAAATACCCAAGCAGTAGTTGTATTACCATTAGGATACCAACCTTTAAATGTTGTGTTTGCTTTAGTTGGTTGTTCTGGTTCATCTGCCCAATCACCTTTATCAAGAACTTGATTAGGAAGAGTTGTTGAACCATCAGTTAAACGACCACCATTTAAATCAAAACTAACTGTTACTTGTTCAACTGCATTTCCATAAGGTTTCCATTCACCATTTTCTTTACGATATTGTTGATTTGTTAAGGTATCAGTATAGAAGTCACCATTGACACCTTGATCAGCACTAGGTTCGCCGGCACCAGTTAAATATGCTGGAGTACCATGTTGAATTAAAACCCAGTGACCATTTTGTTTTTCGTAAACATCGTTTGTAAGTGAATCAACACAACGGTCACCATTTTTACCCATGTTATCGGATGGAGCACCAGTTGTAGTAAATGTTTCAAAACTTGATTGTGTTTTATCACTACAAGCAGTTAAACCTAATGAAAAAACAGATGCACAAAATAAGATTTTTAATAATAATTTTGCCTTTTTCATATATTTTTTTCTCCTTTTTTATATTTTTGTCATTTGAACATCTTTAGTTTTATAATATCCGCCTTGACTTTCATCACGAACATCTGCTGTGAAAGCCATAGAAACTACTGAACCATCAGATCCATAAGTTAGGTTGATATATAATGTTCTATTTTGAATATATCCAAATGATATTTGTTTTTTATCTTTTAAGAATGTATATGATACATTTGTTCCTTGTTCCCAAACAGTAGCGCCCGGAATTTTAGAAAATTGATAAGCTTTCTTGGCAGGTCTATATGCCCAATAGTCACCATAATCACCATAACCCCAATCATCTTCGGTAAATGAAATGTACCAATTTAACGTCCCATCACCATTAAAATCAATTTGCACATAATGATCGCCATTGTAATACCAATTTCCTAAGTAAGAACATGGTTCTTTAAATGGATCTTCTGATGCATTATTGATTTTACTTGTAACTTTGATGGTTACATTGCTTTGAGGCATCTTGAAGGTATATTTAGTTCCATTTTGAGATAACACACCTTCAGTTCCATCATAATCATCACCTAATGGAGTTTCTAGAATTAATTCTACTGTGTCAACCATGTAATTAGGAGATGTTGTTAAAACACTAAATTCTACTGTTTCTGATAGAGCATATGATTCTTTTTGATTTGAAATAGTTACTTTTGAATAAGAATCAGTTTGAACACTAACTTTGAAACGTGATGTGATTTGAACTCTAATAACTACATCATCAGTAGGCATTGTAAATGAATAAATACCTTCACTATTAACTGAATGATGAATGTCTTCGTTATTGCTTACAACATTTACACGGTCTAAACCAAATCCTTCACTAACAGTAAGTGTAAATTGAATTTGTTCACCAGAAGCATAAATATCTTTAGAATTTAATATTTCACCTAAAACGTGACTAGGATCATTATAATCGAAAGAAATTGTACTTACATAGTTGGTTGTTACAACAATCTTTACATTACTTTCAGGCATTGTAAAGCTATATTTATCATTTTCTTTCGTAACAGTTACAGGTTCATTGGTTGGAACTTCTTGAACCAAAACTTCTTTAAGTGAGGCCTTAGCATTAGTTAAACTAACATTGAATTTAATGTTTGTTCCTGCTTCAACTCTCGTTAAGTCATCATCAACTGTGATTGTATAATCGCTTCCGTTAGTAAACGTAATATCGAATTTAGGAGTTTCAACTGAATTCTTAACAACCCTTAAAGTTGAATCTTGACTTGGCATATTGAATCGATAACTAAGTAGTGCAAATTCAATTTGTTGAACGCCATTAAGCCTTACATCATAAGTTTCACCAGTTGCTAAAGGAGTGGTTATTAAGAATATAACTTCTTGACCTTCTGGATAAGTTTCTTCTAGAGATTGATAAGAAATTTCTTTTTCAACATCTAAAGTTAAACGATAACTAACAACTTCTTTGCTACTTGATGAAATTGTGGTTGAACTACTAGTTAAACTTGAAGGTGAACTGCTAGTTGAATTAGTTACATCACTTGAAGTAAAACTACTAGTTGAATCTACTAAACTACTTGGACTTGAATTAGAACTCGAAGTCTTAGTTTCGTTACAGCCAACTAAGAGACTAAAAGCCATAAGTCCAATTACCAAATATCTTGTTTTTCTAGACATCCTGCTATCACTTCCTTTTTTGTGCAGCCTGAAAATATATATGTAGAATTATACCACTGATTGTAATTTATTACAATAGTTTTTTATTTTTAGTCTTTTATGGAGGTGTTAAATTGGATAATGATATTCTTCTTTTTTAATGAAATAACAAAGATAGTTAAAACCACAATCCTTGATTATTTTTTGATATTTTTCAAATCTGTAACGATAGAATTCAAGTTGATGAGCATCACTAGATAAAGTAAGTTTTCTTCCACCTGTTTCATGATATAGGTTTAATAGATAAATAGTATGTTCAACTGGTAGAAAACTTTGCACTTTAGTATTTATTTCTAGGGCTTTATTTTTAGCAATCAAGACCTTGAAAATTTTTACTAGAATATCTTTATAATCTTCAATTTTAACGGTCGAATCATATAAATAAGCTGTTTTAAAGCCATAATCGATATGAGATAAAACTTGAAAATCATCAAAGTTAGTGATGGCTTCTAAAATATTTTCAAAATAGATATTTAAGGTATTTTCAAGACCATATTTTTTAAAGTAATATGGGTTATAATAATCGATATCATCTTTAAAATGAACTGATAAATTGATAACATCTAAATCAATATCTTGATAATGACTTTTAATAGTCTTGTAGTTCTTTTTAAAATATCCTACTTCGACACCTTTTAGTATTTTGATATCAGGATATTTATCTTGTAATTGTTTTATTTCTTCAAGATAACTTTTAACATCGATATCCCAATCAGGCCCTAATGAAAAATCAATATGATCTGTTGTTATAAAATAACGACAATTTAACTCTCTTGCCTTGTTTAAATAAGGAATTATTGGTTGGCATGAATCAGCCGAATAATGGCTATGAACATGTTGATCATGTAAAGCAAATTTTTCCATAATCTAGCCTTCTTTCTTTTTTCTAAAAAATTATAGTTCAATTAGTAATTGAATACAATAATTTTTTAATGTTTCTTTTTAAATAATTTAAAAAGAAGATAAGTTAGATAGCCAAGTATAGAACCCATGACATTTAAAACAATATCATCGATATCTGATATGCGTTTTAAAAAGAATTGAAATAGTTCAATAAAACTAGAAAATAATAAAGAAATAACAATTATTTTAATAAACTTATATCTTTTTATTTTAAAACTGACTAGTAAACCAAAAGGATAAAATAAAATAATATTTCCAATTAAATTGCTATAAGCATATTTTAGATAAATCTTATTTTTGATTAGATATATGTAATGTTTAATAGTCTTGAATAAGACTAAATTAACATGATTATTTTCAATACCAGTCATCATAAATGTCGGTAGAATGGTTAAAAACATGATAATTAGAATCGAAATATATAATAAAAATGAAATGGTTTCATTAAAGTAGTTCAAATTATCTTTTTTAATATTTAATCTAACTAGAAAATAAATAAAAATGCCTAGACTAAATAATAAGAAATAGATAATCATTCTATCAGCCTCTTATTTATTCTATGCATTTAAATAAAAGTTTTAATTGTAAAAAAATGGACTTGCTAAGCAAGCCCACTTATAATTGCATCATTAATTATTTGTTAACGCAACTTTTTAAGTTTGATGAAGTTTTAAAAGAAACAGCTTTTGAAGCAGGGATATTAATTCTTTCGCCTGTTTGAGGGTTTTTACCTACTCTTGCTTTTCTTAAAGCAACTTTAAATGTACCAAAACCATTTACAGCTACAGCTTCACCTTTAGCTAATTCTTGAGCAAATAAGCAAAAGATTTCGTCATAAACTTTTTCAACGGATGCTTTTGGCATTTCAACTTTGCTAGCAACAGCACTAATTAATTCAACTTTTTTCATAAAACTTTGTTCCTCCCTTAAATTTGTAACCATATTATAGCACGATATGAAAAATTTGGCAAATTTTTCCCATTTTTTCATTAAATTTGTGCTTTTTTAGTTTCAATTTTGTTTATGTTTTTCTAAATAATATTTCTTAATACAAGCAAAAGTTTTTTCGCTCAAATCATGTTCAACCTTACAAGAATCTGCATAAGCGGTAACTTCATCAACACCAAGTTCCATGAATAATTTAGCTATCATATTATGTCTTTCATACATTTTTTCAGCTATTTCGATTCCTTTGTCAGTTAAGATAATATTGCCGTTTTTATCGACAAATAAGTAATTATTAGCAGCATATTTTTTAAGCATTATACTAATTGTTGCTTTAGAATAGTTAAGTTCATTACTAACATCAATTGCTCTTATATTAGCTTTTTTCTTACTTAAAATATAAATAGTTTCCAAATAGTTTTCGGCTGTCTCTTTTTGATTCATTTAAACCCCTCCAAAGACTTGATTAGTTATTTATATTATAAATAAAATTTTTTTTGATTTCAACAAGAGTTAGATTATTCTAACTTTTTTGTTGACAACATAAAATAGTACCTGAGTTTAGGAGCAACCCCATCTTTTGAGGCGTAACGGATAAAAAAAGACGGCTTAATTTTTAGCTGCCTTTTT
>CANQVX010000004.1 GCA_947627355.1 uncultured Bacilli bacterium | reverse complement strand
CTCCCTCGCTCGACTTGCATGTATTAGGCACGCCGCCAGCGTTTATCCTGAGCCAGGATCAAACTCTCTTATTTTTTTATTTGTTGTAACTTTCGTTACTTTTTTTTCAGTTTGTCCTGTGCTTTTTAATAAAAATTGACGTTTGTATCTATCTAGTTTTCAAAGATCTCTCTTGCAACCCGTTTTTTCCCGAGTGCTTTTCCATTATATCAAAGTGACATAGTCGTGTCAAACATTTTTTTAAAAATTTTTTTGCGGATTTGGAAAGCAATTTAAATAATTTATATAATGATAATTATATATAGGTAAATTTCATGTTGTATTTTTTGTACATCCAAGTTTTATGATATTGCATTTGGAGTTGCTTTAATATAGACTAATAGATGCAAGGGAACTTTATAGAATCATTGCTTACCTCTTTATTCTTTAGTTTCATAATTTTTTATCAATTTGTTCAGTTTAATCCTTTCTATTTCTTATTTAAAACATACACTTTCACTCCTTAAGTGTATGCAATGATTTCATTTCTTTTGACCTATACAAATGTCATTAAACTTTGTAAACTGAAAGGAAATATTTAAAATCCGAGTAAGTTAAAATTGTATACACGAATTCTCCTTTCTATGTATACTAAAGTGTTTTTCATTGTTTAAAAATCCTTTTTAAAATTTTTATTGATTTTTTTGGTAATCACCTTCATTGATTTGAAGGTGTTTTTTTGTATAAAAAAATGCGTTTATTAACGCATTTTAATTTATAAAAACATAGTCATATAAATAGGAACACAAAGTAAATCCTTATCTTTTTTCAAATCTTTTGTATAAATCAAATATTTGTTTCCTACTTTGTTTGAAAATTTATTAGAAAAAGCATCAATTGAAGCATGAGTCTTATAACTTGAGGATTTAACTTCAATTGGAATTATTTTGTTTCTTTTAGTGATTAAAAAATCAACTTCATAATTATGGGATGAATTTTCTTTTGAAAATGAATAATAGAATAATTTATTTCCATTAGCATATAACATTTGAGCCACTACATTTTCATATAAATATCCTAAATTAGTATCAAGTTTGTCATTTAATAGTTTTTCATAAATAATGTTTTCTGTGAAATCTTTATCCATAAAAGCTAGGGTTGTAAATAAACCTGTATCACTTAAATATAATTTAAATCTATTAATATCTTCATGTAATGATAAACCAACACTTGGATCATCAGCATGATAAGCAATATTGATGGCTAAGGAATCTTTCATATCAGCAATATTTTTTAAAACTCTATCTACTCTTTCATTACTCATCACACTTGAAACATGATATCTAGTAGAATTTTTAGCAAGTTGTAAAGGTATTGCCTTAAATAACTTTACACTTTTATTATTAGGACTAAGCTTTTTAAATTCATCTATATAAAGTTCTAGAATGGAACGTTTAACTTTATCAACTTTACTAAAATTATTGGTCTCTAAATATTCGTTTACTGCTTGAGGCATACCACCAATTAACATATACAATCTAAAATCTCGCATCATTCTACGATTAACATCATCGCCTAATGATATTCTATTTTCAAACACATTTTTTAACATTGGAATGGTTAGTTTATCATTTAATGCCCATTTAAATTCTTCATAATCCATTGGAACCATTTCAATTCTTGTTTCTTCACTTGGAATAAGAATATCTTTGGTGTTCATTTTTATTGATAACAATGAACCTGTTTCAATATAATCATATCTACCATCTTTAACTAAGTGTTTGATAGCTTGACGAGCTAGTGGTTCAAGTTGAACTTCATCAAAAATAATAACTGATTTTCTATTTTCTAGATTTACATTATAAATAAGTTGAAGACGTAAAAATATATAATTTAAATCTGATAAATCTTTGAATAAATCATGAACTTCTTTTGGTGCTGTAGAAAAATCAACAAGAATATAACTTGAATATTCATTTTTAGCAAATTCTTTTACAATAGTTGATTTTCCAACTCGTCTAGCACCTTTTACCAAAAGGGCTGTTTTTCCATTAGAATTTATTTTCCAATCTAACATTTTTTGATATATTTTACGTTCAAAGATTCTTTCATTAGACATTTTTAGGCCTCCATCTTTAATTAAATTATATTATGCTTGCCCAAAATTTCAAAATGTTTTTAATAATATATGTTCAAAATTTCGCTTTTTTACAATTTGATGTGTTTGCATTTTTTTATCTGACTATAATTTGACTATAATGCAAAATAAAAAAGCCCTAAAATTCGGGCTTTTACATTCGATGGTGCCCAAGGCCGGAATCGAACCGGCACGGGTATCACTACCCACAGGATTTTAAGTCCTGTGCGTCTACCGATTTCGCCACTTGGGCAACACATGGTATCCTGTACGCGATTTGAACGCGTGACCCCTTGATTAAAAGTCAAGTGCTCTACCGACTGAGCTAACAGGACATATATAATGGCTGGGACACCTGGATTCGAACCAGGGAGATGCCAGAATCAAAATCTGGTGCCTTACCTCTTGGCTATGTCCCAAAGTGGTGGGAGAGGACGGATTTGAACCGCCGAACCCTCAGGAATTGATTTACAGTCAACCGCGTTTGGCCACTTCGCTACTCTCCCATAAATTCAAGGCAGGTTTAACAAAAAATGGTGGGTGTTGACGGGCTCGAACCGCCGACCCTCTGCTTGTAAGGCAGATGCTCTCCCAGCTGAGCTAAACACCCATACCACTGCGCCCTATTATCATACACCTTTTGAAAGTTAAAAGTCAACAAATAAAAAACAAAAATTTGAGCCAAGCCGTTTAAGTAGTTATCTTTTATGGAATTTTTTCATTTTATTTATCATTTTTATCTTCAATTTTAAGTTAATTATTGACAGCAAAATCAAGTCCATTCCATGATATTTGTCTATTTCGTTCCGTGATATTTTTAAAAAAATTACATTTTTTGGCCTAAAACGTGTCAATTACCCATTTTATTAAAACAAATCATTTCAAAATAATTTATTTAGTTGTTTTTTGAATTATATTTTTTAAAATAATACACTTTCAGTTTTAAATTTTAATCACGAGGCTCATTGTATTCAAATAACTATTAGCAAGCCATTATTGTTTTAAAAAGTGGTAGATAAATTTATAAAAAAGTGGTAAATAAATTTTTATAAATATTCAGTAATAATGCGGGTTATGAAATTTTTGTTAAAAATAAAGCGGTAGATAAAGTGGTAAATAAAATGGTAGATATTTATCTACCAAATCATTCATTTATTTAATAGCCAATCAATGATATTTAATGACTTTATTCCATCATAGATATTTTTTCCACTTTCATCTAAAGATAAGCTTATTTTTTCATAATTATCTTTAACTTTTTTAAGTGGTTCTAATTCTCTTTTTCTTACATCTTCATTTAAGATGCTTTCTGTTACTTGAATATATATTTTTTCATTGGTATTAGTGGCAATAAAATCGATTTCTTTATCACCTATTTTTCCTATTGCAATATCATATCCACGTCTTAAAAGTTCAAGATAAACAACGTTTTCTAAAACATGTCCTCGATCACGATCTCTAATACCTAATAAGCAATTACGAAAACCAATATCAACTATGTAATATTTACCTAATGTTCTTAGATATTCTTTCCCTTTAATGTCAAATCTTTTAATTTCATAAAAGAAATAACTTTCAATCAAGGAATCGATATAAGCCATAACTGTATGACTGCTAGGAATTCCCTTATGAGCATTTTCTAATAAGCCTTCATTTTTTAAAACATTTCCAATATTGGAACTTGAAATGTTACTTCCAATATTATCGACTAGATAATAGATTATTTTTCTAAGTAAAAAGGCATCAGTTATTTTTTGTTTTCCTTGTATTTTTTGACTTTCTAAGATATCACGAATAATTACTGTTGAATAAATGCTATCTAGTAAGATAAAAGCTTTATCTTGAACCAAGCCAACATCAGCAAGTTGAGGCATACCACCAAATCTTAAATAAGCATCAAATAATTCATCTAGACTATAAGGCTCATCATTTTTATCATAGGCATATTTACTACTATTTCTTATCTTATAATCATGAAAATCCAAAAATTCAGCAAATGAAAGAGGTAACATTTTTATTTCTACACATCTACCAGATAAATAAGTAGCATAATCAGATGATAATAAATAAGCATTAGAACCAGTTATATAAATATCACAATCAAAATCAACCATAAAAGCATTGATAGCTTCTTCCCATTTATTAATGCGTTGTAATTCATCAAAAAATAAATACATTTTTTTGTTTTTAACAATTTTTTCTTTAACATATAAATAAATATCATCAGCACTCATTTTATTAAAGTCATATGATTCAAAATTCATTTCAATAATTTGCTTATCTAAAACTTTATTTTCTTTTAGATATTGTACCATTAGTTTTAATAGACTAGATTTACCACTTCTTCTAATACCTGTGATAACTTTAACTAACTTAGTATCTTTAAAACCAATTAACTTATTTAAATATTCATTTCTTTTTTTAAGATTTTCCATTATAGCACCTCATATTTTTTATACTACATTTAAATAAAAAAATCAAGTTTTTTATGCAGTAAACTGCAAAAACTTTTTATTTTTAGATTTTTTTGCAGTAAATTGCAAAAACTTTTGGAAATAAAAACAGACTGAAACGATATCAATCTGTTAATTTCTTTATTCTATTTTAACGGCTTTAAATTCAATATTAACATCACTATAGCCTGGAACATAGTTAAAATCCATATACGTCATTAAAGAAGGTATTTTTTCTTCATATAATTCGTCATTAACATACATAACAACCTTATAGCCTTCTATTTTAGAAATTCTATAGTTTAATTTTGTTCCTGCTAAAAAAGTTTCTTTTGGTTCATCTAAAAATACAATGTTTTCATCATATGTTAAATGACAATTATAATAATAATTTCCGTGTGTATTACCACGACTTGATTTTGAAATCAATTTAAGATTAGCTATATCTTTAATACCATCTAATTGATAACTAACTTCAAATTCATCAACTATAGCATCACTATCATTATCAATAAGTTTGAATAACATTTTAGTTATCTTTAACGGATCATAACGTTTTCTATATAGTTCGTAAGAATTTATTTTATTATAATTTATAGATTCTGCATGTTCAAATTCAATAATATAATTATGATTTTCTTCACTTAAAACAAGGTTTACATGATATTCAGCTGAAACAGTTGATAAGTCTTTTATCTTGTTTTGATTTGTTTTAACGTATTCCATCGTACTAATATTTGAAAATTCTAGATTAATTTTTAGATTTGAATTAATTGTTGATACCCCTTGAAAAAGAGCTGGCTGTAAAGCAATACTAAATTGTTTTTGTTCAAAGCAACCAGTTAAACTAAGGCTTAATATTAATAATAAAAAGATATTAAATATTTTTTTCATATTATATATCGCACCTCCAGGTCGTTAATCTAACATAAATATAACACTTTATTTCAAAAAAACATATGCATATTTAGGATAAACTTCCACATTTTCCTAGGGAAAGTAACAAAACTTAACCATTAAAAGCAATGAATCTATATAAAAATATTTTCCCATTTATTGAATTTTGAAAAAATATTGAATATACTAGTGTACTAAGGACTTTTCTGATTAGTCCTTTTTGGAATTAATGCTGATTATCACTGTGATGAAGTGATAATCATTTTTTCAATTTAGTTTCTTTAACAAAATTTTAAGAATTATTTATAAATAATTTAAAAACGTCGTTTTTACCGATAGATTTTAAGCAAAAAACTTTTTATTTTTATTAAATGATAATTAATTAAAATATTATCAAAAATACCGATAGAAACGGCAATTTTAAAAAAACAAACTGACTTTTACATCAGTTTGATATTTAATTAATATTATTTTAGGAATCTTGCTTATTTTGATATAATTCATTTCATAAACTTAGTAACAAGTTCACAACATAATAAATTCATCTTCAAAAAGGTGATTTAAATAGACAATTTTTTATATTTTTTAAATTTTTGTCTATTTAACTGCAGGTTTTTAAAATTTCAAGTGATTAATTGAAACGAATAACTTTCCATCTACCCATTTTTTTAGAACCTATTCTTTCTATTACTCCTTTTATTTTTAAACTACTAAGGATTCTTTCAATTGTTCTTTTTGATAAAGATAATTCATTTGAAATAGTAACAGCTGTAGAACGAGGATTTTCTAATAATGACTTTATTACATTATCTTCTGAATTTGATAAATTTAAACCGTCATTTATACCGACATAAACCGACATTTATTTTCTATTATCATGCTATAAAGCAACAATAAATTTTGATGTTCAACCTAATTAACATCGAACATAAAAAAAGACTGACACATAGTATCAATCTAATTCAACTATCTACTTTTTTATTTAAAACAAATCAACCTTATTCAATAAAAAATCAATGAATCTACAATGCATTATTCCATCATCATCATAAAAAGTTGTAGGAATATCATTTCTTATCACTATTTTTTTAAAGAAATCTCCTGTAATTTTTAAAGAATCTAGTTCTGTTTTCATTTTCTTTTTATCATTTATTCTAAGTGCCGATTGAATATATATTTTCTTATCAAAATTATTGACTATAAAATCTATTTCTTTTATTTTTTTATGATTAGCACTTCGATCTTCAACAGCACCTACATCAACCGCATATCCACGTCTTATAAGTTCGTTAAAAATCATGTTTTCCATGATATATCCTAAATCAATTTGTCGATAGTTTAATCTTATATTTCTAAGTCCTACATCTGAATAATAATATTTATTTGGATAATCAAAATATCTTTTTCTTTTCACATCATATCTTCTTGCTTCTAATATAAGAAAAGCATCCATGGCGTGTTTTAAATATTTTGCTATTGTATCATCAGATATTTTACTTGTTGCTTTAGTGTTAATAATTTTAGTGATTTTATTAGCATTTGTTAAAGAACCTATAGCAGACGCTAAATAATCTAGTAGTTCTTCTAAAACATCTTGTCTCTTAACTTTGGCATGTTCAACCAAGTCTTTTATATAAATTTCATCATAAAGATTCTTAAGGTATGTTCTTTTTCTTTCGTTTGTTGGTTCATTAATAAGTCCTGGCATACCACCATAAAGCATATATTCATCTAGGGCTTCACTTACAACACCACCACGATAAGAATAGAATTCTTCAAATGATAGTGGATACACTTTTATTTGACTTGATCTTCCACGAAATTCAGTTGCAATATCACTTGAAAGCATTTTTGAATTACTACCTGTTACATAACAATCAAGATTAGAATAAGCTTTTAACTCATTTAACATATCATAGATGCTTACTTCTATCTTGCTTTCTTTATCTATGACCTTTTTAGTAAATTGAACTTCATCGATAAAAAGATAATATTTATAATTTGTTTTTTCTTTTACTATGTTTTCTACGTAGTCACAAAGAAAAATTGGATCTCTAAATTTATAAAACTTTCGTTTATCTAGTTCAATTTCTATTATGTTATTTTCACTAACTCCTGTTGAAAGTAAATATTCTTTAAATAAATTAAATAGAAGTGTTGATTTACCACCACGTCTAATTCCTGTTATAACCTTGATATTTCCATCCCACATTCTATCAATGATTTGATTTAAATAAAAATCTCTTTTTATCATGATTGAACCTCCATTAGTAACTTATAGCAATTATGTCCTAAGTTTCGACTATATTATATCAAATAAACAATAACAAAAACAAGTACATACAATATTTTTTTATAAAGTTAATACATTTATGTCCTAAGTTTCGACTGAATTTGCTAATTAAATTCATATTTGTAAAAACAAACTCTATAAAAAAAGACTGACACATAGTATCAATCTAATTCAATCATAAATTGGTGGAGGTGACGAGAATCGAACTCGCTTCCGAAGAAGGCCCCATACAAAGCCCTACAGTTTAGTTTACTAAAAGTTTTCATTTAAGCTAAGATTAGTAAACGAATCTAACTTAAACTAACCTATGAAGTTTTCGTTACCTTCTTATAGATATCGAAGATACTTATTCTCTCATGTTTCACCAATATAAACCTTAGAGAACCAGATTTATATGATGGCTATGCTTCCTATAGCGGACTATGGCTTTTAATTAAGCAGCAAAAGCAAAATTTTGATTTCTGTTGCCAGATATTTTTGGTTAATCGATAACGAGATTAAACGACTGCTCCTCATACCAAACCATTCCCCGTCGAAACCAAAACACCCCCAAAATAATTGCATGCTTATTATAACCACTAAGTTTTTAAAAGTAAATAGAATAAAAGTTAAAAAAATGTATTTGGTCATTTTCCAAATACATTTAGTTAATATTAATTAGTTTGATTTAATTTGTTTTTGTTAGCTACTCGTTTAGTTCTAACATGACGATTAGCCTTAGATATACAAACAAAGGCAACAGCAGCAACTATACTTAAAATAATTACTATCCAAGCCCATAATGAATGACTTTCACTTTTAGCTCTCGACCACATTTCAAGAATTGCTGTGTTTTCTTTTCCAAAGTCTTCCATGATAGCACATCTAATAACTGTTTCATAATCAGGATATTGGGCCGAGAATTGTCTGTCTAGTTCATCGGTATAGATAATAGCTTCGCCTTCTTCTACAGTATCTCCAAAAAACCAAGATAAATCAACGGCATAACTATCTTCAGTTATTTCTTCACTTTCATACCATTCTTTTACCATATCTAGGATTTCATTTCCAGCAACAGAACTAGTGTATCCTATTTCATTCATGTTAAGACTAGCAATTCTAGGATCACATAGAAAGTTTAAAAATTCATAGGCTAGTTCTTTATTAGCATTCTTTCCTAATACCCAGCCATCAAACCAGATGTTGCTTCCTTCTTTTGGTACAACATAGTTTAGATAAGTATCGTTTTCTTCTTCAGCTGTATCCATTGAATAAACAGCATCACCTGACCAACAAAAGTTAATAGCAATCTTTCCGGTAACGATATCACTTTTTCCACTATCAACTTCAAAACCATAAATGTTTTCTTTAGCTTCTTGTAAAGCTTTTTCAACCTTTTTAATGGTTGCTTTATCTTTTCTATTCATGATTTCAGTGATCTTTGCTGTGTATTGTGATTCAGTGATTTCTTTAGATTCTAGTTTAGCTGATAATTCATTTAATTCATCTTGATAAACATAAAAGACACAAGCACAATAAGTATCTCTAACACTATCTTTTAAAGTCGCCTTGTATTTGTATTTTTTATCCCAGACAACACTCCAAGATTTGATATCTTCTTCATCTACTTGATTTGGATCATACATAAAGCCCATTGTTCCCCACATATAAGGAATGGAATAACTTGCCCAACTAACATCTTCACCTTGTTTATTTTTGGTTAATGATGTTTCAAATAGTTCACGGATATAAGGTGAAATGCTAGTATAGTTTGGTAACTTCTTAGTCATTTCTTCTTCTATTTTATCTTCTGGAGTAGTTGGATCAATAATAGGTTCAACTAAACCATCTTTTATCATCTTTTGAATCGTATAATCTGACGGACAAATTAAATCATATTGAGACTTACCAGTGTTTAAGACATTTAACATGTTTTCATTAGTTTCAAAAGTATAGTATTCAACTTTGATTTCTTTTCCATCATGCTTTTCTTTATAATATTCTTTGAATTGTTCGATTACTGAATCATTTTCATCATCGCCTTCAAAGATATAATCTTGCCAGTTATAGATTCTAAGAACATTATCATCTTGTTTGGTTTTACTACTACAACCAACAAGTGAGATGCTACTAAACAGCAAACAGCCTAATAAACAAAAGGGTTTTTTCATATTCTTTTAAATCTCCTTTCATTTTTCTTAGCACGTTTAGCCATGATAAAGTTATAGACTAGTAAACCAATTAAAATACCTACAAAGATTATGGTTGTAAGGGCTCTAAGTTCAGCAGGAAGTGGACCTTTGGCGGTTACACCATACACATAAGTACTTAAGGTTGTAAAGCTATCGCTTTTAGTAAAGGCTGTGATGATATAATCATCTAAAGATAAGGTGATTGATAACATAAAGCCTGAAAAGATACCTGGTAATATTTCTGGTAGAATGACACTCTTTAAGGCTTTTGATGGAGTTGCTCCTAAATCTAGAGCAGCTTCATAGATGTTAACATCCATTTGTTGAAGCTTAGGTATGACACTTAAAACCACAAATGGAACAGTTAGTACAACATGACCAATAAGTAGTGTAAAGAAGCTAAATTGTACACCTATTCCTTTTAAACTAACAAATAGAATGGTAAGTGATAAGGCAGTAACGATTTCAGCGTTTAAAACCGGTATTTGATTTAAAGCACTGATAGTCTTTTTCATTTTCTTTTTACTATAAAAGATACCGATTGCTCCAAGAGTTCCAAGTATTGTTGATACAACAGCACTAGAAATAGCAATCAAAACAGTATTTAATAAAGCTGTCATGATTTCTTCATTTCTAAATAAATCAACATAGAGACTTCCACTAAGTCTTCCAAATGGTTGATTTAGATTGATATATTGAGCATTGTTAAAACTATAAACAACTAGTAGTAAGATAGGAGCATACATGATAAGTAAAACAAGGCCGATATAAATCTTTGCTAAGATTTTCTTTACCATACGCCACCACCCCTACTTGCTGGTTCTTTTTTCACATTCTTGGTTAGTAACATACTTATACCAATGATAACTAACATAATTAATGCAATGGTGGAACCATTGTTCCATAAACTATGATTGAAGTTTAAGTCAATCAAGTTACCTAATAATTGAATCTTTCTTTCACCTAGAATATCACTGATAACAAATGATGACATAGTAGGCATAAACACCATAGTAGCTGCACTAATAACTCCTGGCATTGACATAGGAATAATAGCCTTGATAAATACTTGATATGGCTTAGCTCCTAAGTCACTAGCAGCTTCAATCACTGATTTATCCATCTTAAGCATAGTGGTATATAAAGGTAAGATAACAAATGGTAGATAGTTATAGACCATACCTATCATTACAGCAACATATGGCATTGTTCCACCTTTAATACCAATAGCTGATAATAAATCTCTAGTAGCAGCTGTTCTAAGTACAAAGTTTATCCACATAGGCATAACAAATAACATTACAATAACTTTATTGGAATTATATTTTTTGTTTGCTAGTAGATAGGCTATTGGATAGCCTATAAGTAAACATAAGATGGTGTTTAAAGCACCAATAACAATACTAATAGCAAGAGTGTTAAGTTTAGTACTATCTTTAAAGAAGTTAATGAAGTTTACAAAACTCAGATGACCTTCACTATTAGTAAAAGCATAATAAACAATAAGTAATAATGGAAGTAAGACAAATAGAATTAGAAAGATAGCATAAGGAATAACTAATTGTTTTCTACTGAATCTAAACTTTTTCATGTTTGTTTCCTTCAGGTTTAAGACTTAATTTGATTTTTTCTTTTGCTATTCTAATTCCAACATGGTCATTTTCATTATAGGTATATTCGGTATCAACAACAAAGTCATCTTCATCTTCTGTTCTAATGATAACTTGATAGTGGTCACCTTTATATAGTATTTGAATGATATCGCCTTCAACGATTCCATCTTCGGCATTATCAGTGATTTCTATATCATTGAATTCAACTTTTACTTTAACATCAACATCATTTAAATCATGTGAAACACCTTTTTCATCAATTAGATAACCTTCTTCATCTAATCTAGAATTAGGATATAGTTGAGTAACATCACAATCAAATTCACCATTAGCAAAGACTACTTGATTATTCTTATTGATATAGCCCTCATAATCATTGCAAGTGAATTCTTTATGCATGATATGAATCAAATCAGGTTCTATGATGATGCCCATTTCTTTATCTAGTTCATAATCATTAGTGCTTTGAATGACTACTTCGTTTTTTCCTATCATCATGACATATTCATAATGAACACCTTTAAAGACTTTGCTTATAAGTGTTCCTTTTACCATACCTTTGTTACTAGCTACTAGTTTGATATCTTCAGGTCTTACCACAACATCGACCTTTTCATTCTTTTCGAATTTATCGACACATTCAAAGGTGTGATTTAGAAATCTAACAGATTTTTCACTGATAATAGTTCCTGTATAAATATTACTTTCACCAATGAAATCAGCAACAAAAGCATTAGCAGGTTCATTATAGATATCAATAGGTGTACCAATTTGTTGAATGATACCATCATTCATAACAACTATGGTATCTGACATGGTTAGAGCTTCTTCTTGATCATGAGTAACATAGATAAAGGTGATACCTAGTTTTTTATGCATTTCTTTTAGTTCGAATTGCATATCTTTTCTCATCTTTAAGTCTAGTGCTCCTAGAGGTTCATCTAGAAGTAATATTTCTGGTTCATTTACAATTGCTCTAGCAATGGCTACTCTTTGTTGTTGACCACCTGAAAGAGTTGAGATATCTCTATTTTCAAATTCTTCTAGGTCAACTATTTTAAGAGCATTGGTAACCTTTTCATCGATTTCAGCACTGGTTAGATGACGCATCTTACCTTCTTTTTTTTCATTTGGTACCTTTTTAAGTTTAAGGCCAAAAGCAATGTTATCATAGACATCTAGATGAGGAAACAAAGCATATCTTTGAAACACTGTGTTAATAGGTCTTTTATGAGGTGGTAAGTTGGTGATATCTTGATTGTTTAATAAGATTTTACCTTCGGTTGGCATTTCAAAGCCAGCAATCATTCTTAAAGTGGTAGTCTTACCACAACCAGAAGGACCTAGAAAGGTAACAAATTCACCCTTGTTGATATATAAATTGAAGTTTTCAACTACTAAGGTATCATCATATTTTTTTGATACATTGATAAGTTCAATAATTTTTTCTTTTGCCATTTTATCTTGCTCCTTTACTTATTAGAAATTTGGTGGACTTGAGATCCATAAAACACAAGCATTAACATTACTATCATTGATAAGATAATGAACGCGGTTAGCGTTATAATAAAAACTTTCATGAGCATTTATCTTATATTGCTTGTTTCCCAATACTAGAATTATCTTGCCTTTTAAGACATAACCGAATTCTTCACCTTCATGAGGACTATCTTTAGTAAGTGTACTATGAGGTTTTAGTTCTAACATGATAGGTTCCATACTATTTTTTTGTGAGTTACTGATTAACCAGGTTATCATACTGTTTGTGTTATCTGTGATAACATAGTCATCTTTAGTAAAGACTATCTTTTCATTATCATCATCTGCAAAGAATTCTTTAAGGTTAGTACCTAAAGCATTTAAGATATCCGTTAAAGTAGCAATGGATGGACTATTTAAATCATTTTCTAGTTGTGAGATAAATCCTTTAGTTAAGTCACATCTGTCAGCTAATTCTTGTTGAGTTAGACCACAAATTGATCTAAGTCTTTTTATCTTATTTCCGATTTGCATTTAATCATCCCCTCTCATTAAAAGTTTTGTAAAAATAAACTTTTAATTTATTTATAATAAACCAAACACAGGTAAATTGTATTCTTTTTACTATCTATTGTCAATTATATTTTTGCTTTTTTTATTAGGCTATTTGACCATAAAAAAATAGCAATTAACCATATTGTTAACTGCTATTAGAAAACGCCAAAAATGTGTAGTGGTTATACTACACATTTGGTATTATTAAAATGTTTGTTTAAAAAATTTATAGATGTTTTTTTGTTTTTTTTGATTTGTAAAACTATTACATTCCAGGGCCTGGTAAACTAGGATCGCCAGTGCCACTAGAAGCCTTAGTAATTAATTCTGAACTGAATTCAACAACTACGTATCTATCACCTAATTTTACAAATTGAGCAGAATCTGTTGAATAATCATTACCAGACATCAATTGGAACAAAGCTAACATATTATTATATTCTTCTACTTTAGCAGGTTTCTTATAATATGCTTTAGAAATAAAACTATCGTAGTTTGCTTTAACTTTTTCTTCATATATAGCTGCATATTTTCTACTATAACTATCAGTAAGCAATTCACTCAATGTGTCATTAATACTTGCACTTTCTGCAGGTCCATCACTTTCACCTTGTGTGCTTGGATAATATGAAAATCTTGCGTTTTCATAATATCTTTTGTCTGTTTCTTCTCTAGCGTCTTTAACACCTTCAGAGCCAAAATTTGTTACGTTAAGAGTATACTTAAAGTAGTAACATTCTTTAATTTCAAAATTAATATTGGCCAATTCAATATTATCGTTTTCGGTTTTAGTAACTTCAGTATATTTGATTGCAGATTCATCTTCTGATGTAGATTGTTCATTAGCAAATGATTCAATATTTTTTAAATCAGTATCTGCTAAACCAGTTTTATAATACATAAAGTATGCAACTGAAACTGCAAGGTCTTGAACTGGAACCATTCCAAGTTCTCCACCTCTATTAAATGGTTGTTCTTTTGCTTTTTGTGCCGAATCATTGTCACCAAAAACTTGAAGAGGCACATTATTCTTAGTATCAAAAAGAATATATGTAACAACAGCATAATGGCTACGTAATGTTAAATTACCACCAACAGGAGTTTTTCCATCAGTTTTAATATCTCTAGAAGCAACAACATTATAAATATCTGATTCTGCAACACCTTGAGGTAAACCACCTGCTAAATCTGTCAAAGGATCAATTTGTTCTTCTCTTGACGACCAGTCTTTTTCAGCAAACCATTCTTCATCTTTTTCATGATAGGTATCGTAAAATTCCCTTTTATTATATTTTAGAATTCCTCTATCGTTTGTTAGAACTTCACTTAGATTACCCCAATTATAAACATAATCAATGTAATCATATTCAACATTCTTGCTTGTTTCGTTGTCGATATAATAAATTCCATCATCAAGATTTACTTGAACATATCTAGCAAGAGCGGCTTTACGTAATTTAATAGTAGTTGTAAAAGTCATATCGTTAACACTTTCTGCAACAATAGCTTTAGCATCATCTACTGTTTGAATCCAGAAACCGGATAATTCAGAAACTTGCTTATAAGAATAACTACCATTAGGTAATGTTTTAAAACCATCCCCTTCTTTTTCAAGTTCACCTACATAAATTCCTCTTTTATAATAATCTGGATGAGTAGCTAAAGTTTGACCTTCACCTAACGTAGGAGTATCACCTTGGTCAAGAATTAACGCATAATCATTGTTAGTAGAAACTGTACCTACAGTATCAACTTTAGGTGTAACATAAAGACCTAAATTATAAATACCTATAGAAGCATCGTCACTAGTTTCAAAGTTCCATACTGCAAAGCCAGTGCCAACTACTACTGTCATAGCAAGAACCGCAAGGCCACCCATGGCCATTTTTTTCTTAAACATAATATTTCTCACCATTCTTTCTATTAATATTAGGAACGTATTCCGGAACCAGATACAGTTAAATTAGAACCAAATTCAATAACAACATATTTCATACTTAAATCGACTTTTTGTTGTTTAGTATCAGGGTCTAAGTCTACATGTATATTTTTCAACATATCATCATATTCATCGCCTGTCGCTGGCTTACGAATAAAGGCAATTGTTTCTTTTAAATTATCATCAAGATTAACAATTTCTGAGTTCAATTTGTCTTTGATACCTGATTCAGCTTCATCAGAAGCATTGTATGAATATGGATAATATATAAATTTAATATTTTCATATTGCATAGTGTTTTCTAAATTTTTATTTCCATCAGCACCATAATTTGAAGTATCTAATTTATATTCAAAATAATAACAATCAACAACTTCTATTTTTGTTTCACCAAATGTAATATAATTTTTTTCATCTTCTTCAGTGTATTTTGGATCTGGTCCTTCTTTTAATGTGTCAAATAAAGTGGTTGTTATTTCTGTGTATTGAGGTTGAGGTTCATCATCACTTGACATAACTTGTTCATTTGAGAAAGAATCTTGTTTTGATAAATCGACACCGGAAGTTTTATAGTACATAAAATAAGCTATTGATACTGCTTGAGTATTAGAATCATAACCATTATCTATACTATTAGTAGCATCTGCGTAAGAACCAAAGAAATTATCTACAACATATGTACTTTTGTTATAACGCATATATGTTTTAAGTGCTTTATGTCCACGTAATGTTAAACCAGCAGAAGTTGTATTATAGCAATCACTTTCTTCGATTGTACCAGTATATCCTTTTTCTTTTGAAAGATATTGTCTAAATGCATTTTGCAAAACATCAACTGCAGGAGCCTCATCTTTCCAATTAACTAAATTTCCGCCTTCTTGATAATTCCAATCAGATTCTGGAAAAACAACATCACCATCAACTTTTTTAAAATCCGAAGACGCACTATATGCTTGAGCCATTGCTTTATAAAATGCATTTTTATCTTTGCTTGAAGTTTCTTTAAATTTTCCTTCTGCTCCAAACATATCAGCAATTTCAGCAAATGTTTTTGTGATTCTAAATTTTTCACCTTGTAATTTTAAAACATCATTTAAACTTCCCCAACTATAAGTATAAGTAACATATCTGCTTTTTTCATCAGGCACTTCTACTCCTGGTTCGGTTTCAAGTGTACTACCTGGATTGTATCCACTTGAAGATGTATTTTCATCATTACGCACTTGTACGTACTTTGCTAAATCTTGTCTAATTTTAATTTTTGTTGTGAATTCCATTTGGTTAATGTTTTCAGCAACAACTGATTGAGCGTCTGAGATTTCTTGAATCCAGAAACCATTAACGCTACCAATTTGATCATAATCGATACTACCATTAGGCAATCTAACAAAATCATCTAAAGCATCTGAATTTCTTTTTAATTTACCTACATAGATACCTCTCTTGTAGTAATCAGCGTTTTCAGCTAATGATTCTCTAACTGAACTACTGTCTTCACCATCAACCATCTTTAGTTCTGGTAAAGCACCTTGGTCAAGAATTAATGCATAGTCACTATTAGTTGAAACGGTACCAACAGTTTCTACGTTAGGTGTAACGTATAGACCTAAATTGTAAATACCCTTTGAAGCATCGTCACTTGTTTCAAAGTTCCAGACAGCAAAACCACTACCAACTACAACAACCATAGCTAGTGTGGCAATGCCTCCCATCATAAATTTTCTTTTAAACATTATTTTTTCTTCCTTTCATTTAAAATATTTTATATATATTAACATAATGAATTTGATATCATTATGGAATATTTAGTCTACTTGTTCTATTTGTTGAACTGATGATCCTTTAGTAATCAATCTAGAACCAAATTCAACAACAACATATTTTTGACTTAAGTCAACGAATTGTGAGCCTTCAACTGCATCACCTGTGAATGCTTTTAGCATATCTTGATATTCATCAAATGATGAAGGCTTTTTAACATATTCGACACCTGAAACATTAATAAATACATCATCACCTTTTAATGGTGGTTCAGTACTATCAGTAAAGTCATATGGATAATAAACAAATCTAGAATTTTCATATAAATACTTTGTAGTTGTTGCTCCACTTTCTGCATCAGTTACAACTGTAGTTCCTTTTGGACCATAGTTAGCAGTATTTAAAGAATATGTAAATTCATAACATTCGGTCGTTTTAAATTCTAATGTACCAGAATTTGTTGTATTAACTTCAATTGTTCCTTCAACTGCTTTATATGAAATTTCAGATTCTTTATCTGTAGGTACTTCATTAACAAATAAATCAGGATCATCGTTTTTTTAATTCACTACCATCTTTAACATATTTGAAGTAGGAAACTGAAACTTGATAATCATGATCTTTAGTGTCTAAACCTCCTCTTATTTTTTCAGCAGAAGCTGAATCAGTATAAAAACTATGTGCTTTACCTGTGATTGCATCATAAATCATATAAACCATAACAGCATTACATGGCTTTAAATATAAACCCAAATTAGAAGTACGATAGATTTTAGTTTCATTTTCACTAAATTTTGGAGGTAATTTTTCTAAATCTTCCATAGTTAAGAAAGTATTATCATTACGCCAATCATCGCCTGTTGGTTCACCACCATCAATACCACAATGATTTTCTTTCCATTCTCTGTTTTGAACAATTTCACATACTTCTCTTTTTCTCCATTCAGTATGGTATTGACTATCTTCACCTAATACAAGTACATCACTTAACTTACCCCAGTTGTAAGTGTATGAAACATAATCAGTATCAGTTTGATCTTTATCAACTACAAAGATTTCTTCTTGAGTTTTAGTACCCATATAATTTAGATTAGGTCTTACTTGTACATAAGTAGCTAATGTCTTTTTAAGTTTGATAGTAGTTGTGAATTCAATATCATTAACGTTTTCAGCAATAGTTGCTTCAGCATCTTCTTTAGATTGAATCCAAACAGCACTTAGATTAGATACTTCATCATAAGCATAACTACCATTAGGTAATGTTTCATAACTACCATCATCTTTTGACCTTAGCTTACCAACATAGATACCTCTACGGAAATAATCTGCATTAGTATCTAATGTTGCTTCACCTGAAAGTTGTGGTAATGCCACTTGGTCAAGGATTAAAGCATATTCATTGTTAACTGAAACAGTACCAACTGTTTCAACCTTAGGTGTTACATATAAACCTAAGTTATAGATACCTTTTGAAGCATCATCACCGGTTTCAAAATTCCATACTGCAAAACCACTACCAACAACAACTACCATTGCTAGTGTTGCAAATTTTCTTTTGTACATAATCATTACACCCCTTTTATACTTTGTTGATTAAATCAATATACAAGATATAATTCTTTCTAACTGTGAAGTTAGGATTTATCTGTAGATTTTCGTCATTATCAAACCAAGCAATGATTAAATCTGATACATGATCTCTTAAACAATACTCACTAAGATCTTGAACACCACTTAAATATTCTTTTAAGATATCTGATAATGTTTTATTGAAATTAGTACATTCAGCATTATTACAGATATCATCTGCTGATATTTGATTTCCTTTAGCAAAATCATAAACATCATAATCAGCATAGAATAATAAACTATCATCATTTGGTTCTTTAATAAAACCATCTTCATCAGTTTCGGTTAAGTTTGATGTATAAACTTTTACAAATGCTTGAGTAAGACGATAGGCATAACCATAGAATTTTTTTGGGTTGTTTTCGTCTTGAATAAACAAGATGTTATAAGTGCCTGCTTCTTGAGTCAGTTCAAAATAAGGACTAGAAGCATCTTCGTTATGCAATGCAAAGAATGTATTCATTGCATAATATGTCGTTCCTCCAAGGGTTAGTTGTTCATAAGGTAATGTAGAACCCCCCCCGGTATCATTTCGAGGAATACCATTAATATCAAACTCAAAATTAGAATCATTTTCAATTCTCATTTGGAGTTTAACATTTTCTTTTGTTAATTTATTATTTTCTAATAATTCAGCTAGATTAACACCTTCCAATAGGTATTGATATGGTGTTTCAACCGCTCTATTTGTTTCTGGGTTGATAACATTACGACTTTCTCTACTAAACTTATATGTTTGAATTTCGTTGTATGTATCAGATCCTTCAACATCAGTCATAGCAACAAAACTAACATTGTTATTCTTTTCAATTGCTATCTTATATGGTCTATAGTAATAGCCTTGTGTATTATTGTAAGATGCATAATAACGTAAGATATGCGTGTTTCCTAAATCATTGTTAGTCTTCCTATAGTCTGTAAGTGCACCAGATTCAAGAACACAACTATCATAAATAGATAAGGCATTTTCATTAAAATTACTTAAATCAATTAAATTTTTACCTTTTAAATATTCTAAACCACTTAACATATTAGTATCAGTATCTTCATCTATAACACCACCAGCAATAACATCTTCAATTAATGAATCAAAACATGTGTTATCATAATTCGGTGTATAACTATTGGCATTATTTCCTTCCATTCCACCTGTGGCATCACCTAAAAACAAATAAATGTTATAGTTACCTTCGCCAAGTGATGGTTCATTAATAATTTCATTAAATAAATCCTGTTTGAAATTAAAGAATGAAGGCCAGTCATTATTCCAGTTACCAGGACCAACAGTAAATGCTGCTGAATATTTATGATCACCTGTAGTATTAGAAATATTAAAGTTAGGAATAACCCCTACCACAATATTGTTTACATCGTGATATAGTTTAAGATTAGGATTTTCTTGAGTGTCAATTTGAACACGATGTGAAGAGAATGTAAGATATTGTTCCCTTTCACCTAATGGAGCAGTACCATCATCAACTCTACCATCACCATCATCACTATCAATAGCAACAGGAATTAATTTAACACTATCAGAACCACCATACGCAAATTTAGATGCAGTTCCTGCACTAGATTGTGTTCCTTTACCATTTGAAAATTTAGGAAACAATCTAATAACTCCATTACTATCGGCAAATGTTTCAAGTGATTGCATGATATCGAAATAGTTATCTACAAACATTGGACAAAATGCAGCACATGATATATGGCTTCCAAAATTTGTATTCAATTGGTCTATTTCCGTAACAAAGTTAGGCTCTATGTATTTTTTTCCTACTTCTAAGTCAGAAAAATCAACATAAGTCCAACATGAAAATACATAGTTATGATATCCATTTGGATCACCCATGTCAGCAAATGGGTCAGGAATAAGTTTTGAAAAATTTTCAATAGGATGATTTTCATCGATAGTGATTTTTATTGGTAAAAATCTACCTTGTCCACTAGCTACATTTGGCCAGAAACCAAATCTACAATATTTATGTAAGTTACGATAACCGAATTCTTCATAATTGGCACCTGCTATAATTTGACGTCCTCCTCTATTAACTTGATAGCCTGTACTTGTTTCGGAATCAACTGTAGGATCTCCAATATAATAATTCCAATATGGATTGTTGTTATTACCATTATTTGTACGCCATTCCGAATTATAGGTTCTAGCAGGTGAAAAAATACCACTTGCTGTATATTGAGTTTCAAAATATGCATTAGTGTTAACTGTTGCAACGTTAACATCGCTATAATTAGTATTATTTCTTACAGTATCTAAATAACTACCAGATGTATAAGCAGTTGCGCTATCTCTTGTATTAAAAGTACCACCATCACCAACAGTATTTGCTTTATCAGAAAGAACTCTGTTTAAAGATACGCCATCATCATTTAATGAAACATCTACATAACCAAATAAGTCTTCTGGTAATGTGCCATTTTCAGGATCTTTTAAATATTTATCATATTCTTCCATATATATTGTTGATGGAAAAGCATAAATGGTATAACTTTTATTTACTTGGAAATCAGCACTAAGCATTTGATAGTTTGCTTTTATATCATCTAGATAAGTTTTATTATCAATAGTTGCATCAAATGATTGGAAATGCCATACACAAAAAGCAACAGATATGATTAGCATGATGCTAACACATAGACTGCCCATAATAACATACATTTTTTTTCTAAAGTTGCTATTCATAGAATTTCCCTCCTTTTTATATATTTTATCTACTCAGTGAGTGCTTCAACTTGGAAACTAAACGTTAAAGCTGATGCACCACCATTAGGATCAGTCAAAATATTATTAACTTTTTCATAATTAGCAATTGATGGTTTCATTTCTGATGATAGATATCTTAAACATACTGAAATGTTATCAATAACAATTGCATATGCAAAAACATCTGCGGGTTTACCTGTTTCTTCAACTATATCTGTTGAAACAGTACGGATAGCATATAGACGACATTCAAAGTATTCACTATCTCGTAAACTACTAAATAATACATTAGTAGTGCCAGGAACATATAGATTCGTATATAATTCTCTAAATGTAAGAATTTGAGCAATAGGTCCTGTTAAAGAAATATTCATACTTAGAATATCAATCATGGCTGCGGTTGTTCCTGATTGTAGAGTACCTTCTGGATTATAAACAGGTATTCCTTCAATAATTTTATGACCATAATATGTATTATCAGTTTCGTTATAATGTAGTTTATCTTCTTTTTTATCACTAGTAAGTGTAGCATAATCTTCATTTCTAGGTGTAAATATAACTAACAAACTATTTGATGTGCCATATGAAATAGTTTTTTCAGATGTGGCTTCATTAGTAGTTTCTGTTACTACTTGTTTAAAGAAGTTAATACCTGTAGTTAAACTTGTTTCAGAAACACCAACATCAAGAACAAGTGTTGTTGGTGAATCAATTTCAAAACTTCCTTTATAGGATGTAGAAGTCACATAAACACCGATGTTGTATCCGTTTTCTGCAACATCGCCACTTTCAGTGTCGTTTTCTTCAAAGGTCCAAACTGCAAAGCCTGTTCCAGTAACTAAAACAACCATAAAAATAGCAACAAGTAATACTACAATATGTTGTCTAATTTTTATTTTCATGGACATCTACTCCTTTCATATTTTTTCTTTATTTTTATACGGTTGGTGATACTGAATTAGTTTCATCACTAGCCTTAGTGATTAATTCAGATGTAAAGTCAACAATAACGTATCTCATCTCTAAATCTACGAATTGACCGGTAGAAGAATCATCTGTTTCAAAACTTCTTAACATTTCTTCGTATAGAGCAACTGTTATAGGTTTCATTCTATATCTAAAAGAGCTGTTTTCTTCTCGTCCACCATCATAAGCATATTCTAATGTATTAAGAACAAACTTACTCATATTTTCGCCTTCAAATTGATTTGGTATAATTCTACCGGAAACACTTTGTTCACATGGATAATATATAAATCTTGCATTTTCATATGCATAAGGGCCTTCAGCTGCTTCATTACCTTCTTTTCCGTCATATGTTGCAACATTTAAAGTATAAGTAAATGTATAGCAATCAAAAACATCAAAAGAGACAGTACCAATTTGTAATGAACCTTCAGAAGGAGCATCATTATACTTAACATCTGGATATGCTTCTTTTTCATTGGTAAATAGGTCTGATTCTGTAGTTCTTGTTTCGCCATCTTTATAGTATTTATAATAAGCTAAAGTCACTACTAAATCATGACCTTGATAACCTTCTCCAGTACTTGTGTTATTTGCTATAAATTCTTCTGCATCGCTTTGGTTGTTATAAAAACCAACGATTTGACCGGCAGTTTTATCATAAACGGTATATGTTTTAATTCCGCGACAAGGAACTAAATATAAACCTAAATTAGATGTACGATTAATTGTAGAAGGAGTGGTTTGCATTTTTTGTGGTAATTCTCCTATATCGCCATCAGTTAAAAAACTATCATCATTTCTCCAATCTTGTATAGGATCAAGACCATCAACACAATGACTATTTTTAAATGTTTCATCTTGAGAGATACTGCATACTTCTCTTTTTTTCCATTCAGTATGAAATTCTCCATTTTCAATAAGCAAAACTTCACTTAAGTTTCCCCAGTCATAGAGATATTCAACATATTCATCATCTAATAAACTTATTTTTTCTTTATCTTGAACTTCAAAAATAGAAGCCTCTCCTGTGGTTCCAAGATAAGAATCATTAGGTCTAACTTGAACATAGGTTGCGAGTTTCTTTCTAAGTCTAATCTTAGTTAAGAATCTCATATCATTGATGTTTTCAGTTAAAATCTTTTGAGTATATTCTTGAGCAGCAACATAAACAGCTGTTAGTTGTTTAACAGGATCACGAACATAAGTTCCATCTTCACCAATTTCAAAACGACCAGAATTTGTTGCATCTGGTCTAAGTTGTCTAATACTAATTCCTCTACGATAGTAGTTAACATCTTCACCAAGTCTTTTTTCATCGATTCCAGTCAAGTCACCTTGGTCCAAAACCATGACGTAGTCATTGTTTAGTGATACAGTACCAAGTGATTCAACATTAGGAGTAACATATAAACCTAGATTATAGATACCTTTTGAAGAATCATCTTCAGTATCGAAATTCCAAACCGCAAAGCCACTTCCAATAACCACGATTAAAGTAAGCAAGGTTAGAAATGATATTAGAAACTTTTTCTTGTACAACATTTTACCTTACCTCTTATTTATCTTGATTGTTATCGTCTTTTTTATGTTTACGATAACCTTTAACATTTCTATTATAGTCTAGATGTTTATCATGACTTATATTTGTTGAAGGATTTCTAAATCCTTGAACTCTTCTTATATACATAAACTTTTCAGGAATTGAAAAGATAAATTCACCATTATCTAATTTTTTGGCAACTACTAACATTCGATTTCTTTGATAGTTGATTAGTTTATCTTCATATAGACCAACAAAGAAAATAATTAGTACCCCAAAACACAAAGCAATCAAACCAATGTTTGATTGAATATAAACAACAACAGCACCAAGACCTAAACTCTTGCTACCATTGTAGCGACCAATAATTTGATCAAATGTTAATGATTTTTCAAAATCTGTTGAGGAATCATTAGCATCGCCTTTTAATTCAAAATATAAAGTTGTATTACGTTTTTTATCAGCAGTAGGAGTAGTTTTGATAGCAACAATTCTATGAACAATGATGTTTTTAGACTTATCACGATAAGCAACAACATCACCGACTTTTAAGTCATCTTGACTTTTAACTTTTTCGATAGTAATTAGGGAATATGTTTCAATACGATAACGTTCATCAGTTAAACCTTGTTGTTTTAAAAAGTTTTGATTAACACTATTTATCGAGGACATCGAACCAGTCATAACAGTTAAATAAGCTTTATCATTTACGAATAGTAAATCACCATTTGCTCTAAAGATAGCAGCAAATGTAAAACATGTTAAAAGAATTGCTACTAAAATAGCAAAGACAGCATTAGTAATTAATGAAAAGAATTTATTACCTCTGGTAGCTCTTTTAACGGAATCTTGATAAAATGTTCTAGTTTTAGGATTTTTCTTAGTTGGAACAAATTCTTTTTGTAATTGCTTAGCAAATGTTTCATCATCAACGCCTTTAACAATAAGTTTTTTTCTTAATGCATTGTTAAGAATAAATAATGTTAAGAAGATGACAGTCATCAAAAAGATAACCATAATAGAAACAATCAAAGCAACTAAATCCAACTTGTCATTGTTTGAAAATATTACCATTTTGTCTCCTCCACTACGAAAAAGTATACAGTTTTTTCACAATATACATGCAAAGTGTAACCCCCCCCCGGCTCGTTTGTCAAGCAGAAATATTTTCCAATTTTACCGTTATTTTATATATATAATATATAAAATAAAAAGGAAAGTAACTCGTTTACTTTCCTAATTATTTTATCTACGATGTACTCTTTTACGTACACGATAATATAGTATTTTATGTTTAATTGCACTAACTAACAAACAAATCAACTTGATGATAACACCAAGTAAGAAAACAATTAAGATGCCAAATAAGACAAAGACTAGAAATTGGTCAAATTCATAATTTTTTCCAAATAGTTTAATGGTTTCTATTAGCATATCTATTTCTCCTTGCTCTTATCATAACTACTAGTAGTAACATGATTAACAATTCAGCCCCCATGATAGCTACAAATACTCCCATATCAAAGGCGATGTATTTGTCTAAAACACTAAACTTATAAACTCTTTCAAGACCATAGTAGTTATTTGTTTCTTCTACTACTACCTTAACATAATATGTTCCTACTTTTTTGATGTTTTCTTTTTTGATTTCTTTAGTGCATTTTGCATCTTTATAATACTTAACTTGAACATTTCCATATTTAGCAACAGCAGTTGCTTCCTCGCTTGGTGTTTTATCAACTACATAGTTAGCTCTACTATATTCTTTAACAAAACTATTTTCTGCTTTCATGATGTTAAAGCTATAAATACTTGTAAGTCCACTATAGTTTTCATTACCTACAGTTTCTACTAGAGCATAGTATTTACCAACACTAGCTGTAGCTAAGTCTTCTTCTGTGATTTCTTGATTTAAGCTTTCATCCTTGAAATATTTAACAGTTGCAGTTCCATGTAAAGCAACAGGAAGTGTAACCTTACTAGGATTTAGATAAATAAAGTCATCACGACTAAATTCAGTAGTCCATCTATTAGCACCCTTAGTGATATGGAATTCATAGACATTTGATAGACCATTATAACTACTAGTTGCTGCTACTTCTACTTTTACATAGTAAGTACCAATTGGTGCTGTAGCTAGTTGTTCTTCACTAATTGATATTGTACAACTTGCATCAGTATAGTAGTTAACTGTTGCTTCACCATATTTAGCAATTGGAATGTTTGCAATGCTTGGCGTTGTTCCATAAACAAAATCACTACGACGATATTCTTCAAGCCACATGTTATCACTAGCAGCTAGAATTTCAAATTGATAGATAGCTTCCATTGCATTGT
The DNA here is from genome assembly GCA_947627355.1 of uncultured Bacilli bacterium. Classification (GTDB taxonomy): domain Bacteria; phylum Bacillota_I; class Bacilli_A; order RFN20; family CAG-631; genus Caccosoma. The sequence goes on along the minus strand of CANQVX010000004.1, from coordinate 93,300 downwards.
GGTTTTTAGTTGCTGCTACACTAACCTTAGCATAGTAGGTTCCCACACTAGCCTTAGCTAACTCTTCTTCACTGATGATTCTAGTACAAGCACTATCACGATAATATCTGATGGTTACTTTTCCACCATATTTAGTTGTAGGTGTGTTAACACTACTAGGATTACCAAAGATAAAGTCATCACGACTAAATTCTACTAACCATTCATTATCAGCAGGATTGATAGTAAAGGCATAAATCTTAGAAAAACCATTGTAGTTATCTGTGTCTTTTACTTCAACTTTAGCAAAGTAAGTACCAGCATCAGCTGTTTTAAGTTCTTCTTCAGTGATCTTATATTGTTCTTCGCATGATGCATTAGTATAGTAACTAATTTCAGGTGTTCCATAGATAGATGTAGGAGTTGTTACTACACTTGGAGTTTCTTCATAAGTGAAGTTATCACGATAGAATTCATCAACCCAATCATTTTCATTATTCTTAGTGATATAGAAGATATATGTTCCTTCTAAATCATTATAGTTCTTATCACCTTTAGCAGTTACTTTAGCATAGTATTTACCAACACTAGCAGTACTTAAATCAGTAACTATACTATCAGCACTTAAACTTTCATTAGAATAATAAGTAACTGTGATATCACTATCATCTCCATGAGCAATGCTTGCCATTTCTGGGATGCTAGGATTTCCATAAACGAAGTTTTCCATATGGAATTCTTTAGTCCAGGAATTATCAGCCTTTAAGATATGGAATTCTTTTCTTTCTTCTAAGCCAATATAGTCATCAGTTGCTTCAACACTTACAAGAACATAATAAGTTCCAGCATCAGCAGTGTTAAAGTATTCATCAGGATTATCAATTTTACTAGATTCACTATAACTAGCATCAGTATAGTAACTAATACTAGGAATACCATATCTAGAAATAGGAATAATTGGTGTTGATGCTACTTGTCCATAGACGAAGTCAGCTCTTTCATAATGAGTGGTGAATTCATTAGCATAAATGGCATAATCTCCATCTTGTTCAGCCTTGAAAATCATAAAGGAATAAACTTCAGACATATTGCCATAGTTAATACTACTTTCAACATCAACCTTAGCATAGTATGTTCCAACTTTAGCTGTCTTTAGTTCTTCTTCACTAATTGGATCTAGACATTGTTCATCTTCATAATACGTAACGATGACATTGTTTTTTCCGTATTTAGGAACAGGCATTGTTACAACACTTGGATTACCATAAGGAAAATCATCACGATGGAATTCAGTTTCCCAACTATTTTCAATTTCTTTAATAGTGATTGGAAGAATAACTTCAAGCGATTTATAGTTCTTACTTTCTTCAATGCTAACTTTAGCATAGTAAGTACCAACATTAGATGTTCTTAATGTTGCTTCATCAATTTTGTATTCATCATTAAGTGAGATATCACTATAGTAAGTAATGGTATAGTTAGCACTGCTTGCTGTTTCAATATCTGGAATTATCTTTTCAGGAGCATTGTGGTACTTAAAACTTATACCATCTTCAGGAATAGATGTTAACCATCTATTGTCAGCTTTTGAAATATCAAATGAGAAGACACTTTCATAAGCTTTGTAGTTAGTTGTTGATTCAACACTAACTTTTATATAATATGTGCCAACTTCAGCAGTCTTGAAATAAGTTTCAGGATCATCAATCTTATGTGAACAATCTGCATCAGTATAGTAAGTAATTGAAGGTGTTCCATCTAGCATTGCTGGCGCACTACTTAAAGTAGGTTCAGCTTCATATACCCAACCGCTAGGATTGAATTCTTCTTGCAATTGGTTATCTGCTGGAACAATCTTAAATGAATAGGTTTTAGAAAGTTCTTTATAGTTTTTAGTGGCAGCTACATCAACTTTCACATAATAAGTACCCACATTGGCAGCCTTACTATTGAAGAATTCTTCAGGATGTTCAATCTTACTTCCTTCATCACATTTAACATCAGTGTAGTAGGTTATAGTCACTTCACCTCCACTGACGGATATCGGTGTGTCTGGCATTGTAAATGAATTTCCATAAACAAATTCACGATCATGATATTCAAATTCCTCTACCCAACTATTTTCAGCCGGCGTGATTTCAAAACTATAGACTTTGGATTCATAACGTTGATAATTATCTGTATCTTCAATGATTACTTTAGCATAATAAGTACCTACTTCAGAAGCTTTAAGTTGTTCTTCCGTAAGTTCTAGTTTACATGATTCATCGCTATAATATTTGATTATCGCTGTTGTTCCTTCATAGCCATGTAACTTACTAGCATCAGGTAAAGTGATCTCACTACTACCATAGACAAAACCTTCAAAATCAAATTCAGTTAATTCTTGAACCTTATTTAAAGCCTTAGTAATGGTATAATTATTGTTATTTAATACAAGACCATAACCCGTATCTAGCTCTCTATCTTTATCACTTCTTGATGGATTAGTTTTCGTTAAAAATTCATGTCTAATTGTAAAAGTACCCACTTTTTCTTCTTCGACTTTATTTCCACTAGAATCCGTTAAGAAGAAATTCACGATTTTTCTTAAACGTTCCTTAGCTTCAGCTAAATCATTTACAGGTTGTTCTTGTTTATGCATGCCGGTAATAGAAGTAATGGCTTCCCAAATTTTTTCATTGTCAAATGAACCATTTGCATAAACTTTTTGAGCTTTTTCACTATCAAAGGTAACATTAATAATATCTTGAACAACTAAATAAGTAACATGGAAAATTCTATCAGTATGATTTTTACAAGTGACTTTAACATAATATTCATATGTATTGATTTCTGTAACTGGATCAATACTATCTTTCCATACAAAATTATCAGGTCCATTTTCACTATATTGAATGGAATCTATCGAAACACCATTTTTCGTTTTAAACCATTCTTTTTGGAATTCTCTTGAATGTTTTCCATTTTCACCTATACTATCCGTATCAATGATATCATCGAAATAATGTTGTAACATAATTTCATCATTATAAGTACCTGATGGTACTAAACCGGTGATATTAGCTTCGGTTTTGAGTTGAATTGTTTCTTCTTTTACTGTAATCGTACACAGCGTATATTCATCTTGGCTTAAATCGTCTTGCCAAAAATACTTTTCTTTTGGTTTAACTTTGAGACTATATTTACCAATTTCTGTATTGGCATTCGTTTTAAAATGTAAACTATTTCCTATTTTTTCTACATAAGTATCTTTATCAGGGAGTAATCCTTCATCTTTATAAACATTATATTCCATGGTGTTTTGATCAAAGTTATCAAAAGATACTTCTTCTGGAACATCACCATAATTGACTTCAATATCCGCATGTTTTAAGACTCTTTGAATTGCACCTTCACTAATAACAATACTAAAGATATTAATCGTATCATTTGTTCCAGTTTCTTTCCATATATAGGCTCCTTTTGTCTTAACACTTAATTTATAAGTTCCTACGTCACTATTTGCAGGAGTGTGGAAAGTTATTTTTTTCTTTTCATGATCTTCAACTATATATTGATTTATTTTTTCTTTTTGGATTTGAGTAGTGGTTTCTAAATCACCGCTATTTTTTGAATAATTTACTTCATAAGTCATTTTATCAAAATCAAAATTTGATAAAACCACATCACTAGAAGCATTAGGATATTCACAAACAATATTACCTGTAGTTGTTGCTGTTTCTAGTGTGGGTTGATCCACTAAGTTCGCATCACCTTTACCTAAAGCATTTAATAATGCTTTTTCTAGATTTAAATGCAAGGCTGGTCTAATAGCATATTTTTGATATAAATTAGTGGAAGTTTCAGGACAACCCTTTAGATAAGACTGTGGAGTATAGGGAATATATCTAACACCTGCAATGGGTTCTTCTTCTAGGTCATTACCAAAAAAAGCAGCTCTTAATAGCGTCATTTGGTTTGTAGAATTATTTTCATGATATTGTTTTAATGAAACTTTCCAAGGGCCAGAAAATGAATTTTCATTTTCTTGAGTGGTAAGTTGACCTACTTCATAATTAGAAGGCAGCCAAATTGGGTCATTTATCCAAGCAAAATAACATTCAGCAGCACTTAATTTTACCATCCAAGTTTTATTAGTTACAGATGAGTTTTCATAGAAACCATGGTCTAAAGTACTTTGTTCTTGTTGTAAACTAACGTTTGCTGGTATTTCAATATAATCTTTATATTTGTCTATAAATGCAGCCCAATCTTTATTTTGAGCGCTTTTTCCATCACCATCACTTAAAGTAGTATTAGACGTTCTATATTCACTACCTACCAAATAACTTCTAGCGTAACTATTGCCATAAACGATAGCAGGATATTTACAAACATCATCTGTACCATTTTTAAAATCATTATCGTTAAAAAAAGATTTTGTCTTTAAATCGTGATCAGTAGAAACATTACTAAATTCTACTGCTTCTTCATTTTTACTTTCAGCAAGCCATAAAGTAAGAATAGGTTGATTACTAAAATTGGTGGTTAAACACGTAGCAATAAATACTCTATCTTCCTTACCTACATTAAGTTTTACATAGACATTTCGTTTTTGATAAAATTTATCACTTGAAACATATGAGTTCATGGTTAATTTATCAACAATGCCTTTATAATTCTGATTCCCCTTAACTAAAGCGTTGAATAGCCTATTTAATTCACCTTCATCAAATTTGCCTGAAGCATCTAATGTTAAATTATAAACATGACTGTCATCTTCAGGTGTATAAGCAAATACAGGACGACTTGAACTAAATGAAAATGTTATATAAGTAATCATACTAAAAATGAGTACAATACTAAACATAATAACTTTGCTAAAAAAGTTTTCCTTTTTCATGTAATCGACTCCTCTCTTATTACTTAATAACAACTATTTTTCAATATAACGACGATAACGAACTCTTATTCCGTTACGGCAAATATTAAAATTCTTTTTAAGACTGCAGTAAATGGAAATAAGTCTAATAATAACAACAAAAAGAAACAAAACTAAAAGACAACAGATAAAAAAGGTATCAAATTCATTTAATTCATAATTTGTTCCAAATAATTTAATTGTATTTAGCATTTTCTTTTCTCCTTCTTTTTAATGATATAGCAAGTACTAACATGATTAATAATTCAAGACCAACGACACCTACAAGTATTCCCATATCAAAAGCAATGTTTTTCTTAACGATACTGAATTTATAAACTTTTTCTAATCCATTATAGTTATCCGTACCTTCAACCGTTACTTTTACATAGTAAGTACCGATATCTTTGATATCTTCTTTATTGATTTTTTCACTTTCAGTACAGGTTATATCTTTATAATATTCAATCGTAGCTTCACCAAATTTAGAAACTGGATTAGTTTCTTCACTTGGTGTACTTCCAACTGTATAATCTTTGCGATTATATTCTTCAAGCCAACTATTATTAGCTTTTAAAATGCTAAATGAATAAATACCTTCAATACTTTGACAACTAGCAGTAGCTTCAACAGTTACTTTTACATAATATTTACCTACTGGAGCCGTAGCAATTTCATTTTCATCGATAACTTCAGTTAGATTAGCATCCTTATAATAAGTGATAATAGGTGTTCCATCTAATACTTTTGGCATAGTTGGAACACTAGGCGTTTCACCATAAACAAAGTCAGCGCGACTATATTCTTGAATGAATCGGTTATTGGTTGGTAAGATTCTAAATGAATATTTAGTTTCTAGGCCATTATAATCACTTGTAGCATTTACTACTACTTTTACATAATAAGTACCAGCAGGTGCTGTCTTTAGTGATTCTTCAGTGATTTCTTGTTGATATGCACTATCTTTATAGTAAGTAATCACAGGTGTTCCATATTTAGATACTGGTGTCACATAAACACTAGGTTTACTACCAAAAAGAAAATCACTACGTTTATATTCATTTATCCATTCATTATCAGTAGCTGCTAGAATATCAAAATGATAAACTTTTTCTAAACGTTTATAGTTTGTAGTTGCTTCAACAATTACTTTAGCATAGTATCTACCAGCTGGAAGATAAGATAATTCTTCGGGTAGTATTTCATCTAAACAACTTTCATCACGATATAGTTTGAAAATGATGTTTCCACCATGTTTAGTTGTAGGATAGGTGGTAATTGCACCTTGGCTTCCATATTCAAAATCAGTGATTTCAAGTTCTTTATCAAATTCATTATCAGCTTGATTGATTACAAATGGATAAACCTTACTTAAACCATTGTAGTTACCATTTCCTTCAACTGTTACTTTAGCAAAGTAAACACCAGCATCAGCAGTTGCTAGTTCTTCAACACTTATTTCATCTAAACATGTTTCGTCACGATAGTATTTAACATCAGTTGTACCAAATAATGAGGTTGCATTGTTTTTAAATGTTTCAGGTGTTGCTTCACCATAAGTGATACTAGGAATATTTAATTCTTGATCAAAATCATTGCTAGCCATTAAAATTGAAAAATCATAAACTGATGACATAGCTTGATAGTTAGTTGTTTCACTTGCATCCACTTTAGCATAATACATTCCTACAGGAGCATCATCAAAATACTCAGCAGGATTTTCAATTTTATATCTTTCTTCACAGGATCTATCAGTGTAATAAGTGATCGTTATTTCAGCTTCATCATCTTCATTTTTAACTGAAGGTTCAACTGAAAACGTTTCAGGAGCATCACCATAAATAAAGTCATCACAATAGAATTCAACATTCCATTCATTTAGAGCTTTATCAATTGTAAATGAATATTTATCAGATAAACCATTGTAGTTATCTGTTCCTTCTACTTCTACTTTAGCATAATAAGTACCTGCCTTAGCAGTTTTGAAGAATTCATCAGGGTTATCTTGATTTTCAATTGGTCTTTCTAAATTTTCATCATAATAATAACTAATCTTTGGTTCACCAAATAAAGCGATAGGTTGATTAATAATACTTGGTTCAGTTTTATAAACAAAATTATCACGACTGTAAGGAAGTAACCAAGCATTATTATTTGATCTATCAATATTGAATTCAAAATCATATATTCTTTCTAGATAGTTGGTCGTACTTGCTATAATTACTCTACCATAATATTTTCCAACATTTGCAACTCTTAAATCGGATTCACTGATTTCCGATTGTCTAGTTTCATCTGTATAGAATTTAATAGTAACTGTAGCATTTTCAAAATTTGCTTTAGGAATCGTAGAAGATACAGGTTCACCAAAAGTAAAGCCAGCAAATTCAAATGATTCCATATCTTTTAAACTGTTTTCAGATTTATTAATGGTAAATTGATAGATTTCACTAGTACCATTATAACTTTCGGTTTCAAGTACTTCTACTTTAACAAAATAAGTACCAGCATCAGCGTTTTTGAAATATTCTTCAGGGTTTTCTATTTCATTTAAACAGTTAGCATCCGTATAATATTTAACCGTTACATCACCATAAGATGATGTTGGCTTTTCGACTGTACTAGGTTCTGGTAATGTTTCAGCATAGGTATAACTACCACTAGTAAAGTCATTAATTGAATCTTTGTTATCTAATTGATTATCATTTGAATAAGTGATTTCAAATGAGAATTTATATTCAAAGGCATTATAATTGGTTGATTCTTCAACAATTACTTTGCCATAATAGGTACCTTTAGAAGCTGTTTTTAATTCATCATACGATATTTCGGTTTCACAAGCTTCATCACGATAATATTTGATGGTTACTTCACTATTACTTTTAACTTTTGGTTTGGTTTCGTCGAAAGGATGACCATAATTAAAATCAGTGACATCAAAATCCCCATCAACTAATGCATCATCAGCCTTAGAAATAATAATGGAATAAACTTGTGATAGACCATTATAACTATTATAACTATCAGTTTTTACTTCAGCTCTAGCATAATAAGTTCCAGCATCAGCAGTTTTAAAGAATTCATTTGGATTCCCTACAAATTCTAAAGGTTCGTTACAATCTTCATCTTTATAATAACTAACTGATGGAGTTCCATATTTAGCTGATGGCATGATAATAGAAGTATCGCTATTATCGCCGTAAGTGGTCTTATTTCGATTGAATTCAGTAATCCAGGTGTTATCAGTAGCTGGAGTGATTTCGTAGTTTTCAGCGTTTACTAGGTTGAATACATAATAACTGCCAAGATCACCTATTCCATCTTTAGCTTTATACCTGATAGTAAACTTTCCAGCTCTTTGAGACTTTAGTTCACTATCTTTATCATCAACAAGAAACAAACGAATCATTTGTTTCAATCTAACAATAGCAGCAGCTGTATCTAATTCTTTTTCTTCATAATGGAAATCAGTGACACTTTCAATTTGATTCCATAATCTTTCTTCGTTTATATCATCAACCCCTGTGCCATCATAGACATGTGTCATAGTTTTATTAAATGTAATGGTTGCTGTTTCATTTACAACTTCATATTCAACTTTAAATGTTCTTTCTTCATGGTTTTCACAATTTACTTTTAGGTAATAATAATGTTTACCAGTTCCCGTTACTGGATCAATTCTATCAGACCAAACATAGGATTCTTCAGTTTCAAAATTATCATCTTTATCCTCACAATATTGAATAGATGCTAGAAAATCACCTTTAACACTGAACCAGCTAGGTTCAAATGTTCTAGAATGAGCACCACCGGCACCACTTTGATAATCACTATCAAAATAGTGAATGATATGAATAAAATCATCATGGCTACTTTCATAACCTGTGATAGCATCAGTATTTAATTCTATTTTGGCACCAATTACTTTAATGCTACATACTTCAATTTCATTCGCTGTTTCATTATCGTCATCAGCACTAGACCAAACAAAATTTTCTTTAGGTTTTACCATTAATTTATAGGTACCTTTAGTAGAGTTTTCAGGAGTCTTAAAATATAGTAAATCGCCTTTCCCTCCAACAACATATAATTCTTTTGCTACTTCACTTTCATCACGAACAACACGATAATCAATTGTATCTAATTCAATATTAGAAATTTTTAAGTCATCATTTGTATCTGCACCACCATATGCATTTGGATATTCGATTTCAGCAGATTTAGTTTCACATGTTGGTTTAGATATCTTTCCTTTTTCAACATTAATTCTAGCGATTTCTTGTTCTTCACGTAATGCCGTGTTTTTCCACATGTTTGCAGCTTGTGGATACGCTTTTAAAATATATGTACCAACAGGAGCATTGTGAGGTGTATGGAATAATAGATTCTTATTCTCATTTTCAAATTCAAAATAAGATGAATCAGTTACATCTAATCCTTCATCTTGGTCTATATCTGATTCTTCATTATAATAATAAACTTTATATGTTAAACTATTGAAATCAAAATTTTCAAATTCGATACTAGCAGATTGGTCTGGATAAGATGCAGTTATTTCACTCATAACTTCACCATCAATTTTAGCTTCTGGGCGTTTAATAACTGTTTGGCTATTAATGTTTTCCATTACATGTTCAAGATTTAAATGGAATGCAATTCTTATACCTACAATGTTGGTTGTAGGGTGAGCATGGTTCGTACCATCTGCAAATTGATCTTCAGGTAAGTACCAAGTGCCATCGCCCAAACTATCATCGTGATAATAAAAAGCTGAACGAAGCCAAATGGCAGACATACCAGCACGTTGTGATTCCGTAAGGCCCCAAATGCCATTATAACCCGGTCTATTTTCATATTCAGAGTTCATTCCTATTTCAGATGAAGATGGAATCCAAATTTTATCATCTTTCCAAGCACCATAAAATTTTTTGCGGGTAATATTTTCATATTTCTCATTTACATACTTCGAATCGGTACCATAAGATGCATTATATTTTCCCAATGGATTAAATTGTTTATCACTTTCATTTTCTTGATAACCAACTTCATCGGGGGTATCTAAATACAAATCATATTTTTCGATAAAATTACGATAAATAGGGCTTTGAGTATTTTTAGAATATGTTGCATCAAAAAGTGTTTCCCCATTTGCAGAATAAGGACTTCCAACCAAATAATTCCTAATATAACTAGTCCCATAAAGAGTAGAAGGATATTCGTCATCAAGGTTTGTGCTATAAGCACCATAATTACTAAATTGAACTCTATCACTAGCATAGGTTTCATAAAAAGTAACGACTGGAGCTTTGTCTTTATCCATAGTTAAATAAACGGCCATGTAAGCATGGTCATTGATTTTAACATCGACTGCATTTATATTGCCTGCATTTATTTCACTAAAATCAGATGAATTATATGATTTTTTCTCAACGGCACTATAAAACTTTTTATAAGTTGCACCTTCATCACCTAATAAAGCAACCATGAATTTATTTACTTCTGCTTTATTAAATTTTCCATTGGAATCTAACGAAAGGTCGATTAAAGAATCGAAATTAGGTTCAGTAGAATAAGCATGTAAAGTATTTACATTTATGGATTGATACATTAAGAAACTAGCAAGTACTAAACTAATAGATACTAAAACACTATTAAAAAGGTTCTTTTTCATGTTTGTCCCCTCCGAGAAATTTTTTGTAATATAGAAATTCGAATAAAATGTTTATTGAATTAGTGGAAAATTTCACGACAAAAAACAATTATCGCAATAATTTTCGACAATATTTTAAACCCCCCCCCCAGACTTTTGTCAACACTTTTTGTTATGCGAAATTTCAACATTTTTCTAGTTTTTTTTATGATTATTATTGGTTGCTATTTCTTTTCTTTTTTTCTTTAGCTCAAATACTAGTTCAATTACTTTGTTATTATCGATTACTTCATTACTATACCAACCAAGTTCTTTTAGTAATTCTATTAAACTACGATAGTCTTCAATTAGTTCATAGGCTACGGTTTCTACTATATTGAAGTTATCATTACTAGATGTTTCAACAAGAAAGTTAAAATAATATAGTAATAAATCATGTAAGGTTTGTTTACAATCTAGTAGGATATCATAGTCATTGAACTCATTTTGATTCTCGATTACATGTTTATTTAACATTATCTTGAACCTCAATAATTGGTAGTAACTGACTGAATTGTTCTAAGAGATTTTTACTTAGTGTTTCTAGATAGGATAGTATTTCTTCTTTAAGTACTACCTTTTTATAATATTCAAGTTTTTTAAAAAAGCTCAGAGTAAATAATAAGATTTCTTTTTCATAATAATAATCGACTAGATAGACTTTGTTTTCCATTTTATCATCCTTTCCTAGTTAGTTTATGTAAAAAGCATAAAAAAACACCGCCGAAGCGGTGTAAATATTAAACTTACTATTCTTTGTTGTTTTCTTCTGGTTGATTTTCTTCTTGCTTTGTTTCTTCAACTGGAGTTTCTTCAACATAAGTTGATTTAACACCTCTGATTTTGAAACGTTTAGCAGGAATCTTACTAGCTAGAAAATTAACAAAGTTATCGATTGTACCAACTGTGATAGTTCTTTTTGGAATGATGATTACGATTTGTCTATCAAGAGCTAATAGAATTAAGTTTTTAGTTGCTCTTACATCATAGAAGTTATTGTAACGAAGAGTGAAAATCTTTTGACTATCTTGATTTTCTTCTTCATCAGGTTGTTCATATTTATCTTTATCTTCATCAACGACTTCTACTTCAGGAGTTTCTTCATTTACTGGTTTATTTTCTTCTACAGGTTCGAGATTAACTGGAACTGTAAGGTTTTCATAGATAATTTCATTATCTGTGAATGTTAAGTTAATCTTAATGCTATCAAGTTCAGCTTTTCTAAGCTTTAGTTGATGGTTAAGAATTGGAATGTAAATGATATTACTAACAGGTATGATAACTGCAAATACTAAAGAAAAGATAGGAAGAAAGTTACCTTTAGTGTTATCAGATTTATCAACCCACCAAACAATAGCAATAGCAACAAATAATAAAACAAATATAACATTTCTAAGTATCTTACGAGTGATTAAAACATCTTTGTAATATTCCATATATTCTTTATGGGTATAATTGATATCAAATTGATACATTGCTTCTAGCCTCCTTGTTTATTATATTTTACTAGTTAAATTTTAAATTAAAATGAATTATTTCTTTTCATCTTTTGGTAGTAAATCTTTTGCTGAAACATTTACTCTGCCTTTTTCATCGATATCAGTAACAATTACTTTAATTTTTTGATTTAGTTTTAAAACATCTTTTGGATGGTTAACTCTTTCATTTGCAATCTTTGATACGTGAAGTAAAGCATCGGTTCCTTCAAATAATTCAACAAAGGCACCATAACTTTCAATACGAACTACTTTAGCATCATAGATTTCACCAACTTTTGCTTCTTTAACAATGGCTTCAATCATACTAGTAGCCTTGTTAATCATTTCTCTATCTTGATGGTAAATAACAACTCTTCCATCATCTGAGATATCAATCTTAACATTATCACATTTTTCAATGATATCGTTTATCACTTTGCCACCTTGACCAATGACATCACGAATCTTATCAGGATTGATGTTGAATTGATTTAATTTAGGAGCATATTTAGAGACATCTGGTCTAACTTCACTAATAGCACCCATCATGTTATCTAGGATTTCAAGTCTACCTTTATGAGCTTGTGCTAAAGCTTGTTCAAAGATTTGTTTAGTGATACCTTTGATTTTGATATCCATTTGAAGGGCTGTGATACCTTTAGTAGTTCCAGATACTTTAAAGTCCATATCACCATAATGGTCTTCTTGACCTTGAATATCAGTAAGAATTGTATATGGACAATTAGGATCATTTAAATCACCAGTTGAAATTAAACCCATAGCAACGCCGGCAACTGGTCTTTTAATAGGAACACCAGCAGCCATAAGTGACATAGTAGCAGCACAAATGGAAGCTTGTGAAGATGAACCATTTGATTCAAGGACTTCTGATACAACTCTTACAGTGTAAGGGAATTCTTCTTCTGATGGCATTACTTGTAGTAATGATCTTTCACCTAAGGCACCATGACCAATTTCTCTACGTCCTGGATTTCCCATTCTGCCAACTTCACCAACTGAAAATGGTGGGAAATTATAATGATGCATGAAACGTTTAGATTCTTCATCTGGATTTAGGTTATCTAGTATTTGTTGATCTCCTAAAGCACCTAAAGTAGTGATTGATAAGACTTGAGTTTCACCACGGGTAAATAAAGCACTACCATGAACTCTTTCAAGAATATCAACTTGGGAATCTAATGGTCTAATTTCATCTAATTTACGACCATCAGGTCTAATTTTATCAACTGAGATTAAACGACGAACTTCATCTTTAACGATATCATGAGTGATTGTTTCAACTTGTTTTAAAACATAATCATGTTGTTCATCATTTTCATATGTTCTTGCTTCATATTCATCAATAACAGCTTTAGTTAATTCATCAATTTTATTATATCTTGCAAGTTTTCCTTCAATACGGCAAGCAGCAACTAAATCAGCTTTGCATTTTTTAAATACTTCTTCTTGAATATCTTTATCAATTTGAAACATTTCAACTTGCATTTTTTCTTTGCCAATTTCTTTTATGATTGTTTCTTCAAAAGCAACTAATTTTTTGATTTGTTCATGGCCAAACATTAAAGCATCAAGCATTAATTCTTCACTAACTTCTTTTGCTCCAGCTTCAACCATGTTAATTGCTTCTTTTGTTCCAGCAACAGTTAAATCAATTAATGATTTTTCCATTTCTTCACGAGTAGGGTTAACTACAAACTTATTGTTGATATAGCCTACCTTTACTCCAGCAACAGGAGTGGTGAATGGAATATCAGAAATACATAATGCTAGACTGGAACCAAATAAGGCTGTCATTTCAGGTGTAACATCAGGATTTACTGATAAAGCATAGTTAACAATTTGTACTTCATTTCTGAAGTTTTCATCAAATAAAGGTCTAATTGGTCTATCAATAATTCTTGCAGTTAAAATAGCGTGTTCACTAGGACGACCTTCTCTTCTTAAAAATGAGCCAGGAATTTTCCCAACTGAATATAATTTTTCTTCAAAAGAAACCGTTAACGGAAAGAAATCGATACCAGTTTTTGCTTCTTTTGCACAACAGGCAGTAGACAAAATAACAGTATCATCATAACGGACTAAAACAGCGCCGTTAGCTTGTTTGGCAAGTTCTCCAACTTCCACTTTTAGAGTTCTTCCTTCAAACTCTAAACTAAATACTTTTTTCATTTTTTTCCTCCATATTTTTTTAAACATTCCTATTCTAACATAAATAAAACTAAATTGTTAGATACAAATATTTAAAATTCAAAATAAAAACCACATCACTAGGACATGGTTTTGAATATTATTTAGGCTTTTTTAGCGATTGCTTTTTTAGCTGTATCTACTAATTTAGCGAAACTTGCAAAGTCATGAATAGCAATTTCAGATAACATCTTACGATTGATTTGAATGTTAGCTAATTTTAAACCATACATTAATTTGCTATATGAAAAGTCACATTGTTTTGCAGCAGCACCAATTCTAACGATCCATAATTTACGGAATTCTCTTTTAATTTGACGACGATCTCTATAAGCATAGCTTAATGATTTCATCACTTGTTGATTAGCTACTCTAAATAAAGCATGTTTTGAGCCACGATAACCTTTAGCTAATTTCAAGATTTTTTTACGTCTATTTCTTGTGGCTGGTCCACCTTTTACTCTCATGTTTATACCTCCTATAATTAACCTTGTAATAATTGCTTGATACGTTTGTAATCACTAGGTGATACTAATCTAGCTTTTCTAAGGTGTCTTTTTTGTTTGTGAGTTTTTCTTGGTGCTAAATGAGACATATAAGCACATTTTCTTTTTAATTTACCACTGCCTGTAACTTTAACTCTTTTAGCTAAGGCTCTTTTTGTTTTCATTTTTGGCATGAATGTTTCCTCCTATAACTATTTTTTTGGTGCGAGTATGGCAATTAAAAACTTACCATCTAAAACTGGAGCTTTTTCAACCATACCGACTCCACTGCATAATTCAATGAATTCAGCAAGAATCTTTTCACCAATTTCAGGGTGTGATAATTGTCTACCACGAAAACGAACGGTAACTTTTACTTTATCTCCATCTTTTAAGAAACGACAAGCATGACGAGCTTTAGTTTCACTATCATGACGATCGATTACTGGAGATAAACGAATTTCTTTAGTATCAATACGAACAGCTTTTTTTCTGATTTCTTTTTGTTTCTTTTCTTGTTCATAACGATATTTAGAAAAGTTTAACAAACGACAAACTGGTGGCGTAGCTTGTGGCGCAACACATAGTAAATCTAGTTCTGCATCACGAGCAATAGCTAAAGCATCAGCTCTACTTTTTACTCCAAGTGAATCACCATTAGCAGCAATGACTAACACTTGAGAAAAACGAATCTTTTCATTTACTAAATAATCATCTTTTTTTGGCATCTCGTTATTGATAATAAACACCCCATTCTTTTTAAATCTAAAAAAGGATGCAAAATGCACCCTTAAATATCAAAACTATTAATTTTAGTTTGTGACATTGACCTATTACTATACGCAATCAGGTGAAAGGCGGGTGCCTTTGCTTTCCACAACTTTTGTTGCTCAATTAGTGTAACATAGAAAATAATAGCCGTCAAGAAATTATTTTATTTTTTATAATTTTAACGTTTTTACCGATAGTTTTCATAATTTTAAGTTTTTTTATTAAAAACTATCTTTTTTTGTTATTTTTATCGGTCGAATCGATATCTACATTGATTTCTTTGAGTTTTCTAAAAAATGTTGATTTACTGATTTTTAAGATGTCTAATACTTCATCTAAAGTCTTTTCTTTAGCTTTATATTCTTTTGCTAGTTTACATAATTTTAGATATTCAACATTAATTGGTTTTCTTCCTTTATATACCTTCTTTTCTTTTGCTTTACTTATTCCTTTTTTGATTTTTTTCATTTTTGATTCATATTGTTTTTTATAAATTGGCATTAGTAAATCATAATAAGATTTACGGTTAGTATCATCAATTGTGATTTCTTTTGATTTTAGATATCTACCATAACATATGATTTCAAGTAGTTTTTTTATAATTGAATCATAACGATTAGTTAAATCAAACATGGAATCAACTACGATTGTATCATCATTTTTTTCATCATTTCTTATTACATAGAAATAATCACCAAAATATTGAAGGTTAGTTCTTATTAACCATTCTAAACGATTTAAGGATTTCATATGACAACTTTTTAATAAATCTGCTAAATCAACACGATTAGGACCAGGTGTTCTTTCACTAATAAATACTGGTGTCATATTATTTCTAATATAACATTCTTGTCTTTTATCTAGATTTAGACCTGGTATTCCTTGATATCTTGGGGTTTTTAATAAATCAATGACATTATAAAAAGGATAAAACAAATATTTATATGTTCCATCTTCATATTCAACATAATCAATATTACATACTCTGTATTCAATATTACATTCGTCTTTTAAACAGATGATTCCTCTGACCATTAATTCTTTCATAATTTTTGTTCCTTTAGTTTTATATAAGCACTTTTAATTATCTTTTCATATCTTTGATGAATCATATATTTATAGAATCCTTTATGAATATCACTGATAAAGATAGTTTCATCAATTAATTTATTTATTTTATTTTCATCATATAAGTTATAGACTTCGACTAGAGCTTCATTGCATTCTTTAAACGATAAACTATTAATCACTTCATAATAAAAACTTTTCTTGCCATTTAATAAGATTTGAGAAGTTGGAAATGTATAAATTCTTTTATCAGTTTCTTCAGTTGATTTCATTATCTTTTTCATCATATCTTCATCATTTAATTGAGGATATAAACATGAACCATTATCAAAAACAGGAGAAATAGTATATATGTCATTAGTTTTTAGAAAACCCCAGTTAGCACCATGACGATCAAAATTACCGATTAAAGCATCGATTATAAACATTTTCCAAAATACTTTAATGGTTTGTTTAACATTAGTTAATTTTGAATTATCGATTAACATTTGAGTTATATCTTCATAACTATAACAATAGTTATCTTTATCATTATTTAATGTACTTTCACCAACATCATTAAATGGCACAAAAATAACATTATCACTAGTAAAGTTTTTTACAGCAACAACTTCTTCACCATTATATATTCCAAGTGTTGTTTCTTGAGCCTTCATGCCAAACAAACTAAAAATGTGGGAGCCTAAGTATTCTGAAACATGATTAAATATTTTGGTGTTGAAATTAGTGTATTTTTGAAACTTAATAATGTATTCAGCATTTTTATAAATAATAGCTATTTTTCTTTCTGATCCGCCATAATATTTATTTAATTTCTTACTATTTGAAAAATCAGTCATGTTAATACCTCCTAGGCAACAATAAAATACCATATCGACCTTTTATTGTCAATAGAGTTCTATTTTATTTGTGAGACTAATATTTAATATTATTTTTATTAATTGTTTTTGTCGATAAAAACGATTGAATAAACATTCAACCGTTATTTTTTTATTCTAATGTTACGTAATGAATAACTCCACCAGAAGTATTAGCAGGTAAAACATATTGTAAGACTATACTTTCTTTACTATGAGGTTTAATTGTATATTCAACTAATGGAAGTCTTCCAGTACAACGAGGAGCAGTAGCATTAAATAGTAATAATTCATCATCCATAGTTTTAACACTATAAAAGATTGAACCATAATCACTAACAACATAACATTTAACTTTACGAGCCTTACTTCCACGATTTACAAATGTAAAGACATCTTGATATTCAATCATCCAGTTACCAAAATCCCAGATTTGACCGGTAGGATTTGCTATATAATTAGATAGAATTACTTCTTTTCCATCACAAATTGCATGAAGGTCAACCATATCTGAACCAATTAAACTGATATCACGATGAACTTGAGCCGATAAATGAGTTTCCCAATAAATACCATATTTAGTATGATTATAACAGCCAGTTACTGGTTCAAATGGTTCATAAGATTCTTTTAAAGTGTCAGCATAATAAGATTCATAAGTAACTGGTAAATCTTGAGATCTAGTTAAATCGTTGAATTCCCAATAAGCACTATTATCAATTACACCTTGAATTGGACTATAGCCGATTCTACCGCCAAAATCATCGTTTTCACCATATCTTCTTAAGTTTTGAACTGTTATGTTTTCTTGATTTATTTTTTCAATTGAATCATAGACACATAATTCACCTACAGCTGTTCCATTAGTGATATTGAATCTAACATTACCATTAACACAACTTCCTATTTTAATATAAATATCGGCTGATTGATTGATGTTTATATTTTGATAAGCATCACTTGTTGTTCCACCTATGATATAGATTTGTTTCCCTTTAGGAAGTTTATATGTTACTGGATGAAATTTTTTAGCTTTATAATTTAAATCATAACCTAAATAAGCATTAAACCAATCTAGGTTAGGATCTCTTACAAATAATGAGGTATCAATGTCATAGGTTAATCCATAATAATCCATCCATGATTTTTCACCAAGCCATGAACCACTTGTTTGATAACCAACATTAGTAATAGTTACATAGATATCATTATCTTGAGTGTTTTTAATTCGATAACCCATGTAAAGATTATTAGTATTGGTATGGTTTTGATGTTCAAATGTTAGAAAACATTCACCGGTTAAGTTTTTATTTTGCATTAGAATAGTATTTACTACTTCTTGAGGCATTGCTTCAGGAACATTGGAATATAAATATGTTCCACCTTCTCTTTTATGATAATTAAGTTTAGCTGGTTTTAGTGGATCTGTTTTTGTTGATTTAGTGTCATATGTATTGGTATCTTTATTAATTGGATAAGGATTAACAATGGTATTATGAATTGGATAACATTCTAATATAAATTCTTGATTAGGAGTACTTGTTGTTACTTCTAAAAAGTAATGACGATCCTTAATAAGATTAATAGAATAATTTAAACAATCATCACTTATTAAGTTTTTATTTCCATCATATAGTTTTAAAGATATCGCAGGATAACAATTTAAATAATATTTATCAGTTACAACTGTTTTGAATTTATAGATTTTAGTTGCATTGATTCCTGAATCATCATGAATATCGCTAGCATAAAAAGGAATTTCATTTGCTTGTCCTTCCATTGTAGCATTAACATCTTCAACATAAATTGAAGAACTATTAGCATTTTTATTACTACAACTAGTAATAAATAATGAAGTCAATAACAAAAACATAATTTGAGATTTTTTATTCATGAAACCAACTCCCGATTGATACATAAAAATTATAGCAACTTAGTTTTAAAGAATAAAGTATTATTTACATTCAAAAAGAGGCTATTTGCCTCTTTCGAATGTTTTATAAAAGTAACCATAAACACTTTCTTCTAAATCAAATTTAATACTAGTAATTATAGTTTCATCATTGCTATCAAATCCTACTTGGAAAGTAACAGTGCCTTTTACATATTCTTCTCCATTAATTGTTACTGGGAAATCTAAAACAATTTTGCCATTTTCAATTTTATAAGTAAATGAAGCAATTTGAGATACTGTTGGAGTACCAGTCCAATAATCTTCTTTAGATAATGTAATCGTTGCCGTTCCGTCAGCACTAAATTTTAAAGTATATGTTACATTAACATTTCCATAACTATCTGGATCATATTCATAACCTTCATAAATAAAGCCTTTGTCAGTTACTAATAATTCTTTTAAATCATCATCTGCTATTGGTTTAACAACATCAATTTCTTTAGTAGCACTTACAGATTCAACATCTTCATCTTGAACATTTATAACATATTTACCTTCTTGAGATGCTACAAATGAATATATTTCATCTTCATTAGGTTGTAATGTTTGAACCGTTTTATCTGGTGCTGTAACTGATACTGTAAATGTGTCTTCTGTTTCTTTAGGTGAATAACCTATTTCAAATTCAACAGTGTCATTTAAATCATATGTCGTTGAACTACCTTTTAAAGAAACATAAACATAAGTAGCATCAGGAGCAGTTGCAACTACATCAACTTCTTTAGTTATACCACCTGTACTTACAAATACTAGATGAGACTTGCCAGATTTTTTAACATTTCCATATAAATCAACAACAGTTTCATCACTACTAGATTGAATAGTCAAATCAACATCGATAGCAGTTGCTGGAACAACATTTTTAGCAACACCACGAACCTTATTACCTGCTACTAAAGCGTTAGGTTCAACTTCTTCATAATAATAAGAAGAGGTAGCTTCTAATTGTAAATCAAATGAAGTTGCTACATACATTCCAGGATTTATAGGACTTTCTGCAGCATCTGCTTTAGTGCCATAACTAAATTCGTAGCTATATGAATATAAAGCGATATCTTTGTAAACTTCTTGGTAAATTTGATATTCTTGTTCTCTAAAACGATAAGTTAATGTTTTGATATTATCGTTATTATCTATTTCAAATTGAAAACTACATTCAAGTAGATTATCATGACTACTATCTAATTCATTGCTAGTTGTATAATTAGTTGTTTCAAGTAGTATAGTGTCACCTTGTTTTTTTATTACTCCATTTGAAGCAACGACAGCATCACTAATAAATTCTTTAAAGCCTGAAAAGATATTTAAACTAAGATTTTGGTTAACATCTGCTTTAGCAATTTGAGTATCTTCATTAGTTACTGTATCAACTATTTCATAACTATACATGAATGGTTTAGGTTCACTGCTATCAATCATAATATTATAGAAATAATTTGGTTTTTCTTCATACAAGCCTAAATATTGTTGAAGATTAGTTGTAGTTGTTGGTGAATATTCATCAGTTTTATCTCTTGTAAAAGTATTAACAATGTGATTGTCATCATAAGCTACAACACTACCTGATTCACCATATTCGTCTGTGTAACCAGAATAATAAATATATTCTTTTTCATAAGCAATATTTGATATTTCTTCTACTTCTTTATCTATAAAAACATCGACAAAATCGAGTAATTCATCAATTTTTGTTAAATCTTTTTCTTGAACAATTGATGAACTAGTTGAATCACATGAAGAACTAGAAGTATCTACTGATGGAGTTGAACTACCCACTGATGTACCTCCAGTTGAAGAACTACTAGAACTATCTACTGATGGAGTAGTTGAACTACTAGAACTATCTGTTGAAGTAGTGGATGAACTATTGGTAGATTGGTTCGATGTTGTTGATTCACTCGACAAATTTGTTGTTGACGAACTATTTAAACTACTTGATAAACTAGAACTAATTGATAAAGATGAACTGGATGAACTTTTATCATCTCCACAAGCACTTAATAATAAAGCAACTAGTAAGCTTGTAAATATATATCTTTTTTTCATGTTTTTTCCTTTCCTTTTTAATTTTCTTTTATAAATGTGCCAGCATATTCAAATGCCCAATAATCATATGAAGAAAATCCTAATTCAAGTCTTAAAGATAAGCCGTCTAAGGCAACATCAGCTATATTATTTCCATCATATGAATATGTTAATTCTGTTGTGTTAGGTGTAACAGTTGATAAATGAATTGTTACATTATTAGCTGTAATTGTTATAGACCAAGTAAATGTAAACTCATAATCATAGAAGAAACTACCGGTCAAATCAGCATTAAATTGTACATATTGTTCTGGATGTGATTGATTTATCCATTTACCAATTACTGCTTGATTTATTTGTTCAGCACTTAATTTTTCAGTTACAGTAAATGTTAATGAATCTGTGACAGTTGGTTTTCCTTTAGCCGTTATTGTAATAGTAGCAGTTCCTGCTTCTAAACAATGAACGATAGGATCACCTGCATCATCAAAATCAACTTCTAATATTTCTGGATGGTCAACATGCCAATCCAATTCTTCTCTTACGTTATCAGGATTCCAATAAACATATAAGTTATAAGTTTCACCTTTATAATGATGTAAACTATAACATTTTAGTTCAACTGATAATGCATCCGGAATGAATACTGTTACATCAATTGTTTTTTCTATTCCTGTAGATGAACTAACTGTTAAAGTTGCTGTTCCTGCACCAACTGATCTAACAACTCCATATTCATTTACTGATACAACATCGTTATTAGTACTTGAAACAATTTTGACATCAGTATCTAGTGCTTTTTCAGGAATTACTGAGACTGCATTTGCATCAACATAACAATCAATAGGTATTTCATTAGGATTAACATTATATGTTTCTAAATCTCGATTAGTAACTGATAATTGCACTTCATAATCTGTTAGCCAATAATCAGTTGGAACTAAAGGATAATTGTTATTAACTTTAGTTTTTTCTCCTCTAGTGATAACTATTTCATCTTCAATTGAACCATAATCTATTTCAATTTGAGTTTCATCATCAATATATCTCATTTCATAAACTAGATTATAACGTTTTAAAAAGCCATCTTTTTCAAAATCTAAATCAAGTGAAACGTTAAAAGGATAAACACCATAATCATCAGCACTTTCACCTTCAGATTCTAAATGGTAACTAAAACTTTTATCAGCTTTGATATCAGGATCAAGTAAACCATTTATACTGTTCATATAATTTAGATAACTCCAAACAAAATCAGAGGCTGTAGTATTTGAATAATGAATAACATCTTCCATTTTTATTTGTGATGCTGTATCAGTTACATTATCAGTAATATTAAGAACAACAGCATAATCTCTATCTTTTCCAACGCCATAATCAATTACTTCATAATATTTATCGTTATAAACACCTCGAAAAGTTTGATAAGTATCATTTTCATCGGGGTATTGACTTACAAATTCGTCAGTCATTTCATGAGTTACCTTTTCAGTTCCACTAAGATAAGCAAAAGGTCCTTCATAAGTGGTTAAGGTTTCGTTAGTAATGGTTGTTTCAATAGACCACATCTTAGTAGTAACCTCTTTAGTATGTCGAGTTGAAGATTTAGTTTCTTGTTCTTCTAGGTTATAAGAAACTCCTCCTTTAGCAAATAAGTTTTTTAACTTTGCTAATGTAATAGGAACTTCAAAGTCCACTATTTCTTTACTACTACTTGAATTAGTTGAGGAACTTTTTGAATCATTACAACCAGCAACTAATAAACAAGGTAAAAGAAATAAAAATAATTTATTCTTTTTCATATGTTTTTTTCCTTTCCTTTAAGAATATATAATTAGGTTGATTGTAACATTAAACTAGATTGCTTTCAACAGATTTTTTTATTTTTTTCGCTTTTGAGTGTCATTTTTAAATGCAAATTTTTTCATATTTTTTTCATATATTTTTCAGTACAGTTTTTTGTTAATTTCATCCGTTTCTCTCGACAAATTTTCAATTTATTTTTATGTTTTTCGCACCAAAAATGTTATATAATTTAACATAAAAAAGGAGGTGAAAAGATGGACACAATTACAGCAGTAAATACATTAGAAAAAATGTTAAGTATACCTGAAATGATTCAACGCTTGGTCGAAGAAAATGTCATGTTTAAAATTTGTAGTAAAGAAAAAGCTATAAAATATTTATTAAGCAATAATTTCTATTACAAAATAATATCATTTAAAAGTAATTTTGAAGTATATCAATATGGTGAGTTAATAGGCAAATACATTGATTTAGATTTTGCTTATTTAATAGATTTAGCAATTATTGATTATAGAGTACGACTTTTATTTTTAAAGATTACTACGAACATCGAACATTATTTGCAACTTAGAATATTGAACACGATTGAGTCTATAGAAGATGAAGATGGCTACAAAATAGTAAACTTATTTCTTGATGAAGATTATAACGATACCCAATATCCTAAAAGAACACACGAAAACATTATAATGAAAAAAGATAGTGAATATCATAGACAAATATTCTCTAAATATAATTTGCAAGAAGGTAAAAAAATACAAGACATTCCTATTTGGGTATTTTTTGAACTGATTTCTTTTGGTGAACTAATAAGGTTTTTTAAATTTTTTACTAGCTACTATAATCTAGAAGACAAGAAATATTTTAAGGTGTTAAAGGAAGTTAAAAAACTAAGAAATGCTGCGGCCCATAATTCTTGTATACTAGTTGATCTTGATGCAAAAGATAACAACAAAAAACCAAGTAGATTAATTGATGAGTATTTAATACAATGTGGAATAAAGAGGAAAGCAAGGTTTAATAAACTTAAAAATTCAAGAATAAGACAAATAACATGTGCGTTGTATTTATTTAATGAAATCGTAACTAGTGAAAGTGTCAAACAAAATGTATATAAAGAAATCAATGAATTATTTTATGGCAGAATGGTTTTAAACAAAAACTATTACGTAAATAATAGACTTTTAAAATCTGTGTATCATTACTTCCATAAAATTATCGTCAAAAATTTTTAAAAAAATAGATTGACAAGGGCACCTTTTTTTTGATAACTTATAGATAGGGAAAAAATGGTAATACATTTTTACAAAGACGCCATTACGATGCCGTTTGGAATTTTTAGAAGTATTAAAAAAATCGAGGTTTATATCTCGGTTTTTTTACTTTTTATAGGTTCTTTTTATTTTTTAAGTAAATCTTTCATTTCTTTTTTATAAACTTCTACTCCTGGTTGATTAAAAGGATTAACATTTAATAAATAAGCTGAACAAGCACAACTAATCATAAAGAAATAAAATAATTCACCAAGGTTATATTCATCTAGTTTATCTAGTTCAATTACAATATTAGAACGATTTCCCAAACAATGAGCTTTGATGGTTGAATCAATAGCAATATCATTGACATAAGAAATCTTTTTATTTACTAGATAGTTAAGATTATCAGCATCATTTTCCATTGCAGGAATTGCTATATCATTTTGATAATTTTGTAATCTAATAGTTGTTTCAAAGAAAACATCATGACCTTCTTGACAGAATTGACCCATGGAATGTAAATCAGTTGTGAAGCAAAGACTTGCTGGAAGTAAACCTTGGTTTTGTTTTCCTTCACTTTCACCAAATAATTGTTTTAGCCATTCGTTTATCATATTTAGATGTGGTTCATAATTAATAAAGAATTCCACATTTTTATTATTAATGAAATGTAAATAGCGACTTAAAGCATATTGATAAGCAATATTATTTTCTTTACTATAAGTAACCATTGCATGTTTAACACCATTTATGAAAGATTTGATATCAAGACCAGCACAAGCCATAGGAAATAGACCTACTGGAGTGATAACTGAATATCTACCACCTACATCATCAGGAATAACAAAAGTTGTATAACCTTTATTATCTGCTAAAGGTTTTAAAGCGCCTTTTTGTTTATCAGTAGTAGCAAAAATAAATTCATTTGCTCTTTCTTTCCATACTTTTTCAACTAATGGTTTTACAAATCTAAAAGCAATAGCTGGTTCAATAGTTGTACCTGATTTAGATACCACATTGACTGCTAGTTTTTTATCTTTTAGATATTCCATTACTTGACTTACATAATAAGGAGATAAAGTATTTCCAAGATAAATAATTTCTAGTTTATCTTTTTTATATAGGCCATTTATTGCATCAATAGCAGCTCTAGCACCTAGATAACTACCACCAATACCAATAACAACTAAAACATCACATTCTTTACGAACCTTATTTGCTAAGGTTTGAATTTTGTTTACTAGGTTATCATCTAGACTATTAACATAATCAGTCCAGCCAAGAAAATCATTTCCTAGTCCAGTTTTTTTAGTAATCATTTCATGAATTTCTTTGATCCGTGAATCATAACTAGCCATTTTTTCTTGATAAAAGGCTCTACTTAAATCTAATTTAATCATTTTTTTACTTCTTCCTTTTCTTTTTCTATTTCAATCCATTTAGGTAATTGAAGAGCAAGAGGTGTAAAATCTTTAAAGTTACGACTACGTGATTTTTTTTCTTTATTAAGCATTGCTATCCTTTGATAGCGATTTCTTTCAAGTAAGGCCTTCATTGATAGTTTTAAATGTTTAGTGTTTTTATCATAACTTAAAACTTTAGTTTCTAAGACTTCACCAATTTTTGCCACTTGATTTACATCTTTTACATAGCCATAAGATATTTCGGAAATATGAATTAGTCCAGTGATAGTATTATCATCTACAGATTTAACGAATAATCCATAGGGTTGTGAACCTACTACTTCCACTTTAATAATATCACCCATTTTATATTCCATTTTAACCGCCTCTTATTCCTGAAATATTATATAAAATTTTTCATTATTTTACAATTTATAATGCAAAATAATATCATAGTTGTGTTATAATATTTTCTTGTAGAAAGAAGGTTATTTTATGGACGAAAATAAAACTAAAGAAAAAATCATGATGGTTCTTGAAAAGATTAGACCTTTTATCAATCATGATGGCGGTGATATAGAATTTGTTGACTTTAAAGATGGCATTGTTTATGTAAGACTTCTTGGGGCATGTGAAGGTTGTTCTTTAATTGATAGTACTTTACAAGATGGCATTGCTACCTTATTAATGGAAGAAGTAGATGGCATTGTTGGTGTACAAAACGTTACAACTCCAACCATCGAATAGGTCTAATATTAACATGATTGATTAAGTATTTATAAAATTCCTTAACTCTTATTAGATGTTTATCTTGTAAACTAATGGCTTTATAAATACTTTCGCTATAATCATAGTTTTTATCTAAATAGATATCTTCTAAAATATCAAAGACTGAAACTGGAAATAAAATTCGAGCAAGTAAATATTGATATTCATTTGTTTTATATTGATAATCAATAGTTATTTTAATTAGTTCATCTAAGTTTATTAAACCATTTTTATATAATTCAGCTAAGTCTCTTCCACTATGATCAAAAATTAGATTAAAAGGGTTAAATATTTCCCATTTATCTAATTTTTTTATTCTTCGATGCGTTAAAGTTGTTACTAAATATTCTTTATAATCTATTTTTAAATCACTTAAATATTGTAAAGCATTTTCAGCCATACCGATTGCATACATAGCATATTCATATAAATCTTTATGGGCTGGATTATCAAAATTTAACATGACTAAACATTGATTTTCAAGGTATTCTATTCTTTGTTCCCACAAAGTTATAATTTCATCAAGATTTAGTTTAGCTTGATAATAATTAAAATACTCTTGATGCATTTTAATAATGGTATTTAAATCAATAGGACCAATTTTATAAGTAAGTAAGATAATGTTATTAGTTTCATTTAAAGAAATATATTGATTGTAACGGTTTTTAACAAAATATACGATATCACCGGCAAATTTTTCACTAAGCGATAATAAAAATTCATCAAGTTTAGCAATATTTAATTCATTTTCTTTCGATAAAATCAGCATAAATCTATAATTCTTATAATCAAAATGACTATCAACAATTTCTTTTACATTATAACCATAATAATCAAATATAAATGATTGCATATCTTCACCTCATTTTAATGGAATGACAAAATTATCATCAATGGTATTGTTTCCTTGAAAATATGTGGGAACCATACCAGCTATAACTTTAATAGCGATTGGTATTTCATAATTTGTTTCACTTGTCGTTGTTGCTAGTGGTATAACTACTAGCATTTTTATCGTTAAAGTGGCTACAACTTCAATAAGAGCGTTATTTATTCCATATTGACTTACCCTACTTTCAATAAAACTTAAAATTTCACCTAGAATTGTAAATCTAACTGGAAGTTTTGGTCCAAAGTTAGCTAGTAGTCCATTATGAAAGGCCATACCATAAGGTATTTCATAAATAATACCTTTAGATAATAAACTGTTATCTAATTCTAAACCTAATTTATCATATTCAATTTGTTCTATATTTCCTTCTTCAATATATTTAAGATTACTATAGACACTGCTAGCAGCTTTCATGGTAATCTTATTAATAGTATATGTATTAAACTCTACACTACTAGCAATTCCATTATCTTGATAATTAACTTTAATGATTTCATCTTGTTTTAAATCATTTAAAATTGTCGACTGAATGGCCTTATTTACTAAAGCTGTAGATAATTTATTGGTTTGCATTTTAGCATAATTTAAAAAGGTGGGATACAGTAACTTAGCAGACATATGAAAACAAATTGTAACACTTATAAGTAGGCTTAAAGATATTAATGTTAACTTTCTTATCACATTAAAATTATTTTTCTTATAATATGTGATTTTATTTTTCATAACAAAAAAGCCACCTCAAGCAAATATATGCTTAATAGTGGCTAATTTATGATTTTATTATCCAATACTATCATCCATATTTAGTTTCAATAATTGATTTAGTTCAACAGCATATTCCATTGGAAGTTCTTTCGAGAATGGTTCAATAAAGCCCATGACAATCATTTGCATAGCTTGCTGTTTAGATAAGCCTCTACTCATTAAATAGAATAGTTGTTCATCTGATATTTTAGATACTGTTGCTTCATGTTCAATAATTGATTTGTTGTTATAACAACGATTCTTAGGAATCGTATCACTACTAGAAAGTGAATCAAGAATTAATGTATCACATTGAACAAAACTACGGGATCCATCGGCATTTTTAGCATGATGTACGGTTCCTCGATAGTTAACTTTTCCACCATCTCTTGAAATAGATTTAGAAATAATTTGACTGCTTGTGTTTTTAGCTAGATGAATCATTCTTGCACCAGCATCTTGATATTGACCTTTAGAAGCAACAGCTACTGAGATACAAGTACCTTTAGCTCCTTCACCTTTTAAAATACAAGCAGGATATTTCATATTAACCCCTGAACCAATGTTTCCATCAATCCATTCCATAGTGCCATTTTCTTCAACAACTGCTCGTTTAGTAACTAGATTTACAATGTTACCAGACCAGTTTTGAACAGTTGAATATCGGCATTTTGCTCCCTTTTTAACGATAATTTCAACAACAGCTGCATGTAAAGATTCACTAGAATAAATAGGAGCTGTACAACCTTCAACATAATGAAGGGAAGCGCCTTCATCAACAATAATTAATGTTCTTTCAAATTGGCCCATGTTTTTAGAATTGATTCTAAAATAAGATTGTAATGGCCTTTCAAGTGTAACATTTTTAGGAACATAGATAAATGAACCACCTGACCAAACAGCACCATTAAGGGCTGAAAACTTATTATCAGCATAGTTAACAACAGTGTTGAAATATTTTTTAAATAATTCAGGATATAATTTAAGGGCACTATCAGTATCTAAAAAGATAACACCTTTTTCTTCAACTTCTTTTAACATGTTATGATAAACAACTTCTGATTCATATTGAGTAGCAACACCTGCAAAGAATTTAGCTTCTTGTTCAGGAATACCTAATTTATCAAAAGTGTTTTTAATAGTTGTAGGTACTTCATTCCAGTCTTTACTTGAATGATCACTTGGCTTGATATAATAAGTGAATTTATCAAAATCTAGAAATGATAAATCAGGGCCAAAACTAGGTAAAGGTGCTTTTTTAAATTGACGATAGGAATTTAGTCTAAATTCAGTCATCCATTCAGGTTCATTTTTAATTTTCGATATTTCTTTTACGATATCTGCATTAATACCTTTGTTAGTTTTATAGACACTGGTATCTTTATCAGCAAAACCATATTGATAATCCTTAATTCCTTTGATTTCATCGGTCATTTTTTATCACCTCTGATTTGACTTAGTAATGATTTTAAACCATTATAGCCAATTGTTGCACATTTAATTCTATTAGCTTGCTTACTAACATCTTTAAAGACAACAGCTTCTTCTAGCATTTCTTCATCAAATGGTTCTTCTTGTAACATTTGTTCATAATTTTTAACAATATCTAAGGCTTCATCGACAGTTTTATCAATAATAAGGTCACCTAAAATTGAAGTTGAAGCAGTAGAAATAGTACAACCAACACCATCAAAACGAAAATCTTTGATGATATTATCTTCAACTAATATTTGAATATCTAAATCATCAATGCATGATTCAGAATTCATGTTAACTTTTAGATATCTAGGATCATCTACTAGTTTTTTATGTCTAGGATTAGTATAGTGATCCATGATAATTTCTCTTTTTAAAATAGGATCATTTAAAGAAAGCATCTAAAAAGTCACCTCCATGTTTACAAGCTTCAACAAAGATATCAATTTCTTCTTTGGTATTATAGAAATAAAATGATGCTCTAACTGTGCCAGTTACATGCAAATAATCTGGTAATATTTTGGCACAATGATGACCACTTCTAACAGCAATTCCTAGGGAATTGAAATAAGTACCAGCATCTTGACAAAAGACATCTTTAATATTAAAAGCAATAATACCACTTGTAGAATTAGCATTATAAATTTCAACATTATCTAATTCTTTGAGTTTAGAAATTGCATATTGTTTTAATTCTTGTTCATATTTTTTAATATTTTCCATGCCAATTTGATTTAAATAATCAATGGCAGCTTTTAAACCAATAGCACCTTCAATAGCAGGTGTTCCACCTTCAAACTTGAATGGGGGTTTTTTATATAAAATATTGCCACATCTATCAAATTTAGCATTCATTCCGCCACCTAGTAAGGTTGAAGAAGTTTCTTCTAGTAAATTATATTTTCCATATAATACTCCAACTCCTGTTGGACCACACATCTTATGAGCTGAAAAACAAAAGAAATCACAATCTAAATCTTTAACATTAACTGGAATATGAGGAGCACTTTGAGCACCATCAACAACAACGATAATTTGATGTTCATGAGCAATTCTTATGATTTCTTTTAAGTCTACTTCATAACCTAAAACATTACTAATTTGAGCAATTGATAAGATTTTAGTATGTTCATTTATGCATTCTAAAAAGGCTTTTGGAGTAACTTTACCTTCATCATCTAATGGAATGAATTTAACAACTGCTTTAGTTTGTTTACAAATATCATACCAAGGAAGGATATTGCTTGCATGTTCTGCTTCATTTAATAAGATTTCATCATTTTCATGTAGATGAGTTAAAGCATAACCATGAGCCACTAGATTTAAAGATGCTGTAGTGCCACTAGTAAACACTATTTCATTATCATTAGCATGAATAAATTTAGCTACAGTAGTTCTTGCAAGTTCGTAATTTTTGTCGGCAAAAGCGGCTAAATCATAATCACCACGATGAACATTACTAGTATAATTTTTATAATAATCATTGATGGCATTTATAACTTGGTTTGGTTTTAAAGATGTAGCGGCATTATCAAAATATACAAGGGGATGTCCTTGCATTATTTTGTTATCTAGCATTGGAAAGTCTTTTCTAATTTTTAATACATCCATAATTAACCAATCCTTTTTTCAATGGCTTTTGTAACTTTGTCTATTAACTCTTTATCATTTAGATATTGATAAATAGGGGTGAAGTAACTTTTAATTAATAAGCTTTTAGCTTGTTCGTAACTAAAGCCTCTAGTTTGTAGATAGTAAAGGTGATCTAAGTTAACACTTCCAACACTACAACTATGAGCTGCTTCAACATCGTTTTCATCAATATGTAAATCAGGAAAAATAATGCCACTAGCAGTATCTACTAGATTGATAATTCTTCCTTCTTGAGTTGCTTTAGTATTACTAGCTCCCTTTTTAATATATGCATCTGTAGTTATCGTCATCTTGGCAAAATCATTACATATTCCAAAGATTTTACAATCACTTGAAGTATGAACAACTTGATGACTAAACTTAGTCTTGTAATCTTTAACGGCTTTATTATTAGCATAAATAGCACTAAAGATATCACATCTACTAAGTGGAGATAGTAAGGAAGTTTCTTCTTCATGACTCACACTATTTTTACTAACGTCTAATAAAACATTTTGATAATAACCATAGTTTTTAATAATACGTACTAGTTTTAATTCAGTTTCTAGATTTTCATATAAACCAAATCTAAAAAGTGATGAATCATTAGAAATTTCTATTTCCATGTTTAATGGTTTAATGTTTCCTTGATATTCTTCAATTAAAGTAACCTTACTATTTTTAATAACCATACTAAGGTTTGAAAAACTACAATTGTCATATAAAACATTGATAACTAAGTCTTGTTTATCTATGATTTCTATGGTGTTAGTAATTTTGTTAAATAACTTATTGCTATCTAAGGTAACAGCATTATTTAAAAAAGTAATCTTAGCGTTTTTCATTTACTTTTTCCTTTATACCACATAAACCAATACTACTTGGTCTGTTATCTTTTTTAATATCAATGTTGTTTTCAACTTTTAACCAATCAAAGCCTTCTTTATCAATTCTTTGAATTAGACTAGCATCACCATTCATAACAATTTTACCATCGATAATAATATGAACATGACTAGGTTCAAGTAATTGATAAAAACGAGCATAATGTGAGACAACTAAGGCACTGCCATCACGATTAATAACATCTTGAATAGAACTAACAACAGCTTTTAAAGCATCAACATCAAGACCTGAATCAATTTCATCAAGCATAGCAAGTTCAGGTTTTAATAGTTTCATTTGAATGATTTCATTTCTTTTCTTTTCACCACCACTAAAACCATCGTTCAATGAACGATGAACAATATCAAGTGGTAAGTCTACTTCTTTAGTAGCATCTTCTAATTCTTTGATAAAACGATATAAAGATACTGGTTTTTCAAGTCTAGTATTAATAGCAGCTTTTAAAAATTCACTATTAATAACTCCTGGAATTTCAGGAGGATATTGAAGGGCTAGAAATAAACCGGCCTTAGCTCTTTCATCAACAGACATTTTTAAAACATCTTTACCTTTATAGGTAATGCTACCTTGACTAATTTTATATTTTGGTTGACCCATAATTGCTGATAATAAGGTTGATTTACCATTACCATTAGGGCCAAGTAAAGCATGTATTTCATGAGCATTGATTTCTAAATCAATACCTTTTAAAATTTCTTTTCCTTCAACTTCGACATGAAGATTTTTAATGGATAATAAAGACATTTAAATCACTCTCCACACTGCAATCTATTTTACACTCTTTTATTTGATAAATCAAATAAACTTTCATACCTTATTATGGCCAAATTTTAAAAAAAGCAACGAAATTAATCATTGCTTAATCACATTTGATTTTTGAAAAAATCTTTAGATGGTTATTTAAGTTTTCAACTTGAATAGTTTTTGAATAACCTTTTTCACCATCAACACACCATGACCATTCACTATCTAAATGAACAATCATTGAACTTGCTTTCTTTAGGATATGTTTTCTTTTTCTAATGACATTAAATAAACCACTAGCAAAACCAGGTTTCATAACATAAACATCAAATAGTCCATCGTTCATTTTTGATTTCTTGTTTACTTTGAAACCACCAACACTACAAGAATTTAAAATAAGAACCAATGGGGTTTCCATTTCAATTTTTGAATCATCGTTAAATGAAATTTTGACGGTAAAAAGGTGCTTTTTTAACACTTCTTTAACAACTCTTAGATAATAAGCAACTCTACCAAATTTACGTTTAACATCTTGGTTTGTATCATAACTTACATGAGCAAAACTACCCATAGCCATGACATAAACAAAATAATTAACATCGATGTTATCGTTATCTAGATAAGTAACTTTTCCTATATCAAAACTTTGAACATAACCCTTTTGAATAGTTTTAATGGCCTTTTTAATGTTTTTAGAAATTTTAAAGTTTTTGGAAATATCATTTACAGTTCCAGCCGGAATATAGCCAAGGATTGGCCTTTTATTTTTATTTGCTATCGCATTAACGATATTATTAAAAGTACCATCCCCACCAGCAAAAACTAAAACATCATAATTATCACAGGCATGACTTGCTAAAATTAAGGTTTCATCATGATTACTAGGTGTTTTA
The DNA here is from genome assembly GCA_947627355.1 of uncultured Bacilli bacterium. Taxonomy (GTDB): domain Bacteria; phylum Bacillota_I; class Bacilli_A; order RFN20; family CAG-631; genus Caccosoma. Next base: position 59,363 of record CANQVX010000004.1, on the reverse strand, counting down.
ATATCAACACTTTTAAAAGTTTCTTCTAACTTAGCTTTAATATAGTTAAGTTTTTTTGATATTTTACCTTTTCCACTGTTAGGATTATTGATAAAAAGACAATTCATATTCTTTTTTATATCCATATCATTCATCCTTTCTTAGTAAACATTTTCTTGAAAAGAATGATTAGTCCAACAATTAGACTAATAAATATAATAATTGCACCAGCAAGATATTGGCTGGCACAGACTAAACATAGACCAACACTAAAAAGTAAACAGATAATAAAAACAACAAAATTTATCGATGGAAACGAACTTTTCTTACTATTTTCAGGTTCCGATTTTCTATCTTGATAAAGATTTCGATTATCAATGTAATCATTATATTCTTTTAACAATTTTTGTCTTTCAGATAAAGGAGTTTTACTTAAAACTTCTTGAAAATATTGTTCAAAATCTTCATTTACTTCATAATCAGTATAGTCTTTAGTTAAAATGCGAACCATTAAATAGTTCGCTTTTTTATCATTTTTATTATCGTTTAAATAAGATTCAAGCATGATACGTGCTTGAACAAATTCTTTTTCATTACATAATTTGTCGATAGAATCAAGTAATTCATTGTTATTCATGGTCATGTTCATCCACTTCTATAACATCATCTTTGATTCTACTATCTTTTTGATGATTTGCTTTTCTATCAAAAGTTTTTTGTAAATCATCCATATTAGCACTTAAAAATACCATATTTAAGATATTGATAATTCCTTGAACTATTAAGCTAGCTGCGGTTAGATATACAACTAAGTTACCATTTTTAAAGACATCAATTACAATCAAGGCTATTGAAAAACAACATAATATTAAGCCAACAACTAAATCAAACCACCAAAATGAAATTCCAGCATAACGATAAGCTTGTGATCTAACAATTTTTCCAATACCTCTTAAAATAAAATAGGCACCAATTAAAATAGGATAAATCTTAGTAACAATAGCTGGAAAACAAATAAAGAAAATACCAAAAATTATCGATAGAATGCCAGCAAGTGGCCCATTTATCATAAATGAATGGAGACCTTTAAATTTAGAATAATAACTGATGATACGAATAATACCAGCAGCGATTAATAAGCCACCAAAAACATAACATACAAAGATTTTAACTTGGCTTGGAAAGAAACATAAGACAACGCCAAGACATAAATAGACTATCGCAATAATGCATTTTTTAGTCGTTTCTTTTTGTAAAAATTGCATACGAGCACATCCTATTCTAATCCGTTAATTAATATAGCATTTTTTTTATTTTTTGTCGAGTTTAGCTAAAAGTTACATTGGTTGTAAGTTTTGAAGTATCGTGGTGTAAGTTTGTATCAGTATAATTTGAGACATCAATAGTAGCATTACCAAAGCTTCTCATGTAATCTGCTGTTAAATCGCGATAGTTATAGATTTCATAACCAGATTTAATAAATTCACTAACTAATACAGCTTCTAAGAAGTAATCATAGTTTCTTCTACTATTTCTATGGAATGCTAGATAATCAAGAACAGCAACCTTATAACGTTTATTATTGTTTATTGCTTGTGGATTTACACGATACATAGCATTATATCTAGCTTCTTTACTGATATCACTACCAGATGCTTCAATGACATAAATCTTATTATCAAAAGGTAGGGCTTTATAAAGACTTGCATAAGTAACTGAACCACTGATGTTAGCTCTACCAGTATTAGCTATAGCATAATCAATTTCAATATCGTTTTCAGCGGCATAATTTGCAATGGCTGCACAGACAAAGTTAACTAAAGTATCTGATTTAGTTAATTGGCCTGATAATTTTCCAACAACTTCACTACCAGTTATATCACTTTGAGCTTTATAAGTGTTAATTAATTCATTTAATGTTTCATCAGCTTTAGTATAACTAACTCTAGTAGCATTTAGATTTTCATAATTATCACAGCTGATATTACCAGCACTACCAATAGATAATTTAACTGATGAGATATATTTTCCATTGCTACCACCTTGAATAAATGGAACACCATTTACATAATCAGTTTCATCATAATGGCTATGAGCACAAAAGACCGCATCAACATAACGTTTATTAGAAACACTTGAAACAAGTGTGATACCTTCACTATCTTCGCCTAAAGCACCTTTGATACTTTCTTGATTAGTATGGCAAGAAAGTAAAACAACATCGACTTCTTGTTCAACCCTTAATTTATCAGATAACTCTTTGATAATAGGAGTTGGGTTTTCAAATGTATAAGCATCAGCATATTGAGATGAAATTGAAGTAATTTGATCTTCACCAATAACACCAATAATGCCGACTTTTAAACCATTTTCCATTGTTTTAATGGTGTATTTATTACCTAGATTTGCAAAATCTAAAACTTCTTTTTTATTAATATCATAATTATAAATATTAGCTGCTAAGAAAGGAGTTTGATAATTATCTTTACTTTTACGATTTCTATTACGTTCAATAAAAGTTGCACCCCAGTCAAATTCATGGTTTCCTAAAGTAAAACAATCAAAACCAATTTCATTCATACAATCAGTTAATAATTCACCATGATTCAAATTTGATTCAATTGAACCTTGCCATAAGTCACCAGAATTAATTAAGATTGCATCTTCAGTTTCTTTCTTTTCTTTTAAGAAACTACCAACTTTTAAGATACCGGCTTCATTACCATTTGGAACAACAGAACCATGGAAATCATTAATAGCATAGATTTGTAATGATTGTTCACCAATAATAGCATCCATACTAAAATCGGCTTCATCAATAACTAAAACTTGAAAACCATCTTTATCAAGATTTACTTCAAGTAAACCTGTTAAATTAACATTTGCACCTTTATCTTTAGCTTTTTGCATTTCATTTTTAATGTTAACTGTTGAAGTTGCATTACCACATTGAACTCTAACTTCAATGGTAAGTCCTGAAAAGTTTAAATTAGCTAGGACATTATTACTATCTTCATAATAAGATAAACTAACAATGATAGCATTTTCTATTTTAACTAATCTATTTAGTAAATATTTAGAATAATCATTAAACAAAGTTGAAGTCATTTTAAGAGGAGCATGTAAATGACTATCACTTCCCGATTGTACCGACATTTTTTCACTTGTTATAGTTGGTAAATCATTAACTAAACCATAGGTTCCAGTAACTTTTACAAATTCACCTGGATTATAATATCTAGGGGCATTTTTAATTAAAATTGCATCATCATCTTGAGTTGTATCATTATAATTTTGAATCCAGATATCAGCATCATCTTCATTTAGTCTAACTTTAGTAATTGTTCCTTCAATAGTATACTTACCACCAGTTGAATCAATTACATCACGAATTGCTGTAATATCTGTTGAAAATGACGAATCACTCGACAGATTTGATGAATTTGTAGAATCACTTTTAGAATTATCAAATAAATTACATGAACTTAACAAAAACAAACTTAAAACAAACATCAACGCTTTTTTAAATTTTTTCATAATTTGCTACCTCTTAATAAGGTAATTTTATTAGAAAAATCAAGCAATTGCAAGCAATATTTAATTTGTTTTTAACTCGGGTGTACTGATTATTTTTTCGTTATCTAATCGTTTATAAACTTTTCGACTTAAGATTAAAAATAATATTAGATGAACTAGTGTTGTAATTAACCATGAAACCGGATAAGAAACACTCAAACTTTGTAAATTGTTATATTGAGGAATCTTAAAGATAGTATAAATCCATAAGATACGTAGACCACAACCACCACATAAAGAAACAATGGTTGGAAGTATTGAATAACCTATTCCTCTTAATGAATAAGCAAAAGTATCCATTAAACCACATAAAAAATAAGTAGAACAGATAATAACTAATCGTTTATAACCAATTGTTATTATTTCTTTATGCGTTGAAGCATATAAACCAAGCAATGGTTTAGCAAATAAAATCATAAGACCACCTAGTCCTAAACCAAAAATAATAACAAGTATTGATGTATAAATTATCGATCGATTGATATTTTTTTTGTTTTTAGCACCATAATTAGCACTAATAAAAGCAAGCCCTGTTTGAGCTACTGAATTCATACTAGTATAAACAAATCCTTCAAGACTAGTTGAAGCACCATTGCCATCCATAACAATAGTTCCTAAACTATTAACACTAGATTGAATCAAAACATTAGAAATAGAAAAGATAGCACTTTGAATACCTGCTGGAACACCAACAAAAATAATATCTTTTAATTCATTTTTATGAAGTCTTAGTTGTTTTAAAGATAAATGACAAAAGCCATTATTATGAATCAAACAAATAACAACTAAAATGGCTGATATGCATTGTGAAGTGATAGTAGCTATAGCAACACCAGCAACATCTAATTTAAAGACAATTACTAAGATTAAATTTAAAATTATATTGATTATACCGGCAAATAATAAGAAAAAAAAGGGATGTTTAGTATCGCCTGTTGCTCTTAAAATACTAGCACCATAGTTATAAATCATTGAAAAAGGTAAACCTAGAAAATAAATACTTAAATATTGATTTGATAAGTTTATTACATCTACTGGTGTTTTCATCCATTTTAAGAAAGTATAGGAAAAGATTAAACCAACTATACCTATAACAATTCCTATAATAACTGAAAGTAACATGGAAGTATGTACTATTCGATGGCATTTTTCTTTATCATTAGAGCCATAACTTCTAGCCATTACAACATTAGCACCAACACTAAGGCCTAAAAATAAGTTACATAATAAGTTAATTAAAGGATTGGTTGAGGAAATAGCAGCAACGGAATGAGCTGAACCAAATTGACCACAGACAATTAAATCAGCAGCATTATAAAAAAGTTGCAAAACACCAGAAATTATTAAAGGTATAGCAACGATTAATATCTTTTTAAATAAATTACCACTAGTTAAATCAATTTCTTTCTTTTTCATCTTATTATCCCTTTTTTAAAAAACCTTAAATAGTATAGCACAATCAAAAACTAATTTGTTAGATTAAATAAAAAAAGGAACCTTATGTATTTAAAAAGTTCCTTTTTATCGATAAATTTTAATTAGTTATTCTTCAAAAACATAACTTACTTCATTAGTTGTAGCATCTTTTTCAATTCTAATGTAGTATGTTTTCTTTTCTTTATTTTTAGTATAAATAACTTCAATGTATTGTTTGTTATTACGTGTCACATAGAAATATTTATATGATTCTTTATTGTTTGCTGATTCTTTTTCGAATTCAACTTCTAAACGATCTTTGTTTTTGTTGTATTCATATTCCATTTCAGTTTCAAATACTTTGACACCATTAGTATATTGGCTGTATTCAAAACTTCTTTCATTAGTTTCTTGTTCATGTTCGATTTCTACATAATTAGTAGCATCTTTTTGAATTCTAAAACTAATTTCTGTTTCGTTGTCTTCGACTTCTTTAGTTCCAGTTAATGAATATTCAACACTGTCACAAATAACAATACCTGTTAATCTAAAGTTTTCTTCTTTTTCCCAATCAAAATCATCATCGTCATCATCAACAACATCTAATTTTGTTTCAGTATAGTAGAAAGTATAAGTTTCAGGTGTTGTTAGATATGATGTTTGAACTGTGTACATTTTTTCATATCCTTGACGATCTGATACTTGTTCAGGACTTACGTTAACATTGTTAGATAACATATCTTCAACAATCTTTAAATTGTCAATAATGGTATCTTTTTCAGTTTGAGTAAGTGGCGCCATTTTTTTATTTAAGGCTGTTACTGGACTAGCATCACTTAACATATGAATACTACTAATTGCAAAATAGTTGTATAAATTGTTAAATGATACATCGTTTAGTGAATCATCGTTTTTAGAACAACTAGTTTGGCTAACTAAAGCTAAAGCTAAACAAGGCAAAATTGTAAATAACGTATTTCTTTTTTTCATTTTTATCACCCCTATAATAAGTTAATGTACGATAGATACATGTGACTTGTTTTATAAACTTATTATAGCACAAAATTAAAAAAACAAATTATAAATTGTAAATAAACAATTCTAAGCCATAACCTTCATTATATTTATATTGAATGCAATGAGTAACTTGTAAATCAACAGCAAAATTACCAGTTATATCATTATCAGTTTCAAAGATTAAATAACCAGCATTTTCTAATATTTCTTTATAAGCAAGTTCATCTTCATAAGTAGCATTGGTAATTGTTATATAAATATAAACATCATCGGTCATTTCATCAACTTTTGTAGAAACTACATATCTAAATTCTTCTTTTTCAAAACTAGGAATAGTAATGCCTAGTAACTCTTGAATTAAATCAGTTGGCCACACAGTGGTATTAATTGGCACATATTTACTACAAATAATATCAAGACTTAAGTCACCACGATAATTACCAGCAAGAAATTCTAAAGCTAGGCCTAGTTCTTCATTATATTCTTTATGAGCATAATAAACATCATAATCATAATTTGTAAAATCAGCCGGATTGAAATATGTTTTAGTTACTTTATCTACTTGCCAGTTTTTATTAACACAGATAGTTGAATATTCTTCTAAGACTTCATTTGAATCAGTTTTTTCATCTAAGATGCAATGAAGTATCAAATTATTATCACCATCTAAATCTGCATAATATTCCTTAGCTTTATTATAAAATGGAATTTCATAATTATAATTATCTTCAATCATTGTTCTAACAGCAATTGGCCAGTTAGTTAATAATTTATTAGAATCTTTATCTTTTTGGTTACAACCAAATAAAAAAACGGACACAAAAACTAAAAAAATCGCATAAAATTTCTTTTTCAAGAAAAAGACCTCCCTAGAATAAATTGGTTAGTACATTAATTTTAACTTTTTTCAAACGCGATTTCAATTGATTTTTTTTATTTATCAAGTTGGAACATTTTTAAAAAATACATATCTTTTTAGTTAAAAATATTGTACAATTAACTTTGTTGTTGAAAGGAAGGAAAAACATGCCAAAAGATGAAGCGGTTAGTAAGATTTTAATAAACGAAAAACAAATCATAAAAAAATGTAAAGAATTAGGAACTATTATTAGTAAAGATTATGAAAATAAAAATCCCATCCTAATTTGTACTTTAAAAGGTGCTGTTATGTTTTATGTTGAACTTGTAAAACATATCACAATTCCTTTTCAAATGGAATTTATGAAGGCTAGTAGTTATGTTGATAGCACTACTACTGAACAAGTAAACATCACATCAATTGCAAATTTTGAAATTAAAGACCGTGACATTTTAATTGTTGAAGATATCGTTGATACCGGCCTTACTTTAAACAAACTATGTACTTATTTTAAAGAAAACAAGGCTAAATCAGTAAAGATTGTTGCTTTGATTAATAAAAACGCTCGTAGAAAAGTAGAAATAAATCCTGATTATTTAGGCTTTGATATTGAAAATCATTTTGTTATTGGCTATGGCCTTGATTATAATGAAAAGTTTCGTAATTTAAATTATATTGGAATCATTGATCCTAACTATCTAAAAAAGTAAACGAAAGGAATTAACACTATGAAAACTAATTATGATGTAATTATTGTAGGTGCTGGTCCGACTGGTATTTTTACTGCTTATGAATTAATGGAAAAAGCAAAAGATTTAAAAGTCTTAGTTATTGATAAAGGCCTTGATATCTATAAACGTACTTGTCCAATTTTACAAAAGAAAATTAAACAATGCCCTCAAGATATTTATGGTAACAGCGGTTGTAAACCAAGTTGTTCAATGACTAGTGGTTTTGGTGGTTGTGGAGCTTTTTCTGATGGTAAGTTTAATATCACTAGTAACTTTGGTGGTTGGATGACTGATTATTTAAGTGATGATGAAGTATTAGATTTAATTCGTTATGTTGATGCTATTAATTTAAAGCATGGTGCTCCTGAAGAATTAACTAATCCTCAATCAAAAGAAGTTTATGAAATTGAAAAAAGAGGTATTGCAGTAGGTTTAAAACTTCTTCGTAGTGAAGTAAGACATCTAGGTACTGAATTAAACTTGAATGTCTTAAAAAACATTTATGAAACTTTAAAACAACATGTTGATTTCATGTTTGCAACAAAAGTGAAAGATATTTTAGTTGAAAATGATACTATTACTGGTGTGGTTGTAAATGATAATCAAGTAATAAATGCTAAATATGTAGTGCTAGGTGTTGGTCGTCCTGGTGCTGAATGGTTAACTAAAACACTTAACAAATATCACGTTAAATGTTTCAACAATCGTGTTGATATTGGTGTTAGAGTTGAAACTAATAACATTATCATGGATGAAATCAATAAATACCTTTATGAAGGTAAATTTATCTATGCCACTACCTTAGGAACTCAAGTTAGAACTTTCTGTTCTAATCCTAGTGGTTATGTTGTTATTGAAAACCATAATGGTGTTATGGTATGTAATGGTCACTCCTATCATGATAGTGGACTTGGTAGTCAAAACACTAACTTTGCTTTATTAGTTTCATTAGAATTTGATGATCCATTTAAAAATTCTAATGAATACGCTAAAGAAATCAGTGAACTAGCTAATAAATTAAGTGGTGGTAGTGTTATTGTTCAAAAATATGGTGATATCTTACTCGGTAGAAGATCAACTAAGAAAAGAATTGATGAGGGCTTTGTAAGACCAACCTTAAAAGAAGCAGTTCCTGGCGATTTAGGCTTAATTTTACCTTATAAAGCTATGAAATCTATTATCGAAATGATTCAAGCTTTAGATCATGTAACTCCTGGTATTGCTACTGACCATACTTTGTTTTATGGGGTTGAAGCTAAGTTTTATTCTGATCGAGTTGATGTAACCAATGAATTTGAAACAAAAGCCATTAAAAATCTATTTGTTGGTGGCGATGGTGCGGGTATCACTAGAGGCTTAGCTCAAGCCGGTGCTAATGGTGTTAAAATAGCAAGAGTTATTATTAATAAACAAGAAAAGTAAATAATAAAAGTGTTAAAAATGATAGAAATTGTTTTTGACACTTTTTTCTTGTATAGAAGTAAAAACTTTGTAATTTGATATACTTTTTACTTCCATAGGAGTTAAAACTTCGTAATTTGATATACTTTTTACTTCTATAGGAGTAAAAACCTTTGAACAATTTTGAATGTTTTGCTATTATTTATATGCCTGGAGGTTTTATTATCATTTTAATTATATAATCATTTAGAAAACATCACCTTTTTAAATCATAAAAGGTGTTAAAATTACGTTTTTATCGGAAATTTTATAATAAATTGAAATGCTAAAGGAATTGAAATTATTTATATCGCAGATTTTTTATTAAAAGAAAGTTATTAATGAAAGGATTATTATATGACTAAACAAAAAGGATTTAACATTTTAAGAATCATTGCAATTCTTGCAATTGTCTTTACATTTATCACAACAGTATTTATGATTGTTCAATCATTACTTCCTGGCGATAAAAGTTCTAAAATAAGTGGACAATTAACCGGAAACAGAGGCGATGAAATTGTAACAGAAGGTAGTGGTAAAATAATTAGTCCAACCAGTTTTACTATTTCAGTTCCCTTTAAATACATTGGTGAAACTAGTGAAGTCAAAGTAGACTTCGTTCCTAAAGAAAGTAATGATACTGAACTTATATATAAAACAAAAAAAGAGGACTACTATCCAGAAGATGTCGTTTCTGTCGACAAAAATGGCATTGTTAGTTTTAATCATGGCGGTTGTATTTTAGTCTATGCATATTTAAAAAGTAATCCTAGTGTTTATAACTATGTGGAAGTTAAATGTTTTGGAAATAAACCAGATAAAATAAGTTCAATAACTTTTCAAAATCAAAATGTTTATAGCGGAACTAGACAATTAATGTATTTATATGATCAAAACAATGAGCATACACTTGTTTCTCTTTACGATACTTCATTTTTAAATAATCGAGCTTATTGTGATATCAAAAACAATTTACTAATAGCTAAAAAGCCAGGTAAAGAAACCATTATTTTAACTAATAAAATAGATAAAACTAAACAGTATCAAATTGAAGTCACAGTCTTAGATAATCCTAATTATATTCCGATAGAATCGATAATTATTAATCCTGAATATGTTAGTGATGATAATGTTTATAATGTAAAACCTTATAGTAAATTTAATTTCAAAGATTTAGTTTTAACTGTTCCTGAAAAGGCAAAAGATAATTTATTTTTAGATTATAGTTATACTAATCCTACTGATAAAACTATTTTATCAAGTCATAATATGAATATATTTGATACTTATAATGTTGGTAAAGTTTTAATAACAGCTAATTCAATATTTGATGAAAATGTTAATATTTCAATTCTTGTTAATTGTTATATTGATGAGCCAACTAAAATTGAAATCTTAACCGCTGATATATTAGTAGTTGACCAACTAACAACAATTAGAGCATTTGATGGTAATTATTATATCGATGATGTTACTTATAAAGTAATAAAAGGAAAAGCTAGTATTAATGGTAGTTCATTTAGGCCTCAATCACTTGGAAAATTAGTAATCAAAGCAACTTATAATAAAAATCCTGAAATAAGTACAACCATAACTTTACATATCAAACTATATAAAACTTTTGGTCAATTTATTAGAAAGATTTTAGGTCACTTATTATTGTTTTCTGTTTTAGGTTTTGGTTTTTATTGTGTTTATTTATTTTTAATTAGAAAACGTTATTTAGCATTACCTTTAGCTATAGTTACTGGTTTTGCTTTATCTTGTTTATCTGAAGGTTTACAAATGATTGCTATCGATAGGTATGCATCTTGGACTGATGTCTTTGTTGACTTTACAGGTTTTAGTTTTGGCATGGTATTTTCTTTAATCGTTGTTTTATTAACATTTTTAATAGCTAAGATATTTAAACGTTACAATGAATTTAAATCTTGTTTTGATTTATTATCTTGTAAAAACATTTTTAGAAAAACTAGTAAAGTATTAGAAAACGAGCAAAATCGTTAATCCTCTAGTCTTAGAAGGAAAACTTAAGATGACAATCCCAGATAAACCAAAAAGTCCTAGTCAAAAATTTATAAAAGGATAATTAGATTATTTCATTAGCAGTTTCATTACCAAATGGTGAATTAATAAGATTTATTAAACGAATTAAAGTAGCAATGGCAATAACAATAGCAACAAATAGATAAATGCTATTAGAATTGCTGTTGCTATTTTTATAGTTTTTATATGCTAGATGTAAAAAATAAAAAGTAACAATTGTTGTAAGTATTGAAGCAAAGATAGCTAAGTCATGTAGTTCATCTTGACTATGTCTAGGATTTGTAGGGTTTTTAATGATATCTTTGAATCCTTCGATAACATAAATAGAAATACATAAGGAAACAATAGCAAGGATGATAAAAAATATTTGAGTATTCATTTGATTAATATATTTGTTGTTATCATTGAATTCATCCATGCTAGTTTCACCTAATTAAATATATGGAAAAATAAACATTATTATTATCATATCTTCATATAATTAGTTGAGGAATAACTAGATGAACATAGCTTTAGTAGGAAATCCCAATTGTGGTAAAACAACTCTATTCAACGCCTTAACAAATAAACATGCTAGTGTTGGAAATTATCCTGGTGTAACAGTTGATAAAATTGAAGCAAATATAAGCAATACAAACTTAAATATTATCGATTTACCCGGCATTTATTCATTAAATGCCACCTCAATTGATGAACAAATAACAACTAATTATTTATTGAATAATGAATATGATTGTATCTTAAATGTAATTGATATCAATTATCTTGAACGTAGTTTATATCTAGCCTTACAATTACTAGAATTAAATAAACCAATTATATTAATATTCAATAAGATTGATGAATTTAATAAACATAATACATTTGATATAAATAAGGCTAGAAACATCTTTGGATGTGATATGATTACAATATCAGCCCTAAAAGATAATAATTACGACAAATTAATATCATTAATAAAAAATTACAAAAACAATCATAAAACATTAAAAATATTCGATAGAATCATAGAAAATAAAATTATATCAAGTAAAGATAATAGAATAAATACGATTCTTGAATTATCTAAAAATGATTACTATCATGAATTAATAACAACTAGTTATTATAACTATGCCAGTAAATGTTATCAGTTATTAGTTACTAAAATTGATAATAAACCATCTATTAGTGATAAAATAGATAAGATCCTTTTAAATAAATATCTAGCTTTTATTTTCTTTATAATTATCATGGGTTTTATTTATTATTTTTCAATTCATATAATTGGTAGTATAAGTGATAAATTATTCGATAGAATCGAATTAATTTTAATAAACAAGATTAATATTTTCTTAACTAATAACAATGCGCATGTTTGGCTATTTAGTTTAGTAAATAAAGGTATAGTTTATCCTTTGTTTAGCCTATTTAAATTCGTTTTTCAAATATTTTTCTTATTTATTGGTATAGGTATTTTAGAATCATGTGGCTATTTAGCAAGAATTGGTTTTATCTTTGATAAGATATTTCAAAAGTTTCATTTAAGTGGTAAATCATTAATTCCATTTATATTAGGCATTAATTGTTCTGTTCATGGAATTATATCAACTAGAACTATAACTGATGATAAAGAAAGAAAACTTACAATTATGTTAACTCCTTTTATCCCATGTCTTGCTAAACTTCCAATGATTAGTATCTTTTCTAGTTATTTTTTTAAGGATTATGCTTGGCTGATAGCTTTATCATTTTATTTATTAAGTATTCTAGTTATTTTTATTTCAGCAATAATCTTAAATACGTTCTATTTCAAGATAAATAAGACCTCTTATTTATTTGAAATACCATCATATCAAATACCTAATATGAAATATGTTATAAGTGATTCCTTATTTAAAACAATTCATTTTATAAAAAAGACTAGTACTATTATTCTAGCCTCCTGTCTAGTATCTTGGTTTTTATTATCATTTGATATGAATTTTAATTATTGTAGTGTAGATAATAGTATATTAGCTATTATTAGTAAAAAGATAAGTTGGCTATTCTATCCTGTTATTGGTAAAAATGATTATCGAGTAGTAATAGCTAGTCTACAAGGAATAATAGCCAAAGAACAAGTAATTACATCACTTACAATGATAAATGAATTATCTAGTAGTAAAAATATCTTTTCTTTATTTGATAAAAGTAGTGCTTATTCTTTTATTTGTTTTAATTTGTTTACCATTCCTTGTATCAATGCTATAAGCACATTAAAACACGAACTAAATGATAGAAAAACATTCATTCTATCGGTAGTTTTTCAAGTTTTGTTTTCTTATGTGTTAGCTTCTATTATTCATTTTATTCTTGTCTTATTTGTATAATTAATTAAAATATGTTATCATTTTTCTTGCTTGTGGCTATAGCTCAGCTGGATAGAGCGATCGCCTCCTAAGCGATAGGTCTGCAGTTCGAATCTGCATAGTCACACCACTTAAAATGATTAAGATTGATATTAGTGTCAATCTTTTTTATTAATTCAACCATTGGTTGAATTTATTTTAAAAAATATCAACGAACAATATCTATGTTTTTTATCTAATGTATGGTATAAATTAATTGAAAGAAGGGAACTTTTTATGAAAACAATCTTAGCAAATAAAATCAAAAAATTTAGAAAAGAATCTAATTTAAGTCAAGAACAACTAGCTGATATTTGTCATGTAAGTGTCCAAGCTGTTAGCAAATGGGAATGTGGTTTATCATATCCTGATATTGAATTGCTTCCAACTATTGCTGAAGCTTTTAATGTTTCAATTGATAGCTTATTACTTGAAGATGTTAACGAAAAAGAAACTTTTTCTTGGGCTGATGACGATAAAATTAGAGTTGTTCAATACCATGGTCATAAATTATTAGCTGTTGATGAAATTACTGAGAAAATTAATTTAAAGATACCATATTTTGATAATGACAAAGCTATTTTTAATGTTGAAGTTAATGGTGATGTCCAAATTGATGGTTCAGTTGATGGTAATGTTAGTGTTAATGCTGGCGCTATAAATTGTCAAAAGGTTAGTGGAGATCTTGTTGTTAGTTCTGGCGCAGTGTGTTGTCAAGAAGTTAGTGGAAATCTTACTGTTACTGCCGGTAACACGGCTTGTCAAAAAATTTGTGGCGATGTCAATGTCACTCATGGTGGTATTGAGTGCAAAGGTAATTTATATATAGATGGTTCACTTGAATGCGATAACATTTTTGTAACTAATGATTTGCATTGTAAATCACCAATTAATTGTAATAACATTTCATGCAAGAATATTTATAAAGAATAATACTATGTATAACTAAGAAGTGATATTAAGCTTCTTAGTTTTTATTGTTTTAAAACAATCCTGTTATTGTTGCATAATCAGTTTAAAAGATAACATAATTTTTCTTACAATCATATAATACATACATCAAATAATCTAAACACATTTCTAAACCTTTTTTAACACAATCACGTATTATCTATGTTTTTTTGTAATCAAAATCACATTCTACCATAGGAAAAATGAAAAAAGCCATATGTAATCATATAATAATGGTGTAGAGATGATTATATGGAAAAGATAATTAAAAATGAATTAATCGCTTGGAAAAACAGCAAATATTAAGATTGAATATATTAAATTGTTTTTTGTCGGTCAAATGGGGTAAATCAAATAAATAATGATAAAAAAATGAATTATCTAGTGATGAAACAAAAATATTAAATATTCTAAACCAAAATCAAAAAATATCTATTAATGACCTTTCATTACTTATTGGAAGATAAAGGTTTTTTATTAAGAGTTGGCAATACAAAAGGTTATTGGAGTGTTATCAATTATTGATTTCTTGTTCAATCCAATACATAATCGTATCAACCACATAATCAATTTCTTGATTAGTTAAACATTTATCTTTTGCTATGTGATGCCATTTATATAAACAATTACGACAACAAGTGGCAGTTGCATGTTGAGCAATAAAGACAGGATGACCTTTCATTGGGGTTTGCTTTCCATCATTTAAAATGATAACAGGGGCAAGCCTTTTATTTATAAAATCATAGGCGTGGTTTCTTATAACATCCATTCCATTTTGATTAACATAATCAAGTTCATTTTGTCTTAGATGAAACTTTGATCTAAAAGGTGATTTCTTTAATTTTTGATAGATTTCTATAATTTGTTTGTTCATGTTTTATCATCCATGTTGATATTATAAACTTTTAAACAATAAAAAGTATAAAAACTGTATTTTTATTGGTTTACATTTATAATAAAAATGGCTCGAAAAGAAAAAATAGCTACCAATGATGCTTTATTAGTTGAATGTGCTATTAATGATAGAATCTGAGCTAATGGAATAGCAATAACTGATAATAAAAGATTTGACGTTAATAATTGGACTGGTAAAAACTTATTAGGTTATACCTTAAGATGGTAAGAACTAGATTAAAAATCGAGCATTAAAGACAATTTTTAAAAAATTGTCTTTTTAGTTTATTTAGTTTATAATTATACCGTCTTAAGGAGATGATGAAATTGAAAGAAAAAGCAAATGTGATAAAATCAAATTTCCCTTTTTCCACTAAATTAATCTATGGGCTAGGTGAATTTCCTGCCACTTTAATTATTTCGATTATTAATTTCTTTTTAATGAAGTTTTGTACCGACTATTTAGGAATTGCTCCTATTTGGGCTGGGGTTATTACTTTTTCAGGTGTCTTTTTTGACGCTATCACTGATCCATATATTGGCTATCTAAGTGATAAAAGTAAATCTAAGTTTGGTAGGAGACGTAGTTTCATGCTTAAGTGGACAGTTCCACTAGCAATCTCAGTTATTTTGCTATTTTGTCTACCAACACTTGCTGAAAACTCAAGTCAATTTCTAAAAGTTAGTATTTTATTTGTTCTATATTTACTTTATATCTTGCTTATTACTTGTTACCATACACCTTATGGTACTATTGCTAGTGATATCACTCATGATTATGATGTTAGAACATCACTTGCTGCTTATAGAACAGTATTTATTATCATTGCTACTTTAGTATCAGTTATCTTACCTGATTTTTTCCATCTATCTAATGTTACTGGTGCTAGCGGTAATGGTTTTAGAATTTTAGGTCTTGTTATGGGTGCTTTAGTTGCTGTATTTGGTTTAGTATCTGCTTTCTTTTTAAAAGAAAAACCAATTGAAAATAAAGAAACTAAATTCTCATTTAAAAAATATTTTGTTGATTCTATGAAAGTTAGACCATTTAGATTAGTATGTTTCAATTATTTATTCACTAATCTATGTCTAACTACTATTAATCTAGCTCTTACTTATTATCTAACTTCTTATATTGAACTACCTAGATTATTTACTCCAATTGCTGGAACTGTTGTAATTCTTGCCATGTTATTTGTTCCTCTTTTTGCTTTTATTAGTAAGAAAAAGAGTAAGAAGTTTGCTCAAAACTTAGGAGCTATCTTAATGATGGTTGGTCTATTTATCTTATTATTTATTCCTCGTCGAGGATTAAGTAGTGATGGAATTACAACTAGTGTTGCTCCAGGTATGATTGATTCACTTAAATTATTTCCATGGTATGGCTATATCGCAGTTGTTTTAATTGGCTTTGGCTTTGGTAGTTTTGAAATGATTCCACATTCATTAATGCCTGATGCAATTGACTTTTGTATCACTAAAGAAGAAAAGAATGAAGGAGCTTATCATGGTGTGGTTTCTTTCATGTTCAAGGTTGGTAAAAGTATTCCTAATTTATTATTAGGACTTGCTTTACAAGTAACACAATATATTAAACCTAATGAAACTGTAAATGCTGCAACTGATCTAATTATGCATCAAACTGATTTAGCAAGAGCTGGTATTGCTTTTGTCTTTATTGGTTTACCATTTATCTTTTCATTAGCTTCTATCTTAATTTTAAGAAAATACGATGTTGACCGTAAGAAATTACAAGAAAGGGTTAAAGAAACCGAAGGAGAAATTGTTGAATGAAAACTTTATTGAAAAACGGCTTAATCATTAATGGTAAAAATGAAAAAGCCTTTGTTGGTAATGTTATTATTGAAGACGATAGAATTGTTGAAATTAATCAAGATAAAATCGATGAATTTGCCGGTAAAATCATTGATTGTAGTAATTTAGTTATCGCTCCAGGCTTTATTGATGCTCATTCTCATAATGACTGGAATGCTCTAGCTAAAGATCGTGTTGACTATGCTATTCCTTTAGTTGGTCAAGGTATCACTACCGTTATCACTGGTAATTGTGGTTATAGTACAACAGGCTATGATAAAGATGGTAAATATATTGATTTAATTGGTTCTGATACTTTTGATTTAGATAAAGATAATGCTTATCCTGACTTCAAGATGTGGCTTGATGCTTTAGATAATCATACTCCGCTTAATGTTGCAAGTTTTGTTGGTCATGGTAGTGTTAGAGCTTCAATCAATGGTCTAGTTAACCAAGAAATGACTAAAGAAGATTATCAAAAAATGATGGACTTATTTGAAAATGCTTTAGCTAATGGTGCTGTTGGAGTATCTGTAGGACTTATGTATCGTCCTGGTATCTTTGTTGAAAAAGATGAACTTATGGATATCGGTAGACTATGTAAAAAATACGATAAAATCATGGCTTTTCATAACAGAGCTAACTCAGCCGTATCAATGGGTTATAAAAAACTATTAGGCCGTCCTCATTTACTTAGAGCTCTTGATGAAATCTATGACATTGGTATGGAAACTAAATGTAAAATTGAAAACTCACATTTAATTTTTGTCGGTAAAAAGAGCTGGAAATGTGTTGATGAAGCTTTAGCTATTTTACATAAACTAAATGACAATGGTATTCAAACAGGCTTCGATATGTATTCTTATCCTTTAGGTGCTTCTAGTATTACCGTTATCTTACCTAAGTGGTATCAAGCTTTACCTATTGAAAAAAGAAATAAATTCTTTACTAGAATTCGTTTAAGTATCTTAACCTTTATTACTAAGAAGTTATTAGGCTTTGATTTTGATGATATTCAAATTGCTTATGTTGATAATGGTAAAGAATATATTTCTAAAAATATTGCCGAAATTGCTAAAGAAAAGAAACAAAGCAAGTTAAAAACATATCTAGAAATCTGTAACCAAAACAATTTTGAAGGTCGTATTTATTTATATAAATATTATAATGATGAAATCATTGATAGACTTGCTAAAGATGATTTAGCTATGTTTATGACTGATGCTTGGTATCAAAAAGAAGGAATTCAAAATCCAGCTGTTTATAATTCCTTTGCTAGATTTTTAAGACTAGCAAAAGAAGGTCATTTCAATTCCTTAGAAGATACTATTTATAAGATGAGTTATAAGACTGCTAAACATTTTAACATTCAAGAACGTGGTACTCTTGAAGTTGGTAATTATGCTGATATTTCTATCTTTAGTCTTGATGAAATCAAAGAAAATCCTAAAGGTGATGACTTCCCTACTGGTATGAAATATGTTTTCATCAATGGTAAGAAAGTATTCGATAACCAAGTATTTGATAAAGAATTACTAGCTAACTCAGGTAGAAGCATTAGAGTTAAATAAACAATTTAGATTTATCTTGAAGGTTGCCTCGCAACCTTTTTTTAATTTTTAGAATTATTTTTTTGCTATTTGCATATAAATAAATTATTAACCGGATTTTAGATTTATTTATTTTTAATAAATAAGAAAGGCTAATAAAGACATCCAAAAAAACAAAAAATAAAAAATACATTGAATTTACCGACAAAACGTGGTATAATCCGGCTAATTACTATATAAGGGAGAAAGAGATATGCAAAAGAAAAAAAGTTTATTTATTTTATCAAGTTTAGCCATTTTATGTCTAGTTGCTGGCTGTAATGAAAAAGACTCAAAGTCGAGTTCTTCTTCTAGTTCTAGTTCAACGACTAGTGGTGTAGAATCATCAACTACCCAAGTAACTCCAACAGTTGCTTTAACTGATGAAATGTTTGCTGCTTTAAATCAAGGATATCAAGCCGAAGTATTTACAACAACTGAATATGTTGAATCTTCTATTTCAACTAGAGTTCTTGATTTAAGTGTTAACGAATTTAATGCAAGCATTAAGGTTTATTCAACAACAAAAGAACAACCTTATGAAAGAAACTCATTATCACATGATTATCATTATCAAATCGATCCTGAACAATTAGGAGAAAAAATGTTATATGATGCTGGCTTAAGCATTGGAAATGATGTCATTTATAGCCCAGTACTAGGAAAAGATCCTTTCAGTTATGAAGAATATGAACTTACCTGGGAAGAAGGATGTTATTCAAATGCTTTTAAAGAAATTAGGGCCAGCCATTTTACACGTGTAGATAACACAAATAACTGGCGTTTAGATTTAAATAATGCAACATTATATGCTGCTAATACTTATGATAAATTAATGTGGCAATTATTTAATGAAGATGCTGGTTCAGATATCCAATCATTTATTTTAAAAACAGATGGTGATGAAATAGTTGGTTTTGAATTATCATTCTATCAAACATCTTCTGGTGATGGTTATGTTGTAAGATCATCATATGGTAACTTCATTGATTTTGGTAGTGATGTGGTTGACTACATTAAACCTCTTGAAGGAACTGAAGATACTTCATTTAAAGCAGCTATCGATAAATTAAAAGCCTTAAACTTCGAGGCTGAACAAACTCAACAAAATTATAATTTCGACCAAGAAAAATTCTTAGTTTCTGGTATTTATAAATATCAAGTGGAAGACGGAATCAAAATTAATTATGATGTTTATACTAATGCTACAACTAAATTTGCTAATGGTGGTTATTATAAGCTTATTGATGAAGAAGACCAAGAAGAAGCAAAACAAGGTGTAGTTAAGATTGGTGATGACTTCTATAAAGATTATATCTATGCAGGTACAATGGAAGAATTCTTACCTGATTTCAATATTTCATCTTTATGTTTTGTAAAAGATAGCTCATCAACTGAAACTAAACAAGTTTGGAAATTAAATAATGATATTCGTTTCTCATTAGATAACTATATCACTGAATTCACTCCATTTGATTCAGACGGTTATGCTGATCGTATTATTTATCTTACAATCACTATTGAAGCCGATAAAATTAACATTCATAACGAAACAGCTAAACCTGATAGTGATCGTGGTGGTTTAATCTTTGATGCTAATTATACTAAGTTTGGTGAAATCGTTGATTTAATGCCAGCTGCTAACATTCATGATGATTGTGATGACCTAACTTGGACTCAATTAATTTCTAACAATGAACAAGGTTGTAAAAACTTAATCAGTTCATTTTCAAAAGAAATAATTGATGCTCTTCCAACTATTGGTGAAGGTCATAGTGATGTTTATGTTGATGGAAAAATATTATTTATCTATATCTATGATTTAGCTGATGCTCTTACTTTAGAAGAAACTTATAAACAAAAATTAGTTGATGCTGGTTATGAAGTAGTTGAAGAAAATGCTGAAGAAATGGAAATAACTTTAAAATCAACTGAAAAAGTATCAATTGGTACAAGACAATACTACATGAACATTAGTTTAAGTATTTGGTGGAATAAAATCCAAGAATTTGGTCAATTCCAAATTGCTTTATCATTAACTTCTAGATAAGAGGTAAATAAAAAATGACGAAGTTTAATAAACTCTTTGCTTTAGGATTTTTGTTAGTCAGTTTAGTATCTTGTAATAAAAATTCTAATTCAACTAGTTCAAGTTTAAAACCTGCTAGTTCAACTATAACTCAAGAAATGATTGATAATTTAGCTAGTGGTTATAAAGCTGAAGCAATATTTTCTTATAGTGTATCGGATATAACAATGTCAGCTCAATGTATTGATGTGGCATCTACTACTAATGCTTATACCTATACATCATATGAAGAATCACTAGAACCTACTAGAGATGTGGTTACTAACAAATTCCGTTATGAACCTAATTTAGTAGGAAATAGGCCTTATGTTCATCAAGTCGAACTAGGCTTTGATAATAAAATTAAAAAATATCCAATAGCCGACCAAGACTATAATTTAATCTTATGGGATGATTCAGGTTTTGGTAACTGCTTTGGCCATTTAAGTCCATTTGATTTTGATAAAGTTGAAGGAAAACTAAATTGGTTTTCACTTCATGTCAGTGCTCAATTAGATGATAAAATCACAACTGGAATTGCTAATCAATTCAGTGGTTTAATTGGTCTTACACTAGCTAGTTTTGAAGTTTATATGGATGGTTATAATATTACTGAATACAATGTAACCTACAGTCCTCTTTCATCTGTATATGGTACTGCAACTTACCATTCTATCGGTAAATTTGTAGAATATGGTAGTGATGTAATAGATAAAGTTAAGTTAGTTGAAGGAACAATTGATGAACAATTTGAAGAAGCAATTGATAGCCTTAGAAGTTATAACTATCGTTTAGATTATATAATGCCTGATAAAACATTAAAGATTACTTGTGAAGGACTTGGCAAACTATTATATGAAGAATATGACTTAAAAGGTAAAAAGACCGGTTGTTATGGTTATTATCAAGATGGTAATAATGTTCAAGGATTCACTAAATTTGGAACCGAAAATTATAAAGATGGTGCTCCATTTGCTGGAAGTGTAGCAAATGCTTTACCAACATTTAATATTTCATCCGTATTTTTTAACAAAAGTTCTGAATCGACCGACAATAAGCTTATTTATACATATCGTGAAGATGTTTCTAAAGAAGTTCCTCAACCATCTGATTATGGTATGCTTAATAAACAAACTGTAGGTACAATATCAATTACTATTGAAGCAGATGCAATCACAATTACTAACCAATTAAGTATTGGTAAAGAAGTATATAAATACTATGACATTAATAAAGTTACTAACACTATTAATACTGTTCATGCTACTTGTGATAATCTAACTTGGTCAACACTTGCTAGTAATCAACCAGATGACTTAACGGCTTTATATACTAAGATTCCTAAGGAAGCCTTAGATTTAATTCCTACCGTTGGTAAAACATATTCCTATATTGTATTAGATGTTGGAAGAACAACAGTATTTACAATTCCTGTTGATGATTATACTGCTGGTAATGAATTATTAACTGATTATAAAGCTAAATTAGTTGACGATGGTTTTATTTTAGACGAAACAAATACCTTAACAGGTGAATTATACATAAAAGAAGTACAAATCGATGGAAAAACTTGTAAATTAGGTGCTCGTTTATATCTGGCTGCAGATTTCTTTGTAGCTCCTAAAGTACTAGTTTATCCAACTTATGAAATTATCGAATAGAAAGGAATGATAACAACATGAAAAAAAGATATTTATTAGTTTCATTATTAGCACTTGCTCTTGCTTCATGCAACGAGACTGAAACAAGTAGTACAAATAGTAGTTCAAGCACATCTATTTCAAGTTCAACTGGAGAAATCAGTAGCACAAGTACAACTATCGATTCGACCGACAATTCTTCAAGTACAACTATTGATTCGACCGACAGCTCTAGTAGTTCAACAACTGATACTCAAGCAGCTCCATTACTTTCATATTTAAATGAAGGATTTGCTGTACAAACAATCTATAGTAAAGGTTATTTAGATTCTTCTAATCCTTCTAGAACATTTTATGAATCACATGTTGCAGACGGTGTAGTTGCTGCTTATTATTTCCTAGGATATAAAGAATCATTTGATGAAGAAGCTGGTTATGTTTATAAACAATTCCAATATGAAGAAGGAGAAGATGATGGATTGATTTATAACATTACTTATAAAAATTTGGAAGGTGAACTTAATAAAGAATTAGTTTTATTAGAAGATCCTATTTCTGAAGAAGATGTTGAAATGACATTTGCTGAATCTAAACTTTCTAATGCTTTTGCTAAATTACAAGAAACTGATTTTACTAAAGAAGGCGATTATTTTGTATTAGATATGAGCGAAGAAAGACTAGAAGATTTAGAATATGCAAATGTAGTTAATAGCATAAGTGCTCAATTCTATCCTTCAATTGATGGTTATGTATCTCATTATTTCTTGAAACAAGACTTAGTTTCATTAAAAATAAAAGTTGATGCTGAAAACAAACCTCTAACATTTGAAATGGACTTAGGTCAATCTGAAAGTTATGGTTCAATCTCAGTCCATAAAATGGAAGGTACATTTATTGACTTTGGTGCAGATGTTGCTACAAAATTATCTGCTCCAGAATCTAAATATGAAGAATTTGATGAAATGATTGAAGCACTTAAATTACAAAATTATGAATTCTTGGTAAGAAGATATCATACAGAAGATCCATCAGGTTATGGGTTATCTGCTGGAAATGATTGTCTAGCATATGGAAAAAGTGATGGAAAAAACACTTTTGAAGTAACTGATATCTTAAATAACACAAGTTATGGCTATAAACAAACAAGTACAACTACATATCAAAAATATACAATCGCTGGAGCTGAAAAAACAGCAACTGGCGATCCTGTTGAAGGATTACTAAGAGAAGAGTTGCTTCCTACATTTGCTTTATCATCAGCATTCTTTGAAAAAGTAGCTGACACTAAAGAATATCATTATGTTGCTCCTAAATTAATTACAAATCCCACAATGAATGATTATTATTTAGCATTTGATTTAAGTTATGGTTATTATACTGTTCTTAATCATTTCACTGTTACAATCAATGATGATTCAATTAGATTCTATAATTATCATGATGCTGATAGTGATTTCTATTGTGATATTACTTTCTACAATATTGGTGGAGTAAAAGAAATCACAGCAAATATCTAATTAATATTTTAAAAAGACTTTTAACAAACTTTAACAAGTGTTAGAAGTCTTTTTGTTTGCATTAAAAAAGATTGTCACTTATCATTTAAGAAACAATCTTTAATGCTTATTCTTTATTTACATTTTTATTTAAGTTTTTAGCCAGTGGATGAGAAGCTTCATAAACTTCTTTTAATCTCTTTTTACTTACATGAGTATAGATTTGAGTAGTTGATAAACTTTCATGACCTAATAGTTCTTGAACAGTTTTTAAATCAGCATCATGATTTAATAAATTAGTAGCAAAGGTATGTCTTAACATATGAGGTGAAACTTTAAAAGGAATAGGAGCCGCATCAGCTCTTGCTTGTAATAGATATTGAATAGCTCTACTAGACATTTGTTTACCATTATTGCTTAAAAAGAAATAATCAGTTGGATTATCTTTATCTAATAGTTTAGGTCTTATGATTTCTAGATATTCATTTAGTAATTCAACTGCATTATCTTTAAAGAATACTATTCTTTCTTTATTACCCTTTCCTATTACTCTGATTGAACCATCTTCTAAGTCAACATCATATAGTTTTAGATTGCATAGCTCACTAACCCGCATACCAGTTTGAAACAATAAATATACTATGCATTGATTTCTTTTACCAAGTTCATATTGTTTTTCAGTTATATTCATTAATGATTTCATTTGTTCCATGAATAAATCTTTTGGTAATGGTTTATCGGTCTTTAATAGACTTATATTGATTAAAGGATTTTCCATAGATAGATTATTTCGTTTTATATAAAAATTATAGAAGCCTCTTATCGATATAATCTTACGATTAATGCTTCTTTTATTTTGTTTAAGTTGATGTAAATAAGCTAAATATTGTCGAAAGAAAGGCTCATTTACTTCATCTAAGGTGCCTTCATATTCATCTAGAAACTTAACAAATTGATTTAAGTCTCTTCTATAAGAATTACATGAATTGATTGAATAACCTTTGTTATTTAACAAATAATCGATATAACTATCTACAGCTTGTTTTGAATTTTCCATACCTTTAACGCCTCAATACTTTTCTTTGCAACTTCCATTTTATCACGATTCAAGGATAAAATTCCATAATTTGCATTCATTGGTTGAAATTTAGTAACTGATGCATGGCTGATATAATAACATAAACTACCTAACATAGTCTCTCTTGGTAAAGTTAGTAATTCTTGGTTTTTATATAGGTTTATAGCATTGATAGCAGCAAGTATTCCAGTAGCTGCTGATTCAACATAACCTTCAACACCTACCATTTGACCGGCAATAAAGATATTTTTATATTCTTTGCATTGTAGTGTTTCATAAAGTATTTTTGGTGAACATAGATAAGTATTTCGATGCATCACACCATATCTTGCAAATCTCGCATTTTCAAGACCTGGAATCATTTGAAATATTCTTTTTTGTTCGTTAAACAATAAGTTAGTTTGAAAACCAACAATGTTATATAATTCTTTTGCACTATCATCTTGTCTTAATTGAACAACCGCAAATGGTCGTTTGTTATTGATTTCAAGTCCTACTGGTTTTAGTGGACCAAAGGTTAAGGTTTTATAACCTCGTTTTGCCATTGCTTCAATTGGCATACAACCTTCAAAATAAATTTCTTTTTCAAAGTTTTTAAGTTCAACTGTCTTACCATTTACTAGATTTTCATAGAATTTGAAGAATTCTTCTTGAGTGAATGGACAATTGATATAATCAGCATTTCCTTTATCATAACGATCTTTAAAATAAACCTTAGTCATATCAATGCTATCTTTATAAACTAAAGGAGCAGCAGCATCATAAAAATAAAATGATTCTTCATGAAACATTTCTTTAAGTTTAAGTGATAACTTATCTGAGGTTAGTGGACCTGTCGCAATAATTGTTATTCCTTCAGGAATATCAACCACTTCTTGATTGATAACTTCAATCAATGGATTGTTTTTAATAGTTTCTGTGATATAAGTTGCAAATAAAGTTCTATCAACAGCTAATGCTTGGCCTGCTTCAACTTTATTTTTGTCGGCAGAATCAATAATAATGCTATCAAGGTTACGCATTTCTTCTTTTAGTAAACCACAAGCATTTTCAAGTGAATTAGATTTAAGTGAATTACTACAAACTAATTCAGCAAATAAATTGGTATGATGAGCTGGACTATTATTTATAGGTCTTTGTTCATATAGTTTTACTTTGATACCACGTTTAGCTATTTGATAAGCCGCTTCACTTCCAGCAAGACCTGCTCCTATAACATTAATATAATCTTTCATAATTCTTGTTCCTTTTAAAAAGGCGTCACTTTTTAGACGCCTTACTATTTTTTTCAATATAATTACATTTAGGATAGTTACTACATGCATAGAAACTACCATAACGACTTTTTCTAAGTACTAGATGACCTGTCTTACATACTGGACATGGTCTTAACTCTTCTTCTTTTGGTGTTTCTTTTAAGATATATTTACAAGTTGGATAACCACTGCAAGCATAGAAACTACCATAACGGCCTTTTCTAAGCACTAATGGTTTACCACAATTAGGACAAACCTCACCATTTGTTTGAAGTTCTTTTTTAACTACTTCCATATCTTTATAGGCAACTTCCACATCTTTTTCAAATGGAGCATAGAAATCAGTTAAGGTTGTTAATTCATCAGCATTACCATTGGCGATTTCATCAAGTTTTGTTTCCATTTGCGAAGTATATTCAACATTCATGATATCTTTAAAGAATTCTTCAAGTTTAGTAGTTGTTATAACACCTTGTTCAGTAGGTAAAAAGAATCCTTTTTCTAGATAAACATAATCTCTTACCTTTAAAGTATCAATAATCGTAGCATAGGTAGAAGGTCTACCAATTCCTAAACTTTCCATAGTTTGAACTAGTTTAGCTTCATTATAACGGCTTGGAGCTTTAGTGTTTTCTTCTTTTGGTTGAAGAATAAAACTATCGATAGAATCATCTTTTTTAACATCGATAGCAAAACCTTGACGTTTAGATTTTTCAATATTTTGATAAGCTTTAGTAAAACCATCAAAAACAGTTTGTTCACCAACAGCTACAAATCTATTGTTATTACATTCTAGATATACTTTAGTATGTTCATAGATTTCTTCTTTCATCATTGAACATAATGTACGATAGTAAATTAAACGATATAATTTAGCTTCTTCTTTTGATAACTTATCTTCAATGCTTTCAGGAGTTAAGGTGCTATCAGTAGGTCTAATACCTTCATGAGCATCTTGAACTTGGTTTTTATTTTTATTAGTAGTTTTTGCAACTCCTACATATTCTTTTCCATATTCATCTTCAATTTGTTTTTTAGCAAGGTTTATAAATAAAGGTGAGATACGAACACTATCAGTTCTCATATAGGTGATTAAACCAACATTACCATTACCTAAATCAACACCTTCATAAAGTTTTTGAGCAATACGCATAGTCTTTTTACTATCAAAACGATAGAGATTATAGGCATCTTGTTGTAAGGTTGAAGTAGTATGAACTGGTTTTGAATAATGTTTCTTGTTTTCTTTTAAAACATCTATGATATTCATTGGTTTATCTTTTAAATCATCAACAAATTTAGTTGCTTCTTCTAATGATTTAAAATGAATTTCATTTTCTTTATCATCAACTAATTTAACTGGTATGTGATGTTTATTAATAGTTACATTTCCATGAATTAAATAATATGTTTCAACTTTAAAGTTTTTGATTTCTTGTTCTCTATCAACAATTAGTTTTAAAACTACTGATTGAACACGACCAGCAGAAGGTGATGAAATCTTCTTTTTAAGTAGTGTTGAAAGTTCAAAACCAATGATTCTATCGAGAATTCTTCTAGTTTCTTGACTTTTAACTAGATCCATATTAATTGTTCTTGGATTATCAAAGGCTTCATTGATAGCTCTTTTTGTTAGTTCATGATACTCTACTCTTTTAGTAGTATTAACATCTAGATTTAAGACTTCGGCTAAATGCCAAGAAATTGCTTCACCTTCTCTATCAGGGTCGGTTGCTAGATAGACTTCATCAGCTTTTTCACTTTCAGCCTTAATTCTTCTTAGAATATTTTTCTTTTTATTATCTATTTCATATAAAGGTTTAAAATTATCATTTATATCAACACCTAGGTTCTTTTCACCTGAGATTGATAAATCACGAATGTGACCATAAGATGCAAGGACATGATAGTCTGAACCCAAATACTTCATAATTGTTTTTGATTTATTTGGTGATTCAATAATAACTAATTTCATATAATCATCCTTTCGGTACCTAAAAAGTTTTACACCATTTTTTAAATTATGTCAATGGCAATCTTTTTATACTTTAATACTTAATATTAAAATTAATATTAAAAATTTTAGAAATTATTTTCAAAAATATCTTTAGCGTTTTCAACTAGTTTTGCCCCTTGTTTAATTAACATATTACAACCACTTTTTTTAGTAGCAAGAGATGGCACACAACATACATCCTTACCATATTCTAAAGCAAATGTTACAGTATTCATGGTACCTGATTTATAATTAGCCTCAATTACTACTACTTGATCACTTAAACCTGCTATCAAACGATTACGAATCAAGAAATTATCTTTTCTAGGTGTCACTTTGTTAGGATATTCACTGATAACTAAACCTTTTTTACATATTTCTTCATATAGTTTTAGATGCTGTTTAGGATAACAATAATCAATACCTGATCCTAATATAGCAATGGTTTTAATTTGTGAATTTAAGGCTTGACGATGAGCAATGCTATCAATACCATAAGCAAGTCCACTGACAATCACATCAACATAAGGTTTACTTTCTTTTACAATCTTTTCACACATAATCTTGCCATAATAACTGTTTTGTCTTGCTCCTATTACAGCAATGCTATTTTTTTCAACCAAACTATAATCACCATAATAAAATAATACCCACGGTGGTCTAAATGAATTCTTAAGTTTACTTGGATAATTTTCATCAATTATTGTAACGTATTTACAATTAATCTTTTTTTCAATATCCTTTAGGTCTTTTTCATCTACTCTTTCCTTTCCTTTGATAGCTTCTAGAATCAAAAAATAATCACCTTCATACTTCAATGCAAAATATAATAATATTCTTCTCATAAAAAAATCCCTCCTAATATTACAAGTAGAGGGAAAATTTAAAAATGACCTATTTTTTATTTATTTTTTAATAAATCGTCTAATGAAATTTGAACATCATGTTCAACATAATTAGAAACAGGTGAATATGTTTTTCTGTGATGGATATTGATACCTAACTCTTCCAAAGCGTCAACATGTTTTTTAGTACAATAACCTTTGTTTTGTTCCCAACCATAGCCTGGAAATTCTTTTGCTAGTTCAATCATGATATCATCACGATAAACTTTAGCAAGAATTGAAGCGGCTGCTATTGTTACTGATTTTTGATCACCTTTAATTATCGCTTCGACCGGACAATTTGTAATTGTTGGAAGTGGCATAGCATCAGTAAGAATTGCTTGAGGTGCAGGAGTTATTTTTTTAACAGCTCTTTCCATACCAATTTGAGTTGCTAGATAAATATTATAATTATCTACTTCTTCAACTGTTATAACTTCAATATGATAAGCAATAGCATCTTTTTTAATGACATCAACTAATTTACGACGTTGTCTATCAGTTAACTTCTTTGAATCATCAATAGCATTATTACTATAAAAAGGTGGGAAAATAACACAAGCAACAACTAGTGGTCCAGCAATTGAACCACGTCCTACTTCATCAAGACCAGCGACATATTCATCACCTTGCCACCAATATTGTTTTTCATATTCAAAACCAGCCATCCACCTCACACCTTTCTAAACTAATTTTACCAATCAAACCATTTTTAAAATCGTTTAAAATGGCATTTGCACTGCGTTCTATGTTCTTTTTACCATCAGGGTATAAATGGCCCCTTATGGTTGCAAACGTTTCTATATACTCATTAAAATCGCCATTATAAGCAATATTATAACGATTCATAAGTAAATCTTTATAGTTTCTGTTTAAAAATTCGATAGCAATATTTGCAAGTTCAAGACTTGGAAGAATTTCTTCTTTAATAGAACCTATCAATGCTAATTTAACACCATTTTGATTTTCTGTCAAATTAGGCCATAGCACACCTGGAGTATCAAGTAAGTCAATATCTTTACAACGAATCCATTGTTGAGCCTTTGTAAAGCCTGGACGATTACCTACAGCAGCACTTTTTCTTTTAGATAAAGTGTTGATTAAGGTTGATTTCCCAACATTAGGAATACCTACGACCATTGCTCTAATAGTTCTAGGCTTTAAACCTTTTTTAATATCTTTTTCAAAGATTTGTTTGGTTATAAGTTGTACTTGATTCAAAATTATTTTATAAGCATCATTTTTATTTAAGTCAACAAAAACTGCTGGAATATTATGTTTTTTTAAATATTTTTTATATTCATTAGTGCAATTATTGTCGGCTAAATCGACCTTTGTAAAGATTCTTAAATAATATTTATTTTTAATCAAATCTTGAAGAACTGGATTACTACTAGCTAGAGGAGCTCTACTATCAACAAGTTCTAAAACAATATCAACTAAATCAATTTTTTCTTTGATTTGTCTTAATGCTTTAGCCATATGACCTGGAAACCAGTTGATGTTTGTTTTTTGGTAACTTTTTTCTTCATTTGACATTTGAATCACTTCCCTTAAATTATTATTTTATAATTTTTCCATCATAAGCAGTTACCGAGGATTCCTCGACAACTGAATTTTCATCAAGTTCATTATCCTTAAAAATATTTTTTAAGTGCAATGATATATTGTCAGTAGAGCAATCAAAAACTTTTACCATTCCTTTTTGTGTAAGCCATATCATCTTTAAATATAGCATCTACTATTATATTTCCGTCACTATTTTTATAGATTATTAAATTATTGTCATCATTCATTTAAAATTCACCTTTCTTTCTGTTTTTGTTAACTTATATTGGAACTACCTATATTTATAAGTATTTGGTAAATAGTTAACTAAAGTTGGTATATACCAGTTTACTTTTTCTAAACCCGTCGAATTCGACAGAATTAAAATTTGGATTATAAATCGATTCCCATATTCCTAAAACTCTAGAGCATTTTTATTTCTTAGCCTAATAAATTGAATAATTTGTCGGTCAAATCAAGCATATTTGTTATTTATTTTTCTATAAGTTATCTTGCAACCCTTTTCAAAAATACCCCAACCATTTTTATTAGGGCGATTGCAAGTTTTATAAACAAAACCATTAACACCATAAATTTGATTTCTACTAACTTTTATACTAGCTGTACCTAAAGGTGTTCTATTATCACCAATGATGAAATATTCATTAGCACCTAGTTGAATATCAGTCACCTCAAAACCATAGTCAAAATGATCATCCATAGTTACAAATGGTTCATTAACAACATTATCATTGATATAAAGAAGTCCTTCATGATAAGCTATTTTTTCATTTGGCAAGCCTACAATTCTTTTCATCCAGTCTTCATTTTGTGAGATATGGACAGCAACAACATCAAAACGTTTTAAAACAGTCTTTTTCTTAACTTTTTTAAACATGATGTATTCATATTCCCCAGCACTACCAGAAAATGTAGGATACATTGAATCACCAACAGTACAAGCAAAAATATAAGCTGAATTTAAATACATTCTAATAGCAAAAATGGTAATTAAAAAGAC
This sequence comes from uncultured Bacilli bacterium, assembly GCA_947627355.1. Lineage (GTDB taxonomy): Bacteria > Bacillota_I > Bacilli_A > RFN20 > CAG-631 > Caccosoma. The sequence goes on along the minus strand of CANQVX010000004.1, from coordinate 27,694 downwards.
ACCAAAAACTGATAACACAACTGTTATCACAATTGAAAAAACACTTTTTTTCTTTTTTTGGCTTTCTTCCATTAAAATCACCACCTATAGTATAACTTTTTTTCTTTAATATATAAAGAAAAAGCAAAAAAATAGTTAATGTTTAGAAAAAAAACAGTTCTTTCGAACTGTTTTAGTCACTATTACTTAATAACTTGTTTTAATTTTGCTGATTTACCAGTTAAATTACGAAGGTAATATAATTTAGCACGTCTTACTTTACTATGTCCTAGTACTTTAATACTATCAACTACTGGACTGTTGAACGGGAAGCTTCTTTCAACACCTACGTTATTAGAAATCTTTCTAACTGTAAATGTTCTTGCAACGCCTTCACCACGCATTTTAATTACTGTACCTTCAAAAGCTTGAATACGTCTTTTTTCACCTTCAACGATGTTAACATTAACTCTTACATAATCACCAATGCTAACTTTAGGTAAATCATGACGAATTTGATCAGCAACAACTTCTTTAACTAAATTCATGTTCATACGACTTCACCTCTTATTTTTTTATAAGATGTTCATGGACTCGTGACTCATTTCCAGCGGACCATCAGAGCAAAAATGCATAAATAATGATAGCAAAAAGTTTGACTTAATGCAAGTTTTATTTCATAAACTTTTGAGCCTTTTTAATTGCTATCGTTTCACTCGAAGAATTTGTTAATTCTTCAATCCATTTTGTTTCTTGTTTTGTAAATATTTTTTTAGCTATTAGGTCTGGTCGATTAGCCAATGTTTTTAAATAACTTTGTTTGAAACGCCATTCTTTAATAGTTAAATGATTACCTGAGAATAAAATATCAGGTATTTTATTATCTTCATAGACTCTAGGAAAAGTATATTGAGGATATTCTAGAAGTCCACTTTCAAATGATTCTTCTTTAGTTGAATCACTAGAAATGCTACCTTCTAGTAATCTAATTGTTGCATCAGCAACAATCATCGCAGGAATTTCTCCACCAGTTAGAATATAATCACCAATTGATATTTCATCATCAACTTCATTTAAGATTCTAGCATCAACACCTTCATAATGACCACAAACAAGAATTAAATGGTCAATATTTGCTAGTTCATGAGCCATTTGTTGATTAAATGTTTTACCACTAGCAGATAATAAATAAACTTTGCTGTTTTCTTTTTTAACGCTTCTAATAGCATCAATCACAGGTTGACATTGCAAAATCATACCGGCTCCACCACCAGTAGGATAATCATCAACGCGTTTATTTTTATCTAAAGAAAAATCACGAATATTAACACAATTTACTTGAACTATTTGTTTATCAATGGCTCTTTTGATAATTGATGTATCAACAAATTTGTCGAAGAAATCGGGAAATAATGTTAAAATATCAATTCTTTTCATCGGGAATCATTCCTTTAATTGGTTTAATTTTAATAATTTTGTTTTCAATATCTACATTATCTAAAAAAATGTCGATAAAAGGGTATAAAAATGTTGATTTGTCAGCTTGTTCAACACGTAAGTTATATTGCCTTCCAAAATCAATAACAGCAATAACTTTACCTACAATCTTATCAAGATAAACTAGGTTACAACCAATTAAGTCATTATAAAAATAACTATCTTTAGGTAAGTCTTTACTATTTACTTCTTTATAGATTTCATAACCAACATAATCTTTTACAAGATTAATATCATTTAAATCAAGAAAAGTAACAACATCCATGTTTTTAACTTTTTTATAAGAAGCAACTTTTAAAGTTATAGTGTTATTAGTTTCAGGATTAATTAAAATAACTTCACTATTTCTTTTATAACGAGTAGTAGCAAAGTCTGAATGAGAATAGACTTTTAAAGCACCTTTTAAGCCATATGTTGCAACAATTTTACCGACTAATACTTGCATTTTTTCACCTTCTTTTTAAAAAAAATAGATGTCACCATCTATTAATTTTCTTCGTATGATTCAAATTTAATACGAACTCTTAAATCATTTAAACGAGCTTTAATGGAACAAACTTCACGAATTGCTTCAGCAACCACACCATTTTTTCCAATTAGACGAGAAACATCATCTTTATCAGCAGTAACAACAATTTCTAAAGGTTCGCCTTCAATTTGAGGCATAACAGTAATCATTAAAGCATCTGGTTTATTAACCATTGGTAGAATTATTTTTCTAATTAATTCTTCCATATTGTTTACTTATCCTCAGCTTTTTGTTCTTTTTTTAAAGCAATCTTTTCTTCATGAATTCTTTTTAGAATTCCACGTTGAGATAGAAAAGATCTAACGGTATCTGAAGGAATAGCTCCTTTTTTTAACCATTCATAAGCTTTTTCATCATCTAAAACGATTTTAGCAGGATTAACTTTTGGATCATAAGTTCCAAGAATTTCAATAAAACGACCATCACGTGGGCTATGAGAATCAGCTACAACGATACGATAACTAGCTAAATTACGACGGCCTACTCTTTGCATTCTAATTTTTACAGACATATTTTTTCCTCCTTATTGCGGTTTAATTATAATTAATTTTAATATCTCTGTCAAGTATTTTTACTTGACACTATTAATAAATATAAATTTATACGATTCTATCGATAAATTTAAAAGGCTCTATTACCCATTTTACCTTTCATTTGTTTCATCAATTCTTTTGATTGCTCATATTTCTTTAAGACATTGTTAACATCACTTACTTGCATTGCACTACCTTTAGCAATTCTTATTTTTCTTGATGCTTTTAATACTTCTGGATGTTTTCTTTCATAAGGTGTCATACTTTGAATAATAGCTTTAGTCTTTTTCATTTCAACTTGAGCTTTATCCATATCTTCCGCTGAAATCTTTGGCATACCTGGAATAAATCTTAATATCTTAGAAATTGAGCCTAGTCTATTTACTTGTTCCATTTGTGTTAGCATATCTTCTAAATCAAACTTACCACTCATCATCTTATTAACGGCTTTTTTAGCTTCTTTTTCATCGATTTTTTCTTGAGCTTGTTCAACTAATGTTAAGATATCACCCATACCAATGATACGATCAGCCATTCTATCAGGATGGAAGATTTCAATATCATCCATTTTTTCACCAGATGCTACATATTTAATAGGAATACCAGTTAAAAACTTAATTGATAAAGCTGCTCCACCTCTAGCATCACTATCCATCTTAGTCATAATTAAACCTGTAACATTTAATTTTTCATGGAAAGCATTAGCGACATTTACACTATCTTGACCTGACATAGCATCAATGATTAAGATAGTTTCTGTTATATCAATTAATGATGAAATGTTTTCAAGTTCTTTCATCAAAGCTTCATCAATTTGAAGACGACCAGCAGTATCTAGAATAACAACATTGAAATTGTTGTTTTTAGCATAATCTAGAGCACTAGTAGCAATCTTTTCAGCTGATGTATTTTCCATACTAAAACAAGGTACATCAATTTGTTTTGCTATTGTTTTTAATTGTTCAACAGCAGCTGGACGATAAATATCAGCAGCAACTAATAAAGGATTCTTACCATTTTTCTTTAATAGTTTAGCTAGTTTCCCTGATGTTGTAGTTTTACCACTACCATTTAAACCAACCATCATGATAACTGTAGGACGACTTAATTCAAACTTCAAAGGTGCGGTTTCTTTACCAAATAGTTCTACTAATTCATCTTTTACAATTTTTACAACCATTTGAGAAGGTGTTAAAGATGCCATGACTTTTTCACCAAGGGCTTTTTCTTTAACATTATTAACAAATTGTTTTACAACTTTAAAGTTAACATCTGCTTCTAACAAAGCAATTCTAATTTCTTTTAACATTTCATCCATATTGGATTCTGTTAATTTACCTTGTCCTTTTAGTTTTTTAAATATACCTTGTAATCTTTCTTGTAGACCTTCAAACGCCACGTTATTCACCATCCATTAAAATTTCTTCGATTTTATTTCTTTTGTTTTCATCTAAATCTTTAATTTCATTTAAAATTCTATTTCTAGTAGTTAGAAAATGTAATTTGTTTTCATAATCTTCTAATAAGGCTGTTGTTCTTTTGATGATATCATATATAGCTGTTCTTGTAACTTTTAGGTTAAGTGCTATTTCACTTAAAGAATAGTTATCAGCATAATACATATCCATAACAACTTGTTGTTTTTTAGTTAATAGAGTGCGATAAATGTCGAGCAAATCGTTAATTTTCTCGGTTTTATTAATATCCATTAAATCATTACTCCAAATAAAAGACTAATAACTGTAAAAATCAAAAAGTAAGTAATTGCCATCTTATGAAAGGCCTCTTGTTTATACCAACCTTTTCTAAAACCAGGTGGCAACATAATATAAGCAAATACTAAAGCAATTAAAGCATCACTTGTAAGTTGAGCTGCTAATACATTAGCACCAAAAACAATGCTACACAAAAAATTAATTGCTACTTGGATAAGTAAAATAAAAATTAATTGAAACAAAAAACTTCTACGCACTCTTATTCATCTCCTAACCCTTTAGTTAAACCATATAGATATTGTTCTAAGTCAAATTCTTCAATATCATCTAATTTTTCACCAAAACAAATAAATTTAACTGGAATCTTTAATTCATCTTTAATAGCTAAAATGATTCCACCTTTTGATGTTGAATCCATTTTAGTTAAAATAATACCACTAACGGAAGTTGCTTCAAAGAAAGCTTTAGCTTGTAAAACTCCGTTTTGACCGGTAGTTGCATCAATTACTAATAACACTTCATCAGCTTGCCTTTGTAGTTCTTTATAAATAATACGATTCATTTTTGCTAGTTCATCCATTAAGTTTTGTTTAGTTTGAACTCTACCAGCTGTATCACATATTAGTAAATCATATTTTTCATTCTTAGCTTTTTTAAGAGCATCATAGATAACTGAAGATGGATCACTATTTTCTTTACCTGTTACGATATCAACGCCAACTCGTTCAGCCCAGATTTTAAGTTGATCAATAGCACCAGCTCTAAAAGTATCAGCAGCTGCTAGCAATACTTTTTTATGTTCTTTTTTATAACGATTACAAAGTTTAGCAATTGAGGTTGTTTTACCAACGCCATTAACACCAACAATGAGCAAAACTGTTAAATCATGTTTAAATTCAATTTCAGATGATAGAATATCATCACTAGTATAACTAACAAACATTTTATCAACTAAGATTTCATTTATTTGTTCTATTTCTTTTACTTTAGAAACTGCTACTTCGGCTTGAGTTGCTTCAACAATACTCATAGCGGTAGCAACACCGACATCTGATTCAATTAAGATTTGTAATAGTTCATCAAAATATTCATCATTACCAGTTTTATATTTTCCTTTTAAACGTGCCAATTTATCGACAAAATTCTTTCTTGATTTATCAAGACCAGAAACATATTTTTCTTGTTGGGTTGTTTTTCTTTTAGCTAACGCTTCTTTAATTTTCTTAAATAGACCCATATATCTTTTCCTTTCTATCTAGCAACTTTTGATAAGGCTTCTTTAGCAGCAAATTGTTCTGCTTCTTTTTTAGTTTTACCTTTACCTCTTCCTAATTCTATGTTGTTATGAAGAACTTTAAAATAAAATGTTTTGTTATTGTCTTGTCCTGTTTGACCAATTTCAACATATTTTAAAGGCTCTCTACTATCACTTTGAATTAATTCTTGTAATTGTGATTTATAATCATTTACTTCTAATTCTGGAAGATCTCTAAAGATTCGTTTAAGCCACGTTAATGCTACTCTTTTAGCCACACTAAAGCCTTGGTCAATATAGATAGCACCTAAAAAAGCTTCGACACAATCGGCAATTAATGATATTTTTTCACGGCCATTGCTTTTTTCTTCACCACGTCCTAATAACATATAATCATTGATATGAATTTCTTTTCCAAGTTGAGCTAGACTTACTTCTTGAACTAATTTAATTCTAAGTTTAGTCATTTCACCTTCTTGCATATCAGGATATTTTTTATAAATCATATCTGCTGATACAATTTGAAAAACAGCATCGCCCATGAATTCAAGTCTTTGATAATCTTTATCAAGATTTTCTTCATTAGCATATGATGAATGAGTTAATGCTTCAACATATAAATCATGATTCTTGGGATGGATATTAAAAGGTTTTAGTAATTTATCAAAATTATTGTTCATATTTTTCTTTTAATGTTTCACAGATATGACTCTTAATCATATTAATTGTGAATTCGATTCCTGTTTTAAATGCAACAGCATCACTATTTCCGTGAGCTTTAACGCATATTTTATTGCAACCAATTAACATTGCTCCTCCACCCCTTGCAGGATCAACGTGTTTTTTCATATCTTTTATTCCGGATTTTGCAAATAAATAACCAATTTTGGTAAATAAATTTTTTCTAAATGCTTTTTTTATAAGTTTTGACATCATAGAAGCTGTACCTTCAATAGACTTAAGTAAGACATTTCCAGCATAACCTCCAGTTGCCACAACATCAGCTTCACCATTTAAAACAAATTTAGATTCCATGTTACCTTTAAACCAAGGATAGTCCTTTTCTTTTAAAATATTAAAGGCTTCTTTGCCTTCTGGGCAACCTTTTTTATCTTCTGAACCATTTGATAAAAGATAAACATTTACGTCTTCTTTATTAAACAAACTTTGATAAACAACTTGGCCCATTTCAGCAAATTGAGCAATTTGTTCACCAGTGTTTTCATTACTAGCACCTAAATCAAGCATTAAGACAAATTTATTTGGATCAACTGTTGGAAATAATGTTCCTAAAGCTGCTCTTTTTACATTTTTAATAAGTTTAACTTTAAGTGTTGATAAAGTTAAAAAAGCACCTGTAGAACCACAACTGATAACCCCATCACAAATACCATTTGCACATAGTTCAACAGCTTTATTCATGCTAGTTTCTTTTTTACGTAAAATTGTTAAGGCTCCATCTTCCATACCCATTACATCATCAGCATGATAAATGATAGCTTTATTTTCTAAGGCTTTTAATTCTTCTTGTTTTCCTACAACATGAAATTCAACATCGTTATGTTCTTTTAAATAACTTAAAATAGCATCGACAACGATTTTACTTCCATTATCGCCACCCATGGCATCAACAGCAAGTTTTAGCATATTTTTCACCTCAATTAGTAAGTATAACATATTTTTAAACATTTACTTAATTTTTTATAAAAAATTTAAGTAACAGGTTCTAAAATGGTCTTGAATTTTAATAAAATTATAATGCAATTTGAATCAATTTTAAGATAAAAATAAGTGCTTAAAATCTTTTATCTCAATTGCAAATATGCTATACTAAAAAAGGAGAGAATACGAATGGAATTTTTCAAAAAATTGTTCAAAAAGAAAGAACAAAAAGAGACTGTTGAGGCTAAAGAAAATGAGCCAAAAAAAGAAGTAGAAAAATCAAATAATCGTACTCCCGACACCAAAAATAAGTAAAGGAGAACGTAAAAAGAGTGGGTTTTCCTACTCTTTTTTACTTGTGAAGGTATGGATTATAAAGGCCAATTAAACGATAAACAATATGAAGCAGTTACATCTAATGCTCATTATCTTAGAATTATTGCTGGAGCTGGTAGTGGTAAGACTAGAGTTTTAACTTTTCGTATTGCTTATTTGATTGAAAAATGTGACATCAATCCTTACCAAATTCTTGCTATTACTTTTACTAATAAAGCCGCTGATGAAATCCATTATCGGGTTAGAGAAATGTTAAATGACTTTTCTTTAAACATGCGTATTTCTACTTTCCATTCGTTTTGTGCAAGACTTTTAAGAGAAGATATTAAACATATAAATTATCCTAGCAACTTCACCATTCTTGATGAAGATGACCAAAAGAAAATAATCAAGAAAATAATTGAAAATAAAAACATTAATAACAAAGATTTCACAATTAAATATTTACTAGACTACATTGCTAATAAGAAAAACAATTGGGAAGATGTTGAAACTGTTTTAAACAATAGCAGTGTTGATTACTATGAACATTTAAAAGCTGAAATTTATAAAGAATATGAAGAAACATTAAAAAAGGGTTTTTATTTAGATTTTGATGATTTAATTTTAAAAACCATTCTAATTCTTAAAGAAAACCCTCATGTTTTAGAAAAATGGCAACATCGTTTAAAACATATTTTGGTTGATGAATTTCAAGATGTCGATGCTAATCAATATCTTTTGTTAAAACTACTTGCTGGAAAAGAAAATGATATCACTGTTGTTGGTGATCCCGACCAAACCATTTATACTTGGCGTGGGGCTGATATCAAAATCATTCTTGATTTAAATAAAGATTTTCCAAGTTTAATAACCATTAATTTAGAGCAAAACTATCGGTCAACGGGCAATATTTTAAAGATTGCTAATCGTTTGATTCAAAATAATGTTCATCGTTTAAAGAAGAATTTATTTACCAAAGCTAGTGAAGGTGAAGAAATTCATTTCTTCCATGGTAAAGATGGTTATGATGAGGCAAGATATGTTTGTGATAACATTCGCTCATTATATAATGGTGTGAGTGTTAAATATAATGATTTTGCTATTTTATATCGTGTTAATAGTTTAACTGCTGAACTTGAAAAAGCTTTGCTTGAAAAACATATTCCATATAAAATTTATGGTGCTATTCGTTTCTATCAAAGAAAAGAAATCAAAGACTGTGTTAGCTTTTTAAAAATAGCTTTGAATTTTGAAGATGACCTTGCTTTTATTCGTTGTCTTGAATGTATGAGAAGAGGTATCGGTGATACTTCATTTAAAAAGATTCAAGCCTATGCTCAAACCGAAAATATGTCGATTCTACCGGCAATTTTTAAATATAAAGATTGCGTTGAAGATACCTTTTATATTTCATCTAGAACCGCTAAAGCATTATTATCATTTGTAAATGGACTTGCTATGTTACATGATAAACTAACACTTGAACCTAAAAAGGCTGATAAGATTCTTTATGAATATTTACTTGATTGTGGCTATATTGATGAACTTAGACTTAGTGAACAAGAAGAACGTATCGATAACATTAAGGTTTTAATCACTCAACTTGAAAACTATTTAAAGAAAGAAGATTCTACTTTAGAAATGTTTTTACAAGATATAGCTTTATATTCAAGTCAAGATGAAATGGAAAACAAAGATAAAGTTCAAGATTGTGTTAATTTAATGACTATTCATACCGCTAAAGGTCTTGAATTTGAAAATGTTTTTGTCTATGGACTTATTGATGGAATCTTTCCTTCTTCAAGAGCAATTCAAGAAAAAATCGATGGACTTGAAGAAGAAAGAAGAATTTTCTATGTTGCTTTAACAAGAGCAAAAAAAAGATTGTTTTTAACCGATAGTGGAGGACATACTTATTCTGGTGTCAAATATCCATCAAGATTTTTAAAAGAAATCAAAGAACAAGCTATTAAACAAAACATAAATATTCAACATGATAGTAAGCCTTCTAATGAAAATGTCATGTTTAAAAATGGTAGTATTATTAATCATGCTGTCTTTGGTCAAGGTATTGTTTTATATCAAGAAGATGGTTTGATTGAAGTTGTGTTTAAAGATCCAAAATATGGTAGAAAGACTTTGATGGCTAATCATCCATCAATAACTTTAATAAAAGGATAAAGGAGTTGACTTAAATGGCTGATGAAATCTATAAAAGAGTTCTTGAGTTAAATCAATTGCTGAAACGTTATAACTATGAATATTATCAATTGAATGAATCTAGTGTTTCTGACCAAGAATACAATCGTTTAATGGATGAATTAATTGAACTTGAAACTTTATATCCTCAATATAAACTACCAGATTCACCAACTTCTCATGTTGGTGGTTCATATAGTAGTGAATTCAACAAGATACGTCATAATGTGCCTATGTTATCACTTAGCAATGTTTATGATGAAAATGAAATTGAACAATTCAATCATCGAGTTGAAGATGCTTTAGTTCATAATCAAAAATATGAATATGTTTGTGAATGTAAAATTGATGGTTTATCAATTTCTTTAGTTTATAAAAATGGTCGTTTAGTACAAGCATCAACTAGAGGGGATGGAACAATTGGTGAAGACATTCTTGCTAATGCCCTAAATATTGATCCAATTCCTAAAACAATTGACTATGATAAAGATTTAGAAGTTCGTGGCGAAGTTTATATGTCAATTGAAACTCTAAATAAATTAAATGAAATAAGAGTTAAAAATCATGAAGCCCCATTTGCTAATTGTCGTAATGCAGCAAGTGGCTCCTTAAGACAACTTGATGCCTCAATTACAAGAGATCGTCATTTAGATGTCTTTCTATATACTCTAGTTGAACCTAAAAAACATCAAATACATACTCAATATGATGCTTTGATGTTTATGAAAAAGTTAGGATTTCCAGTAAATGAAGAAGCTCGTATTTGTAAAAACACTTCAGAAATCTTTAAATTTATCGATAGATTGGGCCAAAAAAGAGATAGCCTAGCTTATGATATCGATGGTGTTGTATTAAAAATAAATGAACTAGATTTATATGAAACAATTGGTTATACTGCTAAAGCTCCTAAATGGGCAACTGCTTATAAGTTCCCTCCTAAAGAAATGACAACTAGATTATTAGATATCATCTTTACAGTAGGAAGAACCGGAAGAATCACGCCAAATGCGGTTTTAGAACCTGTTAAAGTTGCTGGTTCAACCATTAGAAGAGCCACTTTACATAATGAAGATTTCATCTTAGAAAGAGATATTAAAATTAATGATATTGTTGTGATTCGTAAAGCAGGGGATGTTATCCCTGAAGTTGTAAAAGTTGTAAAAGAAAGACGTGATAACACAGCTAAAGACTTCAAGATGATAGATCGTTGTCCTATTTGTGGTGAACCTATTTATCGTGAAGAAGATAAATCAGATTACATTTGTTTAAATATTGATTGTCCAGCACGTCTTCTTGAAAGTATTACCCATTTTGCTAGTAGAAAAGCTATGGATATTGATGGACTAGGTGAAGCTAATGTTAAATTATTTGTTGACCAAGGCTTTATTAAATCAGTAGCTGATATCTATAACCTTAAAAACTATGATTATGAGATGAAACATTTACCAGGCATGGGTGAAAAATCAGTAGCAAATCTATTACAAGCAATTGAAAATAGTAAAACTAATCCTTTAGAAAAATTAGTATTTGGTTTAGGTATTCCTGAAGTTGGTGAAAAAACAGCCAAAATATTAGTAAATGAATTCCATACCATGGATAATTTAATGAATGCCTCAATTGAAAGATTAAATGAAATATATTCAATTGGTGAAGTAATGGCTGATGAAATCTATCATTACTTCCAAGATAAAAAGAATTTAGAATTAATTAATACCCTTAAAGAATTAAATCTAAACATGGGAACTGAACAAGTAAAAGAAATTACTAATGATTCCTTCTTTAGTAATAAAACTATCGTTTTGACCGGCACTTTATCATTTATTGGTCGTATTGAAGCAACTGAATTACTTGAAAGTGTTAATGCTAAAATGACAACCTCAGTATCAAAAAAGACAAGTCTTGTAATTGTTGGTGATAACCCTGGAAGTAAATATGATAAAGCTGTTGAATTAAATATTCCTATCATGACTGAAGAAGAATTCCATCAAAAATTAGTTGAAGAACAATTAGTATTATTTTAATTAAAATTATAAAAGAAGGTGAACTTATGGATAATGATTTTGCTTCTTATATGATTCAATTTAGAAATAAATATAACCTCAGTCAAGAAGAAATGGCAAGTAAATTAAATATCGCCACTAATTCTATAAAGCAATGGGAAAGAAAAGAAGCTATTCCTAATAATCAAACGATTACAAAAATTGCTAAAGTGTTTGACCTTGATAACAAAATGTTATTAGAACTAGCTAATACTAGTAAAGATAAATATCAAAAGCCTATTGGTTATCGTTCATTTGTTTTAGCTAATACTTATTTGTTTTTCATGGTTTTATCAATTGTTATCTTAGTTTTATTATGTTTTAGTAGAAATAGACCTTTTATTTGGATTCTAATATTTGCTATATTATCAGTTTTATTTGTTTTCTTATTTACGACTTCTAGAATTCATTCTAAGATCTTGCTTTATCAAAATAATGAAGGCTTATATTTAAAAAAAGATAACAACAAGATATTTGTAAGTTTTAATGATATTGAAGAATGTAAAACAAAAGATAGTAAAGGCCTTCATTTGTTATATTCAAGTGCTGGTTATTTAATAATCAAAACAAAAGATGAAACTTATGAAATAGGTCCGATGAAACAAGTTGAAAGTATTGCAAGCGAAATAATTGCTATAAAAAGTAAACTGACACGTAAAAATAATTTACCTGATTATTTAGATTAATGTCGATTCTATCGGCATTTTTTATTACCAAATTCTAACACTAATAGTAAATACCAATTCTAATTATACTAACTATAGGTGGTATTATGAAAGAAAAGAAGTTATTTATTATTGGTGTATTTTTTATCTTTGGACTATCATGTTTAAGTCATTTTTTATTCAAATGGTCTAATTATTCACTATTTATAAGTTATTTAAGTCCAGTTAACGAAAGTTTATTTCAACATGCTAAGATGTTTTTCTATCCTTGTGTTTTTTATTATTTTCTAACTGCTTTTTTATATAAAGTAATACCCATTAATTTGAAAAAATGGGCCTTTCTACCGATAATTGTATTCCTTACAACATTTGTAATTGTTTATTCTACTTATTACTTTTTTGATTTGATTTTTCACGTTAAATCAATGATTATTGATATAGTTTCTTTATTTGTTGGTATATGTTTAGGAAACTTATTTGCTTATTTAATATATAAAAGCAAAGGTTCTGTTTATTTATCACCGACAATATCATTAATCGTTATTGTAGGAATAACCATTATCTTTACATCTTGGACTATTAAACCACCTAAAGAAGATTTCTTCTATGATTATAATAATCAAACATATCAAGAAGTTTATGAATGATTCTTTTTAAATAATGCTATTATTTCATGTACTAGTAATGGCATCATTGAAAATAAACTTATAATTATCCAATCCATTAGATGTAAATGAGTTGTTTTAAATATTTCATTCAAAAATGGTAACTCAGTAACTAAGATTTGAATAAAATAACCAAGTAAAAATGAAACAATTAATAATTTATTTTTAAACAATCTATTATCAAATGCACTTCTAACCATATTTTTCATACCAATGCTATGATATAGTTGACTCAATGCTAATGTACAAAAAGCATAGGTTTGAGCCCTTTTTAAAACTGTTGAGATTTTTAAAACATTTAATATTGAATGATATGAAACAGATATACCATTAGATAAACAATAGGAAATAGGAACAATTAAATAAGCTGATAATGATACAATTCCAATAAGTAAGCCATAACCTATTAATATTTTTAAACCACCATGAGCAAATAATGATTCTTTAACATCTCGTGGTTTTTCATCCATTAATTGTTTACCATTATCATCTTGACCAAGCGCAAGAGCAGGTAAAGAATCAGTAAGTAAATTAACCCATAATATATGAATAGCTAATAAGGGAATAGGTAAGTTAAGTAAAACACCTAAAAACATGGTAAGAATTTCACCAATATTACTAGATAATAAAAATAACAATGATTTTTTAATATTGGTATAAATCCCTCTTCCTTCTTCAATTGCTTTTTCAATTGATGAAAAATTATCATCACTTAAAATAATATCTGAGGCATTTTTAGCTACATCAGTTCCAGTTATACCCATAGATATTCCAACATCGGCTGCTTTTAAACTTGGAGCATCATTAACTCCATCACCAGTCATAGCAACAATATTACCATTTTCTTTTAAGGCTTTTACAATACGTACTTTATGAAGAGGACTAACACGAGCAAATACTTTATATTTATAAATGTTTTCTTTTAATTGTTTATCAGATAGTAAATCTAATTCATTACCACTTAAACATTGATTTTCATTAGATGCTATGTCTAATTGTTTTGCAATAGCCATGGCAGTTTTTTTATGATCACCAGTTATCATAATTGTACTGATTCCTGCTTTTTTTAGCCTTTTTATCGATAGAATTGCTTCATTTCTTGGTGGATCAATCATGCCAACCATACCTATAAAGATTAAATTATTTTCATCTAGTTTATTAGTTTCTTTATAAGCTAAAGCAAGCACTCTTAAAGCTTTATCAGCCATATTATCAGAGGCTTTTATTATTTCTTGTTTATCATTATTAGATAATGGTATAACCTTATTATTTATCAAAATGGAATTACATTTTAAAATAACTTTATCTAATGCACCTTTACAAAACATAATTGATGAAAAATCTTTTTGATGTAGTGTTGACATCATCTTCCTATCACTATCAAAAGGAATTTCATCAATTCTTTTATATTTATCTAATTTGTCGAGTGAATCGATATTTTTATAAAATGATAGTAAGGCTACTTCAGTAGGATCACCGATTTCTTTATCATTTTCAATTTTAGCATCGTTACATAAAGCAAGACCTAAGGCTAATGTTTCAAGTTGCCTATCAAATTTATTTATTTCATAGTTTTTATGGTTCATATAGGCTTCGACTACTTTCATCTTGTTTTGAGTCAAAGTTCCCGTTTTATCCGAACAAATTACATTTACTGAGCCTAACGTTTCAACACTATGAAGTTTTCTTACAATGGTATTTACCTTAACCATTTTAGATACACCTAAGGATAAAACAATTGTAACAATTGCTACTAATCCTTCAGGAATAGCAGCGACTGCAAGTGAAATAGATGTAATTAACATTTCTATAACATTTCTTTTTTGAAGCAAGGCAACCATTAACAAAAGCAAACAAATTGAAATAGATAAGATTCCTAGAAATTTACCAAGTCCTGCTAACTTTTTTTGTAGTGGTGTCAATTCTTTTTCTTGTTCATTTAACATTTTAGCTATTGTTCCGATTTGTGTATTCATTCCAATACTAATAACAATTCCTTCACCATGACCATAGACAACATTACTAGACATATAACAAACATTAACTCTATCAGCAATTGGAGTATCTTTATTTAAAATGACATCACTATTTTTAACAACTGGAATTGATTCACCTGTTAAAGATGATTCATCAATTTTTAAATTAATGGCTTTAGTTAATCTTAAATCAGCTGGCACTGTCCTTCCAGTTTCTAAAACAACTAAATCACCAACAACTAAATCTTTAACTGGAATTTCAATTATTTTATTGTTTCGTTTAACAAGACAATGAGGAGAAGTCATTTTCTTTAAGGCTTCTAAGGCTTTTTCGGCTTTTAGTTCTTCAAATGTACCAATTATGGCATTAATTAGTACTACAATCAAAATGATAATAGCATCAATATATTCTTTAAGTAATAAAGATATCACAAAAGCAATGCCTAAAATATAAATCAAAGGATCAGTTAATTGTCTTATAAATATTTTAAAAGCATTGTCTTTTTTTCTTACAATTAATTCATTTTTATTATTTTTATTTGTTCTATTTATTACTTTGTTTTCATCAAGACCTGTTACTAAATTGGTATCTAATTCTTTTTCAATTTCAGTTATGGTTTTACTATGGTACATGTTACTTCCTCCTATTTATTCATTAAATATGTATATGAAATAAGCCAATAAAACATAACATTTTAAAATCGACAAAAAACAAGGCTTTATTAATTAAAAGTAATCGGTTAAAATAAGTAAGGGAGTTGAAAACTATGTTAAAATTTAATGATTTTGTCTATGAACCAATTGATATTGAAAAAGTAAGCACTGATATGCTTACCATGATTGATGAATTTAAAAATGCTAAAAATGCTAAAATGCAAATTGAAATGGTAAAGAAAATAAACGAATACCGCACTAAAATTGAAACTGATTTTAGTTTAGTTGAAGTTCGTTTTACCTTAAATGTTGCTGATAAGTATTATGCTAAGCAAAAAGAATTATGTGATGAAATATCACCTAAATATGTTGAACTTGTAAACCAATTCTATAAAGTTTTAGTTGAAAGTCCATATAGAACCGCTTTAGAAAAAGAATTTGGTAAACTTATTTTTGAAATAGCAAAAATTTCTTTACAATCATTTGATAAAAAGATTATCGAAGATACTATTAATGAAAATAAGTTAGTTACTAAATATTCAGCCTTAATTGCATCAGCAAAAATAAGATTCAAAGGTAAGATTTATAACTTATCACAAATGGGAAAATTATTACAAAATCCTGACCGTAAGTTAAGAGCAGCAGCTAGTAGAGCTCAAGGCCGTTGGTTTGATGCTCATATGGAAGAATTTGATAAACTATTTGATGAATTAGTTCATGTTAGAAATCAAATTGCTTTAAAACTAGGTTATAAAAATTATGTTGAACTTGGTTATCTTAGATTAAATAGAACCGATTACAATTCAGAAGATGTTAAAGGTTATCGTGATCAAATCTATAAATATGTTGTGCCTGTAACAAAAAAACTATTTAGAAGACAAGCCAAAAGATTAAACATTAAAGGCATTAAATATTATGATTACAACTTAGACTTCTTAAGTGGTAATCCTACGCCTAAAGGAACTACTAGTGAATTACTAAGTTATGCTAGCAAGATGTATAAAGAAATGTCGAGTGAAACGGATGAATTCTTTAGTTTCATGAAAGAATGTGAACTATTTGATTTAGAATCTAGACCTAACAAAGCTGCTGGTGGTTATTGTACATCTTTTCCAAGTTACAAGGCTCCATTTGTCTTTGCTAACTTCAATGGTACTAGTGGAGACGTTGATGTTTTAACTCATGAAATGGGCCATGCTTTCATGTGCTATAGTTGTAAAAATGTCGATTTACTCGAATATATTTGGCCTACATATGAAGCATGTGAAATACATTCAATGAGCATGGAATTCTTTGCTTATCCTTGGATTAACTTATTCTTTAAAGATGAAACTGATAAATATAAGTTCAGTCATCTTAGCAGTGCAGTTACCTTTTTACCATATGGAGCTGCTGTTGATGAATTCCAACATTATGTTTATGAAAACGTTGATGTAACTCCTGAAGATAGAAGACTTAAATGGCGTGAAATTGAAAAGAAATATTTACCTCATTTAAAATATCCAAAGGGTTCATATTTAGATAAAGGTGCTAAATGGTTTAAACAAACTCATATTTTCCAAACACCATTCTATTATATTGATTATACTTTAGCTCAAGTTTGTGCTTTCCAATTTTTCAATAAAATGAATGAAAATTATAATGATGCTTGGAATCAATATGTTCAATTATGTAAACTAGGTGGAAGTAAATCTTTCTTAAATCTTTTAAAAACTGTTAAACTTGAAAATCCATTTAAGAAGGGTTGCATTAGAAAAGTAATCAAACCAATTGCTAATTATTTAGATACTTTTGATGACAAAAATATGTAGTTTTTATGTTATAATGAATTTATAAAGGAGCAATTTGATATGAAAGCAAAAATTTATCAATTATCAGCTAATAAAATACTAAAAATTAATATTCCTCCTGCTATTAAATTTTTACATTATGAAATTATATGTGCTAGTTTTGCAAAAGGTACATCAGTAATTAAAAATGTTAATTATAGCAAGAATATTTTATGCACCATTGATTGGTGTAGACAAATGGGAGCTATTATTCAAGAATATAAAAATCATTTAGTTATTCATGGAACTAATAACCAATTCCATATCACAAATAATGTATTTGCCACTGAAGCATCAAGATATACGTTTTTATACATGCTTCCTTTATTATCACTTACTAATCAATTAGTTGTTTTAAAAAACAATAATCGTGAAATCATTGAAAGTGCTGAACCATATCGTCATATTTTTGAAAAATGTAACAGTGTTTACAATGTTGAAAGAAATACGATAAAAATGGAACAACCACTTAGCAATGAAAATAATATTTATATCAATGGTTATAATAACACTAGTTTAATCGCTGGTTTGTTACTTGCCTTACCTACCATGTTAACAACTAGTAAAATCATTATCTGTTATCCTTACGATAATCGCGAAGATATCTTACAATACATTAATATTTTAAAGAAGTTTGGCATTATTGTTAATGAAGATACTAGCGATCATTCATTAACTATTCCAGCTGGTCAAACATTCAAGGCTTGTAATATCACAACTGATAATGATTATTATCTAGCTAGTTTATTTTCTATCTTAAAGCCTTATGCTGGAAATGTTCAACTAAAAGGATTAAGCAAACAAGCAGTTTCATCTGATTTTAATTTGCTTAGTACTTTAAAGAACAATAACATTGATTTATATAAACTATCAATAAGTAATCTTAAAAAGAAAAAGCCTATCTTGCTAACTCAAATTAAAGCAGATGTTACTAAAAACTCATTACCTTTATTCATGGGACTTGCAATCGCTAATGAATTAACTATAAGGATTAAAGATATCGATAAAAACAATATTTATTTTGCAAGACAACTTAACATTTTAAAAAACATTTTAAAGATCTTAGATTGTGAATATGAAGAAACAGAAAAAGATATTATTATTCATGGTCACTTACCTAATGCTAAAAAACAAGTCGACTCTGAAAACGATCCTTACTTTGCTATCGTTTTAAGTCTACTTGGTATTCTAACAAGCTATCCAATTATTGTTAAAAATTGTAGTTGTGTAGATTATATTTGGGATGATTTTTATGGGCTTTTAAAAAGTCTTGGAGTTTTAATAGAATTTATTCATGATTGAGTCATTAAGGTTTCTTTTAGAAACCTTTTTTGATGCATTTAAATTACATTTTTTTGTTTTACATATTTATTTTAGTCCAATAATGTGCTACAATTATTTTGATTTTCGGTTTTTTAGTTTTTTATCATTTTTTAAGACCGAAAACAAATAAAATAAGTAATGGAGGCAATAAAATTTATGGCTACAAAAAGTAATATGCCAATCGAAGAAATTGGCATCAAAAACGATGTTCTATTTTCAAAAATTAGAACAACAATTGAAACAATGTTTTATCGAAACAATGTTATTGAAGTAACTTCTATGCAACAAGCATATGAACTTGCAAAAAACGCTAATGGTACAATTGTAAGTGATTTAGAAGTTGCTCACGCAAAAGAATTAGGACTAAAAGAACATTCTAAAGTATTAATCTTCAATGATGGTGCAATCACTGGAAGACAAGCTCGTTTAAGAAGACTTGTTGACAAAACTAATGTTGAATCTTTCGCTTCTTTATTAAGAGAAGTTGAATTTGCATCAAAAGATAAGACACTTTACCATGCTCAAGTATATGTAGGTCTTGATAAAGATTTCATGGTTAAGGCTCACCTACTTACACCTAAAGGATTTGAAAACAACTTATATTCTTGGTTAATGAACTTCCAAATCGTTGATGAAGAATATACCAAGATGTATAAAGATTCTAAATTAATTGACGAAGGCGACATCTTTATTTATTCAGATCCTGATTATTATCCAAGTCAATATCCAGAAGGACTTGCTTTATTTGATAGCGAACATAACTGTGCTTGCTTACTTGGTATGCGTTACTTTGGTGAACATAAAAAAGGAACTTTAACTCTAGCTTGGTCACTTGCTGCTCGTCATGGCTATACAGCATGTCATGGTGGTCAAAAGAGATTTGATTTAGAAAACAATAAATCTAAAGTTATTTCTGTCTTTGGTTTATCTGGTAGTGGTAAATCAACAATCACTTTATCAAATCATGGTGGCAGATTTAATACAACAGTTTTACATGATGATGCTTTTATTATTTCAAATACTGATGGCTCATCAATTTGTCTAGAACAATCATATTTTGATAAGACTCAAGACTATCCTTTAACAAATCCTCAATCAAAATATTTTGTAACTATTCAAAACGTTGGTGCAACTAGAGATAACCAAGGTAGAATCGTTCCAGTTAACGAAGATGTTCGTAATGGTAATGGTCGTACAGTTAAATCTAAATTTGCAACTCCTAATAGAAAATATAAATTTGATGAAAAAACTAATGCTATTTTCTGGATTATGAAAGATAATACTTTACCTCCAGTTGTTAAAGTAAATTCTCCAGAACTTGCTTCAGTTATGGGTGCAACTCTTGCAACTAAAAGAACTACAGCCGAATATATCAAGGGTGAAGATCCTGATAAACTAGTTATTGTTCCATATGCTAATCCATTTAGATTATATGAATTATCAAAAGATTATGAAAAGTTCAAATCATTATTTAAAGATATGGGTGTTGATTGCTATATCATTAATACTGGTTTCTTCTTAGATAAAAAAGTTACTCCTGCTATTACTCTAGGTTCAATCGAAGAAATTGTTCTAGACAAAGCAAAATTTGAAGCTTTTGGTCCATTTAGTGAATTACAATATTTACCAATCGAAGGATTCAATCCTAATTTTAATGATAAAGCTTATTTACAAAACGTAAAAGCTAGAATGAAAGATCGTCTAGATTATGTATCTGATTTAGGTGATTTTGATAAACTTCCTGATGAAGCTTTAGATGCCCTTAAAAAAGTTGTTAATGAAATTTAAGGATAAAGCTTATGGGAGTAAAAATTGTTGATACAGCATTAAGAGATGGCTCACAATCATTAATTGCTACCCGCATGACAACTGAAGAAATCCTTTCCTGTGTTGGTGAAATGGATAAAGCTGGTTATTATGCTTTAGAAGTTTGGGGTGGAGCTACTTTTGATGCTTGTTTAAGATTTTTAAACGAAGATCCTTGGGAAAGATTAAGAGCTATTAGAAAAATATGTAAAAATACTAAACTGCAAATGCTTTTTCGAGGACAAAACATTTTAGGTTATAAGCATTATGCTGATGACATTGTTGAAAAGTTTGTCCAAAAGTCACTTGAAAATGGTATTGATATTATTAGAGTTTTTGATGCTTTAAACGATATTAGAAACTTAAAAAGTGCGGTCGATGCGACCAAAAAATATCATGGCCATTGTCAAATTGCTTTAAGTTATACAACAAGTCCAGTTCATACTATTGAATACTATGTTAAATTAGCAAAAGAAGTTGAAAAAATGGGTGCTGATAGCTTGTGTATTAAAGATATGGCTGGAGTATTACTTCCAAATGATGCTTACGAACTTATCTCACAATTAAAGAAAAATACGAATCTACCGATAGAATTACACTCACATTGTACCGGTGGCATTTGTGAAATGACTTATCAAAAAGCAATTGAAGCAGGTGTTGATATCATCGATACAGCCTTGTCTCCTTTTGCTGGAGGTACTAGTCAACCATCAACTGAAGCATTCAATTATGCTTTAGCTAATACTAAATATGATCCAAAACTAAACATTGAACATTTAAATAACGCTGCTAGTATTTTAACAAAAGTTAAAGATAAATATGTAGCAAATGGTACTTTAAATCCTAAAGCTTTAACTTCTAATCCAAATATTTTAAAATATCAAGTCCCTGGTGGTATGTTATCTAACTTGATGAGCCAATTAAAAGGTTCAAATGCCATGGATAAATATGATGAAGTATTAAAAGAAGTTCCTCGGGTTAGAAAAGACTTAGGTTATCCACCATTAGTTACTCCATTATCACAAATGGTTGGAACTCAAGCTGTATTTAATGTTATTACTGGTGAACGTTATAAAATGGTACCAAAAGAAATCAATGATTATCTTCATGGTTTATATGGTAAAGCCCCAGCTGAAATCGATAAAGAAGTATTACATAAAATTATTCATGATGATCCTGTAATCACTTATCGTCCAGCTGATGATATTCCACCACAATTCAAGAAACTAAAACAACAATATAAAGACTTAGTAAAATGTGACGAAGATGTCCTTTCTATCGCACTTTTTGAACAAGTTGCTATCAAATTCTTAACGCAAAAATATGCCCCTAAGAATGAAGATGAAGTTGTTGAAGTTAATTTATATATTTAGGTAGGTGAAACTAATGATTTCATTACTAGAACTAGGTGGTTGGCAAGTAATTCATAACTTACTTCCAGCCCTATTATGTATTGTTATAGTCTTTGTTATTTTAACTTTGATTTATCTTATCATTGCTTTAATGAATAAAATTAAGGCCCTTGATGTTAAACAACAAGTTAATATAAAAAAAGAAGATACAAAAATTAATGTCGATGAAATTGATGAAGATATGATGGCTGCTATTTTAGTTGCCACAATTGATTTCAAAAATGAAACTAAACAAGATGCTCGTCTTGTAAGAGTTAATAAAATTGGTTAGGAGAAATAATTATATGAAAATTTATAAAGTAAAAGTAAACGGTAAAGTTTACGAAGTAGAACTTGAAAGTGTTACTGAATCAAATAAAACCATTCAAGCTGAACCTGCTAAAGTAGAAGAAAAGAAAGTTGAAAACGTTAAACCAGGTGAAGGTAGTCCTGTTTTAGCTCCAATGGCTGGAACTATTCTAGATGTTAAAATTTCTGTCGGTCAAAACGTTAAAAAAGGCGATACTTTAATGATTCTAGAAGCTATGAAACTTGAAAATGAAATCTTAGCACCTCAAGATGGTGTTGTTAAATCAATTAATGTTTCTAAAGGACAATCAGTTGCAAGTAAACAAGAACTAGTCATTTTGGGGTAATCACTTATGAATATCTTAGATTTAATTGGTGATTTCATAAAAAGTACGGGAATCGCTGGATTTTTCCAAAATGGTGGTTGGAAAAATCTAATCATGATTCTAGTTGCTTTGTTATTATTGTATTTCGCTGTATTTAAAAAAGCTGAACCTTATTTACTAATTCCAATTGCTTTTGGTGTGTTGCTAGCAAATCTACCATTAAGTGGAATTTTTCAAAAGTCTAATGATGTGTTATATAACGCTGATGCCTTTGCTAAAGCAGCAAACATTACGATAGATCAAGCAAGAAATTTATTTACAGGATTAGGACTTGATCCTTCAAAAGCAATAAAACTATCAGAACTTTTTAAACTAGCATCAAACAATCCTGAAATTATAACTAATGCAATTGGTGCTAATCAATTAGAACTTCAAAGAGTTGCTGAATTATTAAATAAAGGTACTGATACTTCTTATTCAGGATTACTAGGTTTTCTATATTATGGTGTTAAAACCGGTATCTATCCATGTTTAATATTCTTAGGTATTGGTGCTACTACTGACTTTGGTCCATTAATTGCTAATCCTAAAACTATGATTTTAGGTGCTGCTGCTCAAATTGGTATTTTTATTACTTTTTTAGGCGCTTTATTATTAAACTTCACACCTCAAGAAGCCGCTTCTATCGGTATTATTGGTGGTGCTGATGGACCTACAGCCATTCTTGTAACTCAAACTTTAGCCCCTGATTTATTATCATCTATTTCTATTGCTGCTTATTCATACATGGCTTTAGTTCCTTTCATTCAACCTCCTATCATTCGTTTACTTACAACGAAAAAGGAACGTTTAATCAAAATGGAAGAACCTATTGCTGTATCAAAAACAAAAAGAATTTTATTTCCAATTATCGTAACAATCATTGTTGTTGCCTTAATTCCTTCTTGTGCACCATTAATTGGTTGTTTAATGTTAGGTAACTTAATTAAAGAATCTGGTGTTGTACCAAAACTTACTGAAGCTGCTGGTAATACCATTCTATATCTAGTAACTATATTACTAGGCTTATGTGTAGGTGCTACTGCTAGTGCTGACACCTTCTTAACATTAAAGACTCTTGGTATCTTTGGTTTAGGTATCTTCGCCTTTGCCTTTGCTACTGCTGGTGGCGTCTTAATTGGTAAGTTGATGTGTAAACTTACCAAAGGTAAAATTAATCCTATGATTGGTGCTGCTGGTGTTAGTGCTGTTCCAATGGCTGCTCGTGTTGTTCATAAAGAAGGCTTGAAAGAAGATCCTTCAAACTTCTTATTAATGCATGCTATGGGCCCTAATGTTGCTGGTGTAATCGGTAGTGCTATTGCTGCTGGATTATTAATGTTACTATTTGGAGCTTAAAATGATATAATAGTGTTACCAAGCGTAACACTATTTTTTTTAGGGGGAATAGTTATCATGAAACATTATCACTTTGATACGTTAACTTCGACTAATGATTATTTAAAAGAACATATAAATGAACTATGTGATTTATGCTATGTTACAGCGACTAATCAAACCATGGGAAAAGGTAGAAAAAAAAGAATTTGGTATAATGAACCAAATCAAGGACTAGCCTTATCAATTTTAATTAAAAAGCCTAAATTAGAAATGAATCAATATAGTGTTTTAATTGCTTTAAGTTTTATTGATATGTTAAAGAAATACAACATAAACGCGATGATTAAATGGCCAAATGATATTGTAATAGGCAACAAAAAAATCTGTGGTATCTTACTTGAAGGACAATATGATAACGAACAAAATTATTTGATAATTGGTGCTGGTTTAAATGTAAATAATAAAGAATTTGTCGATAAAATCAGTAGTAGAGCAACTTCAATGTATTTACAAACAAACATGACTTATTCACTTAAAAAAGTTGAAAAAGACTTAATCAAATGCTTTAAAACAAACCTTAAAAAAAGTTTGCGTAATTATGATAAATTAATGCAAACTTATAAAGAATATTCATGTGTCTTAAATCAAACTATTCTATTTGATTATGAAGAAGGAATTTCAAAAATAGGTTATGTTAAAGATATTAATCCAGATGGTAGTTTAGTTGTTTTTAATGAAAATGATGGGGTTGATTATCTAGTTAATTCAGGTGAAGTTACCATTAAAAACTTCTATGATTGATTATTTAAAATAGTTAAAACATCACTTAACTTTTTAGATACTATTGCTGCTATCACACATTTAATTAAATCAAAGATAATAAATGGTGCTATAACTAAACCAAAGACCTTAAAAAAGTTATAGCCAGCATGCAAATGATAATTAAAAATAAAATAAGCATAGATAACGCCACAAAAATAATCAATAACTAAGCCAATTAAAGTGGCTATTATATTGCTAAGATAAGGATTTAACTTCAATTTGTTAAATCCTTTTTGTATTAATCTAATACATGGACATAAGATAACAAATCCAATCATAAAGCCAAATGATGGTTGATAAACATAATAAATCCCACCACCATTGCTAAATATAGGAAGGCCTACTAAACCTAAAATTAAATATAGGCCAATAACTAATAAACTATCTTTAACATTACAAATTAAACCAATAATAAAAATTATGAATAATTGCATGGTAAATTGAATAGCTCCTAGAGGAAATCTAATCAAAGTAAAGATAATAAGTAAAGCTAATAACAAAGCATCTTGAATCATATTATAAACAACTTTTCTCATAAAATTATTACCTCATTATCAATATAATTGTTCAAAACTTTCATAATGGTCTTGAGTATAATAAATGGTATCTTTAATTAAACTATAGACAATTCGTTTAGAACCTCTTGACCTTCCATTATAATCAATATCACATTCATAATAAGTAGTATTAGTTGGAAGTAATCCTTCTCGATTATAGAATTGATCCCCACCAATACTTTTATTAGGGCATACATTCCATAAACTAGAACCACTACCATTCCAACCCAAGTCAGTGGCTTCGTTTTTAGTTATATAATTGTTAGGTAAATCATCGTATAAAAATATATATAAAGCAACTTCATATTCCGATGTATAGGCTAAATCAGGTTTAACATAATCATAGATTGCTGAAACATAATTGTTTAATTTTGTGAAGTTATAAACATGAGTCTTGTCAAGTTCAGCAAGCGCATCATAGAATTCTTTAGCTGTAAATATTTGCTTTACAACTTCATTATTTGTCGAAGGATTCGGCAATTCTTCAATTAGTGATTCAACATAATGAACCATTGCTTCATCAATGTATTCAATTGATGAGGTTGAAGAGATACTAACATCACTAGAACTAAAACTTGAACTAGAACTAGTTGTTTGATGTTTACTACATCCTCCAAGAAATAATATTAAACAAGATATTAATAGAATCTTTTTAGCTTTCATTTAGATATCTCCTATTAGCTTAATAAAACAGCGGATAAAACATAATTAAGAACAAAGAAACAAGCAATTCCATAGACTAATGGATGAACCTTTTTACCATTATTAGATACAAGCATCATCAAACAATAACTAATTAAACCTAGTCCTAAACCATCAGAGACAGAATAGCAAAGTAACATCATAATAACTGTAACAAAAGATGAAAAGACAATGATTTTATCATTCCAATCAATTTCTTTTAGATTAGAAAACATCATTGCTCCAACAGCAACTAAAGCAAGAGATGTAATAGGTGTTAAATTATTAACAGGCATGAAAACATTAAAGACTGGTAAAATAAGTAAGGTTAAAGCAAATAGAATACCGGTAAAGGTTGCTGATAAACCAGTTCTACCACCACTTTCAACACCAATAGTACTTTCAGCAAAACTTGTAACTGTTGAAGTCCCTAATATTCCACATACAACAGCACCACCAGCATCAACAAGCATTGCTTTCTTTGCATTGGTTAAATTGCCGTTTTCATCGATAAAACCAGCACTTTTTCCAACCGCAAGTAAAGTTGCTGTGGTATCAAACATATTAACAAATATTAAAGAAAAGATAACCGCATAAGAACGAAAATTAGTCAAAACTTTAAAGTTTAAAAAACATTTACCAAATGTTTTAGATATTTCACTTATGCCTTTCATTTTCATAGCTTCATTAGTAAAACTTGGCATATTACTTACGCCACACCAGCCAAGAATTAAACCAATAATAGTAACAGCAAGCATTGATATAACAATAGCTAATTTCTTAACCATATTGTTTTTACAAGTAAGTAGCACTAAAACTAATAAAACGCCAAATAAGCCAAGTAAAACAGTTGGATCTTTTAAATTTCCAAGTGCTACTAAAGTTCCTGAATCTGATTGTATTATTCCACCCATCTTTAAACCAACAAAGCAAATAAAGGCGCCAAGCCCTGCGCTAATTGCATATTTTAAACTTTGTGGTATGGCATTTATTATTTTTTCCCTTAGTGGTGTTAAAGTAATTATTAAAAATAAAACACCTGATATAAATATTAAGGTTAAAGCCTCGCCTGCACTATAACCTAAAGTTCCACAGACTGTAAAAGCAATAAAGGCATTCATTCCCATTCCAGCACTTAAAGCAACTGGAAATTTAGCAACTAAGCCCATCACAATTGTGGCAAGTGCACTACAGATTGCAGTAGCTATAAAAACAGCCCCACTAGAACCTAATGCATTCCCTAAAATACTCGTATTGACCGGTAAAATATAAAGCATTGCAAGAAATACTATAAAACCACTTAATAGTTCTCTTCCAATGGTTGATCCTCGTTCACTAATATGGAAGTAGCGATCAATAAAGTTCTTCTTTTTATTTTCGCTTTTTGTTGACATTTTCTTTTCACCATCCGGTAATATTCTAACATATTTTCGTTTTTAATCATAGAAATATTGCATATTTTACCATTTTGTGATATGATACAAAAGCAACCCGGAACAGTACTCAAGTGGTGAAGAGGTATCCCTGCTAAGGATATAGGTTGGGCAACTGGCGCGTGGGTTCGAGTCCCACCTGTTCCGCCAT